>NZ_CAJYES010000121.1 GCF_913773995.1 uncultured Pseudacidovorax sp.
AGGCGCTGCACGGCCGCGAGATGCTGCACCAGGACCTGCGGCCCGAGAACGTGATCATCGACCGCGCCGGCACCGCGCGGCTGATCGACCTCGCCTCGGCCCATGTCGCCGGGCTGGCGGAGGGCCGTGGCCCGCTCGCCGCAAATGTGCAGGGCACGCTGCAGTACATGGCGCCGGAACACCTTCTTGGCGAAGGTGGCAGCCCGCGGTCCGACCTCTTCTCGCTGGCGGCGCTGGGCTACCACATGCTCACCGGCCAGTTGCCCTACGGGCTGGACGCGGCACGCGTGCGCCAGCCCCGGGACCTGCGGCGCCTGCGCTACGTGCCCCTGCGCCATCACCGGCCCGAACTGCCAGTCTGGCTGGACGTGGTGCTACAGAAGGCGCTCAGCCCGCAGCCGGCCCGGCGCCACGATGCCGTGTCCGAATTGCTGCATGAGCTGCGCTCGCCCGCCCCCGAAGTGCGGCACGCGCGAGCCGTGCCGCTGGCGCAGCGAGACCCGGTGCGTTTCTGGCAGGCGGTGGCAGCCGCGCTGTTGGTCGTGGTGGTGGTCCTGGTCAGCCGGCTCGTCCTGCACGCCTGAGCCGCATCGTGGCGCCGGCCCCTGCAGCGATCAGCGCTTGACCACCGCGCGGTAGCTGAAAGCGTCTGCGCGGAAATGCATCTCGGACCAGCACAGCGCCCGGTCCTCCATGTCGTGCGGTGTGAAGCGGATGCGCAGCAGTGGGTCGCCCGCCGCGCACGCCAGTTGCCGTGCGCGCGCGGCACCGGCCAGCACCGCGCCGGCCTCGATGTGCGTGTTGCGCAGGCGAACGCCTAGACGGTCCTCGAGCACGACCATTACGTCGTTGGTCTCGAGGTCTTCGCGCACCAGGGCGTCCATCAGCGCCGGTGTGCCGCTGGTGGTGCCGACCGCCAGTGGTCTGCCATCGACCATCCGGACCAGCGTAACGGTGCGCAGGGCGGTGCCCGCCTCGACACCCAGGGCCTGCGCCTGCAAGGCGGTGGCCAGCGTGTCGCGCACCGAAATGAGCCTGCCCCGCGCCGCCTTGCCCTGCGCGCGCATGTGCTCGTAGAAGCCGGTGAGCGGCCCCAGGTCGGGTCCGTCCGACGGCCGGGTGACGAAGCTGCCCCGGCCATTGACCTTGCGGATCAGCCCACCCGACTCCAGCGACGCGAGTGCCTGCCGCACGGTGATGCGGCTCACGCCGAATTCCGCCTCCAGGGCCGCCTCGGAAGGCAGCTTGCTGCCGGCTGCGAGTTCATTGCGCAGGATGCGGTCGCGCAGGCTCGCCTCAATGCGGGCGAACAGCGGAAGAGCAGCAGGGTCGTTCATGACACCTATCATAACAGGACTAGGGTATGCACCCATTACCTGTTATGACAGCTCGAAGGCATCATGCCGACCACATCGAGGAGACACCCGCCGTGATTGCCCCCGCCCTTCCCCGACGCGGCCTGCTGGCTGGCCTGCTGCTTGCCGCCGCACTGCCTGCACTGGCGCAGAGCTACCCCAACAAGCCCATCCGCGTGATCGTCCCCTACGCACCTGGCGGTGTGGTCGACGTGCAGGCCCGTGCCGTGACCGCGCGCATGGCGGTCGAACTGGGCCAGCCCATCGTGGTCGAGGCCAAGCCGGGCGCCAACGGCAACATCGGGGCCGAGTTCGTGGCGCGGGCACCGGCGGACGGCTACACGCTGCTCGTGTCGGCGCCCTTCCTCATCAACAACCCGCTGCTCGAGGACCACCTGCGCTGGGCGCCCAAGGACTTCGTCCCTGTCGCCCGCTTCACGCTCTCCCCGAGCTACTTCGTGGTGCCCGCGTCGTCGCCCGCGCGCTCGGTGCGCGACTTCGTGGAAATGGCCCGCAAGTCGCCCACCACGCTGCAGTTCGGTGACGGCGGCGTCGGCAGCACCCAGAACATGGCCAACGAGATGTTCAAGATCGCGGCCAACATCCGCCTGGAGGCCGTGACCTACAAAGGTGCGCCACCCATGGTGCCCGACCTGATCAACGGCGCATTCGCCATGGCCATCCTGCCTTCCACCGTGGCCTATCCGCACGTCAAGTCGGGCGCCATCCGCGCGCTGGCCAACATCAGCAGCAACCGCTCTGCGCAACTGCCCGACGTGCCCACCATCGCCGAAGCCGGCTACCCCGAAGTGACCGCACTGTCGTGGTATGCCTTCCATGCGCCGGCCGGCACACCGCCCGCCGTGCTCCAGCGCATCGAGCAGGCAGTGCGCGCCGCGCTGGCCACCGATGAGGTCAAGGAGCGACTGGTCAATGCCGGCGGCGAGGCCGCCTTCCAGGGGCAGGAGGAGTTCCAGGCCTTCCTGAAGTCGGACGCGCAGCGTTGGGAGCGCATGGTCAAGGCGATTCGCAAATGAGCGGGGCCGGTCGCGAGCCTGCGTTCTTCGACGCGCTCGTCGCGCGCCTGCGCCAGTTCATCGACGACGAGGTGATCCCGGCCGAGGACCTCGGCACCGCCCATGATGCGCAGGCCGTCGAGCGCACGGCCGTGCAATTGCGCGCCCGCGCGCAGGCGCTCGGCTTCGGCGCGCCGCGCACGGCGGTCGTCGAGGGTGGACTCGGCCTGAGCTGGGAGCAGTGCTGCATCTGGCTCGAGGAGGCGGGGCGCAGCTTCCTCGGACCGCTGGCGCTGCAGTGCGCGCCGCCGGGCCAGCCCGATCTGGCCGCGCTGGAACAGCTGCTCACGCCCGCGCAGCAAGCCCGATGGCTCGCCCCGCTGCGAGCCGGTCGGCTGCGTTCATGTTTTGCCATGACCGAGCCGCCTCCCGGTGTCGGTTCGGACCCGCGCATGCTGCGCAGCACCGCGGTGCGTGATGGCCAGGGCTGGCGGCTGGACGGCCACAAGTGGTTCATCACGGGCGCTGAAGCGGCCGACGTGGCCATCGTGGTCGCGCGCACCGAGGCGGGGCCGTCCTGGTTCATGGTCGACACCACGACGCCTGGCTTCGAACGGGTGCGCGCCATCCGCACCATCGAGCCCTTTGCGCTGGGTGGTCATGGCGAGATTCGGCTGGCGTGTTGCCGAGTCGGCTCCGACGCCCTGGTCGGCGAGGAAGGTCAGGGCCTGGCCTATGCGCAGTTGCGGCTCGAAGGCGCGCGGCTCTTCCATTGCATGCGCTTCATCGGCCTGGCCTCCCGAGCCATGGCGATGGCACAGGACCATGCCGCCAAGCGCCAGTCGCAGGGCGTGGCCCTGGCGGAGCACCAGATGGTGCAGGCCCATGTGGCCGATGCGCACATCGACCTGTACGCCGCACGGCTCATGACGCGGGAGGTGGCGCGCGACCTGGATGCCGGCCGGTCCATCCGCCACAGCTCCTCGATGGCCAAGGTCTTCGTGTCCGAGGCGGTCTGCCGCGTGGCCGATTCGGCCGTGCAGATCACCGGCGCGTTGGGCGTGTCCGAAGACCTGCCGCTGTCGATGATCCTGCGCATGGTGCGGCCGTTCCGCATCTACGACGGCGCGTCCGAAGTGCACCGCGCCGCCATCGCCCGCCGCGCCTTCGGGCGTCGGCTGCGTCCTTGAGGCGACGGCCTCGCCATCCGACTGTTGCGTCCGCTCCGATCTTCATGACCGACCACGATCCCGCTTTTGCCGACGCCATCCGCGCCTTCGTGCGCGCGCATTTGCCACCCGACATCCGTGCCGCCGTGCGCGCCGGCCATCCAGTTGCCCGGGCGCGAACCATCGCCTGGAACGAGATCCTGGCGCAAGCCGGCTACCTGGTGCCGCATTGGCCCGAGGAATGGGGCGGGCGCGGCTGGTCCGTGGCGCAGCAGCTGGCCTTCGACGAGGTGCTGTGCACTGAAGACGCGCCAGAACTCAACGCCGTGACCTTCGACATGATCGGACCGGTGCTGGTGCGCTACGGGTCGCCTGCGCAGCGCGCGCGCTTCCTGCCGGCCATCGCATCGGGCCGGCAATGGTGGTGCCAGGGCTACTCCGAACCCAATGCCGGCTCGGACCTGGCCGCGCTGGCCACCCGCGCCGTCCGCGAAGGAGACGACTACCTCGTCACCGGCTCAAAGATCTGGACCAGCTACGCCCAGTACGCCGACTGGATGTTCTGCCTGGTGCGCACGGGCCACGAAGGCCGACCGCAGGAAGGCATCAGCTTCCTGCTGCTGGACATGCGATCGCCTGGCGTCACCGTCAGGCCGATCGTGGGCATCCATGGCTGGGTGGTGTTCAACGAAGTGTTCCTCGATGGCGTGCGCGTACCCGTCTCGCAGCGCGTCGGCGAGGAGAACGGGGGCTGGACCATTGCCAAGGCGCTGCTGGAGTTCGAGCGGCTGAAGCTGGCGCGCATCGGCGAGAACAAGCGACGGCGCACCCGTCTACTGGCCGTCACCGAGCCGCGCGGACTCACGCAGGCGCCCTGGTTCCGCGAGCGCTTCGCCATGCTGGAAGCGCGTCTGCTGGCGCTCGAAGCCCATGCCGCGCGCTTTCTGGCACGCGCACAGGCCGGGGAGCGCATCGGCGCGGAAGTCTCCATGCTCAAGCTGCGCGGCAGTCAGCTGATCCAGCTGTGGGAAGAACTGACGGTCGAGGCGCTGGGACCCGAGGCCTGGGCACTGGACGAGCGTGCATTCGGCGGCGCACCGTTGGAGCCGGACGGTCCGCAGGCCCTGCACCAAGCCATCGGCGGCACCGCCTCCTCCCGCCGGTTCCTGTCGCGCGGCTACACCATCGCGGGTGGCTCGAGCGAGATCCAGCACAACATCCTTGCCAAGCAGGTGCTCGGGCTATGACATCCAAGGCTTCGGACGACGCGCTGCGCGAGACGCGCGGCATGCTGGCCGAAAGCGCCCGGCGATTCGCGGAACGTGGCTACGGCGCGGACGTGCGCGCGGCGTCGCTGGCGCATTCCGAAGGCTGCCTGCCCGAGGTATGGGCCAGCGACGCCGCGCGCACGTCCGCGCCGTAGCCACGTTCCGCGAATCGCCGGGCGCTTTCGGCCAGCATGCCGCGCGTCTCGCGCAGCGCGTCGTCCGAAGCCTTGGATGTCATAGC
>NZ_CAJYES010000122.1 GCF_913773995.1 uncultured Pseudacidovorax sp.
AGAGCTCGGCCAGCAGGAGATCGGCTGCCCGCCGCAGGGCACGGATCCTACCCAGCGCTTCCGTTCGTGCCTCCAACCGCCCCCCCTGGGTGCTCTGGTTCAGCTGATGGATTGCGTCGTAGGCGTCATGCTCCGCCTTCATCCATGCAGCAAATCGGGGGTTGGGTAGGTCGTCCATGTCGGCTCGATGTCCTCGCGTCAGACGCGCTGGTATTGCAACGGCGCGAAGTCTGAGGGCGGCGCGCCACTGCGCATGTAGGACAAGCCTTGGGGGTGCGGTAGGCGCAGGTGGGCGCTATGCGGCGGTCATGGGCGCGGCCGGTGCCGAATCGCGGAACATTGCCATCGCCGCCGCCACGCCGCTGGCGGCCTGAGGCACGCCCTGGATCGTCAGGCCCATCTCCACGCCGGCGATCATGGCGATCAGGGTCAGGTCATTGCTGTTGCCCAGATGGCCCATCCGGAACATGCGGCCTTTGAGCTTGCCCAGGCCGGTGCCGAGCGAGAGGTCGAAGCGCTCGTGGATGATCCGACGCAACTGGTCCGCGTCGATGCCTGCGGGTGTGATCACGCCGGTCAGCACGGGCGAATGGCGATGTGCATCCGCGCACTGGGTGGGCAGCCCCCACGCGGCCACGGCGGCGCGCACACCGGCGGCCCAGCGCTGGTGGCGGGCAAAGACCTGGGGCAGCCCTTCGGCTTCCAGCATGTCGATGGACTCCGCCAGCGCATACAGCAGGTTGGTGTTGGGCGTGGAGGGCCAGTAGCCCGTGGCATTCATGGCCACGATCTCCTCCCAGTCCCAGTAAGCGCGCGGCAGGCGGGCCGATCGCGCAGCCTCCAGCGCCTTCGGCGACAGCGCGTTGAAGCTGATGCCGGGTGGCAGCATCAGCCCCTTCTGCGAGCCGCTCACCGAGACGTCGACTCCCCATTCATCGTGCCGGTAGTCGGCGCAGGCGAGCCCCGAGATCGTGTCCACGATCAGCAGCGCGGGGTGGCGTGCCGCATCGATGGCGGCACGCACGGCCGCGATGTCCGAGGTCACGCCGGTCGAGGTTTCGTTGTGCACCACGCACACCGCGCGGATGCGGCCCTGGGTGTCCTCGCGCAGCCGGGCTTCGATGAAGCCGGCATCCACGCCGTGCCGCCAGTGGCCGGCCTGCGGCAGCAACTCGTCGGCATGCGGGGCGGCGATCAGTTCGGCGTCCAGGCCGAGCCGTGTGGCCATGCGGTGCCAGAGCGAGGCGAAGTGCCCGGTCTCGTACATCAGCACCTTGTCGCCGGGGGAGAGCGTGTTGCACAGCGCCGCCTCCCAGGCGCCTGTGCCCGAGGCGGGGTAGATGACCACGGGCTGGCGTGTGCCGAAGATGCGCTGCATGCCTTCGATGACGCGGCGGCCGAGGCGGCCGAATTCCGGGCCGCGGTGATCGATGGTCGGCAGGCTCATGGCACGCAGCAACCGGTCGGGTACCGGGCTGGGGCCGGGGATCTGCAGGAAGTGATTGCCCGTGGGATGTGAATCGAGATGGAGCATGGCGAAGCGGCGGCAAAGGAGGAACTAGCGCGTCATGTGTCGCGACAGCGTGGTCTGCGGCAGGTAGGCGCCGGCCGCGCGCAGGCGCGTGACCAGGTCTTCGGTGTCCAGATCGCAGGCGGGCTGGCCGGTCTGCAGCGACTGCGCGGCTGCCGTGGCCGCCGCCTGGCCCATCATGTATGCGGCGGACTGTGCGCGGATGGACCCATGGACCTTGGTGTCGCTCGAATGGCAGCGACCCGCGACCCACAGGTTCTGCGACGAGCGCGGCACCAGGATGCTGTACGGAATGCCCACGCAGCCGCCCTGTCCCAGGTTGTCCTTGCCGTGGAAGTCCTGCAGAAAGCGTTCGTATTCGGCCCGGGACGTGTTGGTGGGATGCACGTCGGTCGGGCGGTTGTAGACGGCGATCTGGTCGGCGAACTGGCGACGGTTGCGGAAGTCGTCGATGGTCAGCTCGAACTCGCCGACGATGCGACGCGAGTCGCGCACGCCCATCACCGGCGCCGTGCTGAGCAGGTCGATCTGCTCGCAGCCCGGCACATAGCGGCGGTAGAACTCGACATACTCCACCGCCAGCCGACGCCCGTGCACCATGCCGTCGGAGAGGCTGCGCACCGAGAGCGGATCGAGCCCGAACACATGGCCGGCATTGAGCGTGGCGCTGTGCGCGCCGATCTTGTTCATGCCGGGGAAGAAGCGGTCCTCCTGCGTAAAGAAGCCGTCCTCGATCCCCTGAGGCACCAGCTCCTTGCGCACCCGTTCCTTGACCGCGTCCACCCCGCGCCAGTCCTCGCCGTATGCGGGGTCGTCCCAGTTCATGGCGCCGATGAGCGAACAGAGCGTCGAGGGGGCGACGGAGTCGGTGTCGCGCAACACGACCTTGCACTGAACGCCGGTCATGGCCGCCAGGGCTGCGTCGCCGGTGGCATCGATGAAGGCCTTGGCCCGCACATACTCCAGCCCTTCCACGCTGGACAGGATGACGCCCTCGACACGCCCGTCCACCACCTCGGCATCGGCCACGCGGGTGAAGAAGCGCAGTTCCACGCCGGCCTGCACGGCGAAGTCGTCGAGGATCCGCTTCAGCGCCTCGGGCCTGAAGGGCACCCATCGATTGAGCTGCGTATTCAGGAACTCGGGCACGACATGGGGGCCGAAGGCCTTTTCCTGCCACATGCGCTCCAGCAGTTCGCGCATGAAGCCGCCGGTCAGCATGCGCTCGCCATCGGACACCGGACCGAAGGAGGCGACCAGGCCCGAGGTGCCCATGCCGCCCAGGCAGCCCGTGGCCTCCACCAGCAGGGTGCGCAGGCCCAGGCGGGCGGCGCAGATGGCCGCGGCGCTGCCGGCAGGCCCGCCGCCGGCCACCACCAGGTCGAACTCGGCCTTCGCGCGGACGCGTCGTTGATAGTTGAATGTGTTCATGGATCGATGCAGGGATGGGGCAGGTCGGGGCACTACTTTTCGGACACCGGCCGCGTGACTTTCGCGAAGCGCTGGATCTCGGAGCGGATGAAGCGCCCGAACTCCTGGGGCGGCAGTGTGGCCACCTCGAAACCCATGTCGGCCATCTGGCGGCCGACATGCTCTTCCTTGAGCAAGGCGACCAAGTCCGAGGAGATCCGGTCCGCCACCGCCGGGGGAACACCGGCCGGACCGCACAGGCCGGCCCAGTTGACGGCCTCGTAGCCGGGATAGGTCTCGGCGATGGCCGGCCAGTCGGGAAAGAGCGGGCTTCTCTGCGCGCTGGTCACGCCCAGCACCTTCAACTGCCCGGCCTTGACGAAGGGGGCGGCCGAACTCGCCACGGCAAAGCCCAGCGGGATCAGCCCACCCACCATGTCGGTGTAGAGCTTGGCGGCGCCGTTGTAGGGCACGTGCAGCAGGTCGATGCCCGCCGTGCTGTTGAGCAGTTCGCCAGCGAGCTGCGCCGCGGTGCCGATGCCGTTGGAACCGAAGGAGAGCTTGCCCGGCTGGCGCTTCGCCAGGGCCACCAGGGCCGGGATGTCCTGCGCCGGCAGCGACTTGTCGGCCACGAGCACCGTCGTGTAGTAGCCCAGGCGCGCGAGGGGCGTGAAGTCCCTGACGGCGTCGTAGGGCAGGTCCGAGCGCTGCACGGCGTTGATGCTCAGCGAGCTGCCCAGCAGGCCGATCGTGTGACCGTCATGATTGGCGCGCGCCAGCGCGGTGCTGCCCACCACCACGCCGCCGCCGGGCCGGTTCTCGACGATGACCGAGCGCTTCCAGCGCGGCTCCAGCCGCTCGGCGAGGATGCGGGCGAGCCGGTCCGCGGCGCCGCCGGCGGTCTGCGGCACGATCAGGTTGACCGTACGGCTGGGGTAGTCCTGTCCCCAGGCCTGGAACGTCGGCGCGAGGCCGGCCAGGCCCAGCAGGCGGAGGGCGCCTCGACGCGAGAGCGTCGTCGTTTGGCCAGTCGTATGCATGGTTGTCTCCTTGTCTTCTTCTTTGCAGTCATCCGGATTCTTGGCGCCGTGACACGCCCGATCAATTGAAAAGAAGGGGGTATCCCTTAACCTCCGGTTATGTGCACTGCGTGGGCCAGGCGATGAATCTGAGACACATGGAGGTGTTCCGGGCGGTGATGCTCACCGGCAGCATCAGCGGGGCGGCGCAGCTGCTGCACGTCTCGCAGCCGGCGGTGAGCAAGCTGCTGGCCCATGCGGCCCGGCAGAGCAGGCTGGTGCTGTTCGAGCGGATCAAGGGACGGCTGGTGCCCACGCCGGAAGCTCAGCAGCTCTATCAGGAGGTGGAGAAGCTCTGGCGTGGCGTGGAACGGGTGCGCGACGTCACGCGCAGCCTGGGCGATCCGAGTTCCGGCGTGCTGCGCCTGGGCGTCTCGGCCAGCCTGGGCACGTATCTGGTGCCGCGCGCAGTGGCGCTGCTCTACGAGCGGCATGCCCACATCAAGGTCAGCATGGAGGTGCTGATCGCCCCCATCATGGTCGAAGCCCTGCTGGACCAGAGCGCGCACCTGGGCATCGCCATGCAGCCCATCGACCATCCCAACCTGGCGGCGGTTCGCAGCTTCAGCTGCGGGCTGGCATGCGTGATGCGCAGCGATCACCGGCTCGCGGCCAAGCGCGAGATCGTGCCGCGCGACCTGTCCGCGGAGCGGGTGATCTCGTCGCCCGCCAGCACTCCCTACGGCCAGAGCCTGCGCCGTGCCTACGGTACGGCGGCGCGTTCTGCCAAGCTCGACGTCGAAGTCCGCTCCGCGGCCAGCGCCTGCTGGTTTGCCCAGGCGGGCGCAGGGATCGCCGTGGTCGACCGGGCCGCGGTCGCGGGCCAGTCATTCAGCGGGCTGGTGGTGCGGCCGTTCCGCTGCAGGGAACTGCTGGAGGTGCGGGTCTTGCGCAACGCCCACCGGCCCTTGCCGCTGCAGCACCAGCACTTCTGCGAGGCCTTCGAACAAGCGTGGACGGAAAGCATGGGCTGAGCGGCGGCGGGCGACGTCCGCTTTCGCCTGCGTTCCCCAGGGGTGGGCGCCCTAGCTGCCGCGTCCCGCGCTGGCCGGCAGATCGCCCACCTCGCGGTCGAGATCCACGGACAGCACGTCGGCCGCCAGATGCTCCAGCTGCTTCATCGTCCAGTCCATCACCTGGCGCTCGCTGACCGAGCCTTCGGACAGCCACGCCAGCACCAACTGGTCGTGAAAGCCGATCCAGGCACGCAGGCAGGCGCGCACTGCGCGAGTCGGCGTGCGCAGCCCGAGCGCAATGCAGACCCGGTCGATGGCTTCCTGCCGCGAGGCCTCCCAGATGTCGGCAACCTTGGCATGGGTGGCGACGTTGTGCGAGCGGGCGCGGAAGAGGGCGTCGCCCTCTCGCTGCCGCACGGCACGCAGGTGCGCGCGAAGAAAGGATGTCAGCTGCTCACGGGCCGTCTTGCCACGGAATGAGGCCAGCTGGACCTCGTTCATGCGCTGCGCGGCCACCCGGCTGACTTCGGCGTAGAGCTCCTCCATCGCACCGAAGTGATGGAACAGCAGCCCGTGCGCCACGCCGGCCTCGCGCACGATCTCGGCGGCCGACACGTCCATGAAGCCCCGGCTCGCGAAGAGCCGTTCGGCCGCTTCCAGGAGGCGTTGCTTGCCCGTGGGCGCCTTCGCGTCGGCAGCCTCCTTCTTGCGGCGTTGCGGGCGGCTGGCGGTGTCACTCATGGATTCAATGATAGGTGGGGCGCACCAGGGGCCTGTCGGTTGCTTCAGGGAAAACCAGCAACGCCGTCCGCACGTTCGACATTAAGCTGACTGACAGTCAATCAGCAGATCAGCATTCCGTCCATGTCGAGCATCAAACTTTCCCCAGATGGCGAGGCCCTGCGCCCCGACGTCCTGATCGTGGGCGGCGGGCCCTGCGGGCTGGCCGCGGCCATCGCCCTGGGGCGCTGCGGCGTGCGCACGCTGCTGGTCGAGCGGCATGCCTCGACCAGCTTCCATCCCCGTGGCCATGTGGTGAGCGCCCGGACGATGGAGATCCTCCGGACCTGGGGCCTGGACGACGCCGTGCGCGCACGCGGCATTCCGCAGGACCGCAACCAGGGCGTGGTCTTCGTGCGTTCCGTGGCGGGCGAGGTCATCGGCGAGATCAACACCTATGTGGATGCCCAGCGCAATCGGCTGGCCGAATCGCATGGCCCCAGCGCCAAGACCTCCTGCCCCCAGGACGTGCTCGAGCCGGTGCTGCGCCGCGCTGCGGAGTCGCAGACCGGCGTGGATGTGCGCTTCGGCACGCAGCTTCAGGACCTGACGCAGGACGAACAGGGCGTGCGCGCGCGCATCGTGGGCGCGGACGGCGTCGCGCACACCGTGCATGCGCGCTACGCCATCGCGGCCGACGGCGCACGCGGCGCCCTGCGCGAGAAGCTCGGCATCCCGCTCGATGGCAACGAGGCGCTGGGCCAGCAGATCGGGGTCTATTTCGAGGCCGACCTCTGGCCCTGGGTGCAGAAGCGGCCCCACCTGCTCTGGTGGATCTACAACCCCCAGACCGTGGGGGTGCTGATCGCCCTGGATGGCCGCCATCGCTGGACCTATAACTTCGGCTACGACGCGTCCCGAGACTCGCCGGATCGGTTCACGCCCGAGCGCTGCGCCGCCATCGTGCGCGCGGCCATCGGCGTGGCCGACCTGCCGCTGCAGGTGCGCGATGTGCGCGCCTGGCGCATGCAGGCGCGCATCGCGCGGCACCTGCGCAGCGGACGCGTGTTCCTGGCCGGCGATGCGGCGCATCCGCTGCCGCCCACCGGCGGCCAGGGCATGAACACCGCCGTCGGCGATGTCCACAACCTGTGCTGGAAGCTGGCGCTGGTGCTGCGCGGCGAGGCCGACGCGTCGATCCTGGACTCGTACGAGGACGAGCGCCTGCCGGTGATCCGCTTCAACGTCGCACAGAGCGTGCGCAATGCCCGGCGTATGGAGAGTGCCGGCCTGGGCGGCATCATGAAGACGCACGAGGACTTCCGCGAGGAGGACATCGCCCGCATGCGCGACGCGATTCCCGGCCAGCGTGCGCACTTCGACTACCACGGCCAGACCTTCGGCTATGGCTACCGCTCCAGGCTCGTCCTGGGCGCCGACGAGGCCGTCGCCGCACCGGAGGTCGACACCTATGTGGCATCGGCCGCGCCGGGCCGGCGCGCGCCGCATTGCTGGCTGCGCCGGGCCGAAGGCGCCGCCACCGTGTCCACCATCGAGCTCTTCAAGGACCGTTGCTTCACCCTGCTGGCGGGCCGCGAGGGGCAGGCCTGGCAGGCGGCGTTCCTGAAGGCCGCCGTGTCGGCCGGCCTGGTGGCCCAGGCCTTCGCCGTCGGGCCGCAGGGGGAACTGATCGACCACGGCGGCGCATTCCACGACCTCTACGGCATCGGTGCCGACGGCGCGGTGCTGGTGCGCCCGGACGGCCACGTCGCGTGGCGCAGCCAGGGCGCCAGCGACGACGCAGAGCAAGCCATGCGCCAGGTGATCGGCGCGCTCACCGGCCGGCAGGCAGCCTCGCAGGCCGCGCCGGCCCAACCGTTTCAGAAAGGCCAGGCATGAACACCTCTCCCTCCACCACCGCTGCTGCCAGGGACATGCCCGTCGTGCGGCCCCGCCGGCTCGCCCACATCGCCCTGCGCACGAACCGGCTCGACGATCTCGTGGCCTGGTATTGCACGGTGCTCGGTGCCCACGTGGCCCATGCCTCGTCCAAGGTGGCCTTCCTGACCTACGACGACGAGCACCACCGGCTCGCGCTGATCGCGCTGGAGGAGTACCAGCCGCGGGACGACGCCTTCCGCGTGGGCCACTACCACACTGCCTTCGCCTACGACTCGCTGGCCGAGCTGCTGGGCACCTTCGAGCGACTGCGGGCGCTGGAGATCCTGCCATACCGCGCCATCAACCACGGGCCCACCGTGTCCTTCTACTACGCCGATCCGGAAGGCAACCAGATCGAGCTGCAGGTCGACAGCTTTCCCGATGCCGCGGCCACCAACGCCTGGATGCGCAGCGAGGCCTTCCGCCGCAATCCGATCGGCATCGACTTCGACCCCGACGACATGGTGCGCAGGCTGCGCGCCGGCGAGCCGGAAGCCCGGCTGCTGCGTCGCCCCGATTCGCTCGACTGAACCCACCCCAGAAGAAGGAGACACGCATGCCCCGCACCCTCATCCGCCGCCTCGCGGTCGGCGCCCTCCTGGCCGTGGCCTCGTTGGCCGCCTCGGCCCAAGCCACCAAGGCCCGGCTGGTGCTGCCGGCGCTGTCCGTC
Source organism: uncultured Pseudacidovorax sp. (assembly GCF_913773995.1). GTDB lineage: Bacteria > Pseudomonadota > Gammaproteobacteria > Burkholderiales > Burkholderiaceae_C > Xenophilus. The sequence goes on from NZ_CAJYES010000122.1 coordinate 8,308, forward strand.
CTGTTCGCCCCGGTGTACATCGCCGAGGACGCGGGCTACTTCAAGGAAGCCGGCCTCGACGTGGACGTGAGCCAGCTGGCCGGGCCGGCCGCGCTCAATGCGCTGATCGGCGGCAGCGCCGACTTCACCACCATCGCCGGTCTGCTGCAGCTGCGTGCGGCCCAGCGGGGCCAGAAGACGCTGGCCATCGCCGGCCTGCAGGAGAACGCGACGACCGAGATCGTGCTGTCTGCCGAGGCGGCCCAGCGGCTGTCGGCAGCCCGCTCGCCGGTGGAGCGGGCCCGCGCGCTCAAGGGGCTGACGCTGGCGGTGGATGCGGCCAACGGCCTGCCTCATGCCTTCCTGCGCTACGTGGCGCGCCAGGCCGGCATCGATGCGGACCGCGACATCCGACTGGTCTTCATTGCGCCGCCGGGCATGGACGCGGCGCTGCAGAAGAAGGACGTGGACGGCTTCGTCTTCTCGAGCCCCTTCACGCTCGAAGCCGTGCGCCGCGGTGCGCAGCTGTGGATCAGCGGCCCGCGCGGCGACTTTCCGGACCTGAACCCGACGACCTACAACGTGCTGGTCGCGCGCGACGGCTACTGCACCAGCGCCGCGGCCAACTGCAGGAAGATGGTCGCCGCGCTGGACCGCAGCCTGGCCCTGATCGGCACCGAGCCCCAGAAGGCCCTGGCCCTGCTGGCCCGGCGTTTCGACAAGATGGATCCCGAGCTGCTGAAGCAGGCCTTCGAAAGCTTCCAGCGCAACACGCCCGCGCGCGCCATGCCCATGGGCAAGGCCTTCGCCCACACGGTCGAGACCATGTTCGGGCCGCAGGACGACAAGGCGGCGCTGTCTGCGCTCGCCGGCACGATCTACACCGATGACTTCGTGGGCGGTGCCCGTTGAGCCAGCACATGAGGGCCCCGGTGCATCGTCCGTGGATCGACTGGCTGGTGCTGGGCGTGGTGCTGCTGGCGGCCTGGGAGGCAGCATCGCGCCTGCTCGGCGCCTACTGGATCAGTTCGCCGATGCTGGTCGTGAGCCGGCTCGGGGCCATGGTCGCGAACGGCGATCTCTGGTTCCATGGCCGCTTCACCCTTGGCGAGGCGCTGGGCGGCTTCCTGCTGGGCGCCGTGCCGGGTTGCGCCCTGGCCATGGCGCTGCGTCGCCATCCATGGACCCGTGAGGCGGTGCTGGCCGTCGCGGGCATCGGCTACGCCATCCCGAAGACGGCGATGGTGCCGCTGTTCATCCTGTGGCTGGGCGTGGGGCCCGGCGCCAAGGTGGCGCTGGTGGCCATGGCCATCTTCTTCATCGTGTTCTACAGCACCCTGGACGGCGTGCGGGCGGTCGATGTGCGGCTGCTCGCAACGGTGCGCGTCCTGGGCGCCAGCGAATGGCAGCTGCTGCGGCATGTGGTGTGGCCGGCGGTGGTGCCCTACCTGTTCGGCGGCCTGCGCGTGGCGGTGCCGTATGCCATCGCGGGGGCCATCGTCGGCGAGATCATTTCGTCGAACCGCGGCATCGGCTACCTGGTGCAGTACGGGGCCTCGGACTTCGACACCACGCTGGTGTTCGTCGCGCTGGTCACCGTGATGGCCATCGTGCTCGGCCTGGGCGCCGTGCTGTCGATGCTCAACCGGCGCTGGCTGCGCTGGCAGGCCCCGCAGGCACAGCCAGCGCGTGCTGTCGGAGTCTGAAGCATGAGACCCGATACACCTGCCCTGGCCCAGTCCACCGCACTGCTGCAGCTGTCGCAGCTCGGCGTCTGCTACGAAGGCGGCGGGGCGCAGGCGCCACGCTGGATCCTGCGCGACGTGGACCTGACGGTGCACGAAGGGGAGTTCGTCACCGTTATGGGGTCCTCCGGCGCCGGCAAGTCGACCTTGCTGAATGTGGTGGCCCAGACGCTGGCGCCCTCGGCCGGCCGCATCCTGTTCCGGGGCCGGCCCGTCGGCGGTGAGGGAATGCCCGCCCAGCCCGGCAGCGGCCGGCAGATCGGCTACGTCACCCAGGACGACAACCTGCTGCCCTGGCGGTCGGTGTGGGACAACGTGATGTTCCCGCTCGAACTGGCCGGCAAGCCCTCCGCCGCGGACGTGGCGCGGGTGCGCCGGCTGGTGGAGCAGGTCGGACTGGGCCAGTGGACTGGGCACTACCCGCACCAGCTCTCCGGCGGCATGCGCAAGCGGGCCTCGCTGGCGCGCACCCTGGCCTACAACCCGCCCGTCGTGCTCATGGACGAGCCCTTCGGCGCCCTCGATGCCGAGACGCGCGCGCAATTGCAGGCGGACCTGCTGGCGCTGTGGGCGTCGGAGCACAAGACCATCCTCTTCGTCACGCACGACATCAACGAGGCCATCGCGCTCGGCGACCGCGTGGTGCTGCTGTCCGGCTCGCCGGGGCGCGTGGTGCTCGAGCGGCACATCGACATTCCGCGCCCGCGCGATCCGGAGTCCATCTTCAAGGCGCCGACCTTTGCCGGGCACTACGACGCCATCCGGGCCTGCCTGCGCCACGGAGTCGGAGCATGAGCGGGCGCGGCCGGCTGACGGCCCGTCTGCTGGGGCTCGCCGCTTTCGTGCTGGTGTGGGAATGCGCCAGCCGCGCGCTGGGCGCCTACTGGGTGCCCGGCGTCGGCCAGGTGGCGGCGCGCATCCAGGGCGACTGGGTGGCCGGCCGGCTGCTGGCTGATGTGGCGTCCACCTCGGTGCTGCTGGCCGCGGGCACGGCGCTGGGGGCGCTTGCGGGTGCAGGGCTGGCGGTGCTGCTGCGCCTGTCGGCGCGGGCCGATGCGGCGGCACAACCCTTCGTGACCGCGGTGATGAGCATTCCCAAGCTCGGGCTGGTGCCACTGCTCGTGCTGTGGTTCGGCACCGGCTGGATGCCCAAGCTGCTGCTGGTGGCGCTGACGGTGCTGTTCATCGTCTTCTCGCTCACTTATGCGGGGCTGGCGACCGTCGATGCGCGATTGCTGATGACGGCGCGCGTATTCGGCGCGACGCAGGGCCAGCTCACGCGCCACGTCGTCGTGCCGAGCGTGCTGCCTTTCGTCTTCACCGGGCTGCAGGTGGCGCTGCCCTGGGCCGTGAGTGCCGCACTGGTCGGCGAGTACCTGGCCGCCAAGCGCGGCATAGGACATGGCATCGAGGCCGCCCGCCAGCTCGGCGACACCGTCGGCGTGTACCAGGGCATCGTGCTGGCGACCGCGCTGGTTTTGCTGTGCAGCGGGTTGCTGCGCGGATTGCGCCGGCTTCTTCCCGACATCCATCCCTAGCGCAAGACAGGAAACCATGAAGATCTACCACTTCCTCCACGAGGGTCGCGCACGCTTCGGCGTGCTGGAAGCGCAGGACGTCGTGCGCGCGATGCGCGGCTCGCCCTTCGACGGCGACATGACCCTGGGCGAGGAGCGCTGGCCGCTGGCCGGCCTCCAGCTGCTGGCGCCGACCGTGGCGCGGCCGCGCATCTTCGGCATCGGCCTGAACTACCGCTCGCACATCCTGGAGACGGGGCGGTCGCCGCCCGACATCCCCTCCGTGTTCGTGAAGCCGGACACGAGCCTGCTCGCGCCGGGCGGCGCCATCGTCTATCCGCGGGGGAGCACGGTGGTGCACTACGAGGCGGAACTCGTCGCGGTGATCGGCCGCCGCGCGCGGCATGTGCGGCAGGAGGACGCTCTGGCCCATGTGCTGGGCTACACCTGCGGCAACGACGTGAGCGAACGCACCATCCAGCGGCAGGAGATGGCCATGGGCCTCATGACGCTGGGCAAGGCCTTCGACACCTTCGCGCCGATCGGCCCCTGCATCGAGACGGCGGTCGATCCGGCGGCGCTGCGCTTGCGCGCACGGCTCAACGGCAGGGTGGTGCAGGAGGGCGACACCGCGGATCTGCTCTTCGGCGTCGACGCCCTCGTGGCCTACCTGAGCCGCGCCGTCACCCTGCTGCCCGGCGACCTGATCATGACCGGCACGCCAGGCGGTGTCGGTCCCCTGCGGCCCGGGGATGCGGTCGAGATCGAGATCGACGGCATCGGCACCCTGGCCAACACCGTGGTCGAGGAGGGCGCATGACCATGGCCCACGAAATCTCAGCCCTGCGGGACCGGGTGCTCGCCGCGGACGAGGCCCGCTACCAGGCCCTGTACGTGCAGGACGTCGAGGCACTGGGCCGGCTGCTCGCGCCGGACTACCTGCACACGCATGCGAACGGCAAGACCGAGGACCGGGCCGCCTTCCTGGCGACCATCGCGTCGGGTCGCTTCCGGTTCGTGGATGCGGTCCGCACGGACCAGCAGGTGCGTGCCGCGGGTGCGGCCGTGGTGCTGAGCGGCACCACCACCACGACCCTCGACGTCGGCGGTGCCACCAAGGTGATGCGCAACGCCTTCGTCACCGTGTGGATCGACGCGGTCGACGGTCTGCGGATGCTGCATTGGCAGGCAACCGCAGTGCCCGGGGCCTGAATCATTCCTGGCCGGCCGCCATCGATGAACTCACGACAAAGGAGACGCCCTTGAACCCCACGACCTGCGGCCGAGCCGCCGCCCGCCTGGCCGCTTCGCTGTGCGGCCTGCTCCTGTGTGCCTGCGCGATGGCGCAGCCGGCATTTCCCTCGCGGCAGATCACGCTCGTGCTGCCGGCCGCCGCCGGCACCGGCGTCGACATCATCGGCCGCATCGGCGCCCAGCGCCTGGCGGAAGTGCTGGGTCAGCCGGTGGTGGTGGAGAACGTGGTGGGCGCCAGCGGGGTCATCGGCGTGCAGCGGGCCGTGCGGGCCAGGCCGGACGGCCACACGCTGCTGTTCAGCTTCAACCAGACCATGACGATGAATCCGCATGTGGTCGCCAACCTGCCCTACGACCCGCAGAAGGACCTGGTGCCGGTGTCGCGCTTCGCCGCGTCGCCCTTCGTCTGGATGGTCAACACGCAGGTGCCGGTCCATTCCTTCGCCGAGCTGGTCGCCTATGCCAAGGCGCGGCCGCGGCAGCTCGCCATCGGTGTCACGGGCTATGCATCGGCCGCCTACCTGGGAGCGCAGCTGCTGGCCGTCCAGACGGGGGCCGAACTGCTGGCGGTCAACTACGCGGGCAATTTCAGTGCGGACCTGCTGTCCAACACGGTGCAGCTGTCCATGAGTCCGGCCGCCCAGGTGCCGTCGCTGCTCGCCAGCGGCAAGGTGCGGGCCCTGGCGCAGACCGGCGCCCAGCGGGCCGCCGCCATGCCCGACCTGCCCACCGTCAACGAGACGGTGCCCGGCCCGGCCATCGACGCCTGGTACGGCGTCTGGGCGCCGGCCGGCACGCCGGCAGAGGCGGTGGCCACCCTGAGCCAGGCATGGCAGCGGGTCGCGGCGATGCCGGAGGTGCGACGGCAGCTGGCCGCGGTGTCGGCCGTGCCCGTCGGGAGCACGCCGGCTGCCCTGCAGGAGATCACGCGCGATGAATCGCAGCTCTGGGGCGAGGTGGTCAAGGCGCGGCGCATCACACCTTCGCAATAGGGGGACCCTCGGCGCCCCCTGGGGAGACCGGGCTCCCCACCCGATTGGCGGCCCCGCCGCGACCCGCCCGAATAAGCTTCCTCGATAAAAGTATTTGAAGCTTGCATGCTTCATGCTTGATCATTCGCAAATCGGATGATCAAGAACCTCGATATTCGTCAGCTCGAAGCCTTCGCCGCCGTGATGTCCTCCGGGAGCATCACCGGCGCGGCGCGCCTGCTCGACCGCTCCCAGCCGGCGGTGACGCGCCTCATCCACGAGCTGGAGGCGGCCACGGGCTACGCGCTGTTCACCCGGCACGGCCCCCGCGTGGCGCCGACGGCGGAGGGCTTCCAGCTCTTCGAGGAGGTGCAACAGCTGCTGGGCGACTGGCGCCGGCTGCAGCAGCGGGTGGACGAGATCGGCCGCGGCGGCGCGCAGCCCCTGGTGCTGGCCGCCACCTCGGCGGCGGCGCTGGGGCTGGTGCCCGCCGCCTTGCAGGCCCTGGAAGCGGGCGAGGGCACCGGCGCGGTGCGCCTGGTCAGCGGCTCGCCGGAGCGGGTGATGGAGTCGGTGCTGACCGGCGCCGTCCAGCTGGGCGTCTCCAGCCTTCCGTTGGAGCACCGCGGCCTGCAGGTGTTGTGGATCGGCGAGGCACCCTGCGTGGCCGTGCTGCCCGACGGCGATCCGCTGGCTGCGCACGACGTCGTGCCGGCCGCCGCATTGGCCGGGCGCCGGCTGGTCACCCTGAGCAATCCCTTCCGCCTGCGCCACCGCATCGACGCCCTGCTGGGCGGGGGCACGGCGGGTGCCGCGCAGGAGAGCCAGGGTGGCTCGCAGGCCGCGGATGTCATCGACACCAATTCCTCCGTCAATGCCCAGGCCCTGGTGCGCGCCGGGCTGGGCATCGCCTTGCTGGACCCGCTCACCGTGCACGGCGTGCCCATGGCCGGCGTGCAGCTGCGCCCGCTGGACGTGAACATCCCCTTCTTCTTTGGCGCCGTGGTGCCGCAGGGCCGGCCCGTCACCCGCCGTGTGCAGGCCCTGGCCGATGCGCTGCAGCAGGCGGCGACGCGGCTTCCCGGCTTCGTCGCCCATCCGCCCGAGGCCCATGCCCGGCTGCTGCAGGCCGCGCAGGGCGCCGAGCCGTCCTCCTCTTCCACCCGCTCCTGACCGAAAGCGCCCCATGAGTTCGCCCGCTCCCCAAGCCTTCATGCCCCCGGCCGGCCTGTCCCAACTGGAGCAGCGCCTGCGCCAGGACCTGCTCTGGCTCGGCCTGCCGCCCAAGCGCTGGGTGCCGCCCAGCGAGCGGAACGGCCAGCCGGTGATCGACGTGGCCGTCATCGGCGGCGGCATGGCCGGGCTCACGCTGTCGGCCTCGCTCACGCACCTGGGCGTGCAGGCGGTGGTGTTCGACCAGGCGCCGGCCGGCTTCGAGGGGCCCTGGGCCACCACCGCGCGCATGGAGACGCTGCGCTCGCCCAAGGAGCTGACCGGCCCCGCGCTCGGCCTGCCGGCGCTGACCTTCCGCGCCTGGTTCGAATCGCAGTTCGGGCTGGATGCCTGGCGGGCGCTGGACAAGATCCCGCGCCTGCAATGGATGGACTACCTGCGCTGGTACCGCCAGGTGCTGCGGCTGGACGTGCGCAACCGCGAGCGCGTGGCGGCGGTGCGTCCGCGCGCAGATGGGGTGGTGCAGCTGGACCTGGTCGACGAAGGCGACGGCGACCGCGCCCACGCCGTGCTGGCGCGCCACGTGGTCATCGCCACCGGCCGCGACGGCCTGGGCGGCCCGTGGGTGCCCGAGTGGGCGCACGGCCTGCCGCGTGAACGCTGGGTGCATTCCTCGCATGCCTGGGACGGCGCCATGCTGCGGGGCAAGCGTGTGGCGGTGATCGGCGGCGGCGCTTCGGCCATGGACGCGGCGGCCACCGCGCTGGAGAACGGTGCCGCCCGCGTCGACCTCCTGATCCGCCGGCGCGAGCTGCCACGCATCAACAAGGGCAAGGGCTCGGGCAGCCCCGGCATGTCGCACGGCTACTGGATGCTGCCGGACGAATGGAAGTGGCGCTTCCGCCATTACCTCAACGTGCAGCAGGTGCCGCCGCCCCAGGGCAGCACGCTGCGCGTGTCGCGCCATGCCCAGGCGCATTTCCACCTGGGCGCGGGCGCGACGGGCGCCACGGTGCGGCCCGACGGCGTGATCCGCGTCGAGACGGCCAAGGGCCCGCTGGCGGCGGACTTCGTCATCTTCTGCACCGGCTTTCGCATCGACTGGGCGCAGCGCCCCGAGTTCGCCGGCCTGCAGCCGCATGTGCGGCTGTGGCGCGACCGCTTCGCCGCGCCCGAGGGCCAGGACGACGAGGAACTGGCCGAGTCGCCCGACCTGGGGCCGCTGTTCGAGTTCCAGGAGCGGGTGCCCGGCAGCTGCCCGGGGCTGGACCGGGTGCATTGCTACAACTACGCCGCCGCGCTGTCGCAGGGGGCAGGCGCGGGCGACATCCCGCAGATCACCGACGGCGCGCAGCGCCTGGCCCGTGGCCTGGCCGGCTGCCTGATGGTGGAGGACGCCGACGCGCATTACGCCGCCATGCAACGCTATGCCGAGCCCGAGCTCGAAGGCCACGAATGGACCGAGGCGTCGTTTCCCGCCTATGAGGAAGCGGCCCTGGCGCGCGAAGGGGCCGCCCCATGATCGGCTGGCTGCTGCGCCGGCTCGGCCAGGCGCTGCTGGTCGTCTGGGCGATGACGCTGATCGTGTTCGTCGGCCTGCACGCCATCGGCAACCCGGTGGACATCCTGATCGGCGACGACATGAACCAGGCCGAGCGGGCCGCCGCGATCGCCCGCCTGGGGCTGGACCAGCCGCTGTGGCGCCAGTACCTGTCCTTCCTCGAAGGCGCGGTGCAGGGCCAGCTGGGCAAGAGCTTCGTCTACCACGACGAGGCCATCCGCATCATCCTGGACCGTCTGCCGGCCACCATGGAACTGGCGGTGGCGGCGCTGCTGCTGGCCGTGCTCATCGGCGTGCCGCTGGGCCTGTTCGCGGGCATGAAGCCGGAGCATCCGGCCTCGCGCGCCATCATGGCCACCAGCATCGTGGGCTTCTCGCTGCCGGCCTTCTGGGTGGCGCTGATGCTGATCATGGTGTTCAGCGTGCAGCTGGGCTGGCTGCCGGCCGGCGGGCGCGGCGAGACGCGCAGCCTGTTCGGCATCGAATGGTCCTGGCTCACGCTCGACGGCCTGCAGCACCTGCTGCTGCCTGCCTTCAACCTGGCCCTGTTCAAGATCTCGCTGGTGCTGCGCCTCACGCGTGCCGGCGTGCGCGAGGTGCTGCCGCAGGACTTCGTGAAGTTCGCGCGGGCCAAGGGCCTGTCGCCGGTGCGGGTGGTGGGCGTACACGTGCTGCGCAACACGCTGATTCCGCTGGTCACGGTGCTGGGCCTGGAGCTGGGCTCGACCATCGCCTACGCGGTGGTCACCGAGACCATCTTCGCCTGGCCCGGGGCCGGCAAGCTGATCCTGGACAGCATCAATTCGCTGGACCGCCCCGTGGTGGTCGCCTACCTGATGGTGGTGGTCGTGATCTTCGTGACGCTGAACCTGGTGGTGGACGTGCTCTACCGCCTGCTCGATCCGCGCGTGCGGCTGGAGGGCGCGAAGTGAGCGCGTTGCCGACCTCTTCTTCGTCCACCGCCGCACCGAAGCCCGAGCGCGGCTTCTGGTGGCGCGTGGGCAGCGACTTCCTGCAGTCGCGCGTCGCCATCGCCGGGCTGCTGATGCTGGCCGTGGTGGTCGTCGTGGCCCTGGCCGCGCCGTGGATCACACCGCAGAACCCCTACGACCTGCTGCAGCTGGACGTGCTCGACGCCCGCCTGCCGCCGGGCTCGCCGCGCGGCGAGGGCGGCTACACCTACTGGCTGGGCACCGACGGCCAGGGCCGCGACCTGTACTCGGCCATCGTCTACGGCCTGCGCATCAGCCTGGGCGTGGGCGTGGGCTCGGCCCTCATCGCGGCGGTGCTGGGCACGCTGGTGGGCCTGCTGGCCGCCTATGCCGGCGGCCGGGTCGACGCGCTGCTGATGCGGCTGGTGGACCTGCTGCTGTCCTTCCCGACCATCCTGATGGCGCTGATGATCCTGGCCTACCTGGGCAAGGGCATCACCAATGTCGTGCTCACGCTGGTGCTGCTCGAATGGGCCTACTACGCCCGCACCGCCCGCGGCCAGGCGCTGGTGGAGACGCGGCGCGAGTACGTGGACGCCGCCCGCGGCCAGGGCATTCCGCCCTGGCGCATCCTGGTCGGCCATGTGCTGCCCAACTGCCTGCCGCCGCTCCTGGTGATCGGCGCGCTGCAGGTGGCACGGGCCATCACGCTGGAGGCGACCCTCTCCTTCCTGGGGCTGGGCGTGCCGATCACCGAGCCCTCGCTGGGCCTGTTGATCTCCAACGGCTACCAGTACCTGCTGTCCAACGAATACTGGATCAGCCTCTTCCCCGGCCTGGCCCTGCTGGCCACCATCGTTGCGATCAACCTGGTAGGCGACCAGCTGCGCGACGTACTGAACCCGAGGTTGCAGAAGTGAGCGGCGATACCACTCCCGTGCTGGAGCTGCGCGATCTGCGCACCCGCTTCCACACCCGCGACGGCGTGCTGCCGGTGGTCGACGGCGTCTCCTTCACGCTGGGCCGCGGACAGGTGCTGGGCCTGGTCGGCGAGTCGGGCTCGGGCAAGTCGGTGACCGGCTTTTCGGTCATGGGCCTGGTCGATCCGCCGGGGCGCATCGAAGGCGGCGAGGTGCTGTTCCAGGGGCAGGACCTGCGCACGCTGCCGCCCAAGGCCTTGCGGCAGTTGCGCGGCGACCGCATCGCCATGATCTTCCAGGACCCGATGGCCACGCTGAACCCGGTGCTGCGCATCGACGTGCAGATGGTCGAGGCGGTGCGCGCCCACCGCGACGTGGACAGCGCCACCGCCCGCCGCCATGCGGCCGAGACGCTGGCGCTGATGGGCATTCCCAGCCCCGAGGAGCGGCTGAGCGCCTATCCGCACCAGCTTTCGGGCGGCATGCGCCAGCGGGTGGCCATTGCCATCGCGCTGCTGCACAAGCCGGCACTCATCATTGCGGATGAGCCCACCACGGCGCTGGACGTGACCATCCAGGCGCAGATCCTGTCGGAGATGCAGAAGCTGGTGAAGGACAGCGGCACCGCCATGATCTGGATCAGCCACGACCTGTCGGTGGTGGCGGGCCTGGCCGATGCCATCGCCGTGATGTATGCCGGCCGCATCGTCGAGATCGGCGCGGTGGACGATGTGCTGGACCGACCGCAGCATCCCTACACCCAGGGCCTGATCGGCAGCCTGCCCAGCGCCAACCGGCGTGGAGCGCGGCTGAAGCAGATCCCGGGCATGGCGCCGCACTTGGCGCGGCTGCCGGCCGGCTGCGCCTTCGCGCCGCGCTGCCCGCGTGCGACGGCCGAATGCCAAGCCGCCGTGCCGGCACTGGTCGCGCCGCGGGCCGAGGTGCCCGGGCACCGGGCGCGTTGCATCCATCCGGGAGCTGCTGAATGAGTGCCGTGCTTTCTTCCAATGCAGGCGCCGCCCGCGAGGCAGCATCGACACCGCTGGTCGACCTGCGCGCCATCTCCAAGCGCTTCGGCGAACGCCAGGAAGGCTGGCTGGACCGCCGCCTGCGCGCGCTGGGCCTGGGCGAGGCGCCCGCCATCACCCATGCAGTGGACCATGTCGACCTGCAGGTGCAGCCCGGCGAGGTGGTCGGCCTGGTCGGCGAATCGGGCTGTGGCAAGTCCACGCTGGGCCGCATCGCCGCCGGCCTGCTGGCGCCCAGCGAGGGCGAGGTGCTCGTGGACGGCCAGGACATCGCGCACATGGACGACCGTGCCCGCCTGGCCGCGCGGCTAAAGGTGCAGATGGTCTTCCAGGACCCCTTCGGCAGCCTCAACCCGCGCCTGCGCGTGGCGCGCATCGTGGGCGAGGCGGCGCGGCTGCACGGCCTGACCGATGCGGCCGGCGAGGACGACTACGTCTGCGCGCAGCTCGAACGCGCCGGGCTCGACCCGTCGCTGCGCCACCGTTACCCGCACCAGTTCAGCGGCGGCCAGCGCCAGCGCATCGGCATCGCGCGGGCGCTGGCGGTTCAGCCGCGCATGCTGGTCTGCGACGAGGCCGTGGCCGCGCTGGACGTGTCGATCCAGGCGCAGATCCTCAACCTGTTCACGGACCTGCGCGAGCAGCTGGGCCTGGCCTACCTGTTCATCAGTCACGACCTGGGCGTGATCGAGCACCTGTGCGACCGCGTGGTCGTGATGTACCTCGGCCGCGTGGTCGAGGCGGCGCCGGTGGAGGAGCTCTTCGCCAATCCGCGCCATCCCTACACCCGCGCGCTGCTGCAGGAGATTCCGCGCATCGATGCCCGGCGCGCGCAGTTCGCGCCCATCCGCGGCGAGATTCCGAGTCCGCTGTCACCGCCCAGCGGCTGCCACTTCCATCCGCGCTGTCCGCAGGCGATGGACCGCTGTCGCACCGAGGTGCCGCAGCTGCGTGGCATCGCCATCCATCACCAGAGCGCGTGCCACCTGGACGCCCTCTGATCGCCTCCCTTCCCGCTGTTCCCTGACGAAAGGATCGCCATGACTCCCCATTCCCTGCGCACCGCGGCCATCGCCGCCGCCGCCCTGATCGCCGCCGCCGGCGCCGCGGCGCAGAACCTCGCCATCGGCTTCGCCGACCCGGTCTCCTCGGTGGACCCGCAGCTCAACAACCATGCGGGCGACCGCTCGCTGGCGCTGCATTTCTGGGACTCGCTGGTCACTTCGCGCGACGGCGGCAAGCTGGACCCGGGCTTGGCCTCCAGCTGGAAGTCGCTGGACGACAAGACCTGGGAATTCAAGATCAACACCGCCATCAAGTGGCAGGACGGCACGCCCGTGTCGGCCGATGACATCGTGTTCTCCTTCCAGCGCGCGCGCAGCGTGCCGGGCTCGGTGGCCTCGTACTCGGGCGCGCTGCGCTCAGTCGAATCGGTCACCGCCAAGGACGCGGGCACGCTGATCGTCAAGACCAGCACGCCCAACCCCATGCTGCCGCTGGAGATCGCCTCCATCTACGTGGTGAGCAAGCACGTCGGCGAGAAGGCCCGCACCGAGGACTACAACAGCGGCAAGGCCGTGGTCGGCACCGGCCCCTACAAGTTCATCTCGTACACGCCGGGCGACCGCACGGTGTTCGAGCGCAACCCGGCCTACTGGGGGCCCAAGCCGCAGTGGGAGAAGGTGACCTACCGCTTCATCAACAACGGCGCCGCCCGCACCGCGGCGCTGCTGGCCGGCGACGTGGACGTGATCGACAAGGTGGCCGTCACCGACGTCGAGAAGCTGCGCAAGGACCCGAAGGTCAGCGTCTACACCTACCCCGGCCTGCGCGTGCTGCTGCTGCAGCCCACGCTGCGCGAAGGCCCCAACGAATTCATCACCGACAACGCCGGCAAGGTGCTCGACAAGAACCCGCTGACCGACGTTCGCGTGCGCCAGGCGCTGTCGCTGGGCATCAACCGCAAGGCCATCGTCGACCGCGTGCTGCAGGGCACCGTGACCGAGGCCAACCAGTGGATGCCCAAGAACAGCTTTGGCTACAACCCCGAGGTCAAGGACATTCCCTACAACGCCGAGCAGGCGAAGAAGCTGCTGGCCGAGGCCGGCTATCCGCAGGGCTTCCAGATCGCCATCCACGTGCCCGGCGACCGCTATCCGCAGGCGCCCGAGACGGTGCAGGCCGTGGCGCAGTTCTGGTCGCGCATCGGCGTCAAGACCAAGGTGGAGGTGGTGCCCTGGTCGGTGTACTCGGGCCGCGCGTCCAAGAACGAGTACGCCGTCAGCGTGATCGCCTGGGGCAACGGCACCGGCGAAGCCGGCTACGGCCTGCTGCAGACCCTGGCCAGCTACGACCCCAAGCGTGGCCGCGGCATCAACAACTGGGGCCGCTACAGCAACGAGAACGTGGACAAGGCGCTGGACGCCGCCACCGTCGAGTTCGACGCCCGCCGGCGCGAGGCCATCTTCCGCCATGCGGCCAAGCTGGTGACCGACGACGTGGGCCACATCCCGCTCTTCCACTACCAGAACATCTGGGCCGCGAAGAAGGGCCTGAAGGTAGTGCCGCTGCTGAGCGACCGCACCACGGCCATGCAGGTTACGCGGACGAACTGATCCATGCTGCAAGTCACGCCCGCCGATGCGCTGATCGATGTGCCGCGGCGCATGGGGGCCGACGGGCTCGCGCCCGGCGAACGGGTGCGCATCGAGAGCCGCACGGTGCGCGGCCCGGGCATCGCCTGGACGGCGCAGGTCGAGCTGGTGGCCGATGCCGACGGCACGGTGGACCTGGGCCGCGATGCGCCGCTGCCCGGCGGCAGCTACGTGGGCGTGTCGCCCATGGGCCTGGTCTGGGCGCAGGTGCCGGAGCGGCCCGGCGCGCCGCGCGAGGTCTTTGCCGCCGAGCCTGCCGCGCCGCTCACGACCGAGTTGGTGCTCACGCGTGCGGACGGCAGCCGCTGGCAGGCCGCCTTCGTGCAGCGGCTGGCGGGCGAGGGCGTGACGCGCCGCGAGGTGCGGGACGACGGCCTGTCGGCCACGCTCTTCCTGCCGCCCGGGCCGGGGCCGCATCCGGCGGTGATGGTGCTCAACGGCAGCGGCGGCGGCATCAACGAGCCGCGGGCGGCGCTGTATGCGTCGCACGGCTACGCGGCCCTGGCCGTGGGCTATTTCAAGTCGCCCGGCCGGCCCGACCACATCTCAGACACACACCTGGAGTACTTCGAGACGGCGCTGCAGTGGATGCATGCGCAGCTGAAACCTGCGGGTGGCTTTGTCGCCCTGTCGGGCCAGTCGCGCGGCGGCGAGCTGGTGCTGCTGCTCGCCACGCTGATGCCCGAGCTCGTCTCGGCCGTGGTCGGCTACGTGCCCGGCGCCGTGGTGCACAGCGCGCAGAACGCCTGCAACCCGGCCAACGGGCCCCACAGCCGCAATGGCCCGGCCTGGTGGTGGCGCGGCCAGCCGCTGCCGCACCTGTGGGAGCACAACCGCACCGCCACCTGGGCGCCCTGGGACGAAGGCCCCGAGCCGCGCCGCCATGCCAACGCCTTGCTCACCGCGCTGCAGGACGCCGAGGCCGTGGAGCGCGCCCGCATCCGTGTTGAGCGCATCCGCGGACCGGTGATGCTGCTGTCGGCCACCGACGACGGCTCCTGGCCCTCCAGCCTGTACGGCCGCATGGTGGTCGAGCGCCTGGCTGCGCATGGTCATCCGTGGCCGGTGGAGCACCTCGACTTCGAGGGCGCCGGCCATTCCATCGTCTTCCCTTACGTGCCGACCACGCAGCTGGCCTATGCCCACCCGGTCTCGGGCCGGCTGAGCACCAGCGGCGGCACGCCCGCCGCCAATGCGCATGCCGACGAGGCCTCCTGGGCCGGCGTGCGCGACTTCCTCCACCAAGCCGCTTCGGCGGCCAAGGCCAAGCCATGACTTCTGCCGTTTCCACCCCCGTCGTCCCCGACCTGATCGACTCGCTGGTGCCGCTGGCCGACGGTGCGCCGCTGCATGCCGTGCGCCACCAGCGCGACAAGGTGGTCACGGCCACGCAGGGCAGCCATGCGCGGCTCTTCGATCCCGCGCTGCCCGGGCTGTCGCTGGCAGAGCGCCTGCTGGCCGCGCACGAGATCGCTCGCCGTGCCGGTGTGACCGCGCTGGCCGACCACTACCGCACGCAGCTGCTGGCGCTGGGCACCCCGTCCGCCGCCCAGCAGGCGGCCCTCGATGGCGAGGCCG
Organism: uncultured Pseudacidovorax sp.; assembly: GCF_913773995.1. GTDB lineage: Bacteria > Pseudomonadota > Gammaproteobacteria > Burkholderiales > Burkholderiaceae_C > Xenophilus. Next base: position 23,620 of record NZ_CAJYES010000122.1, read on the forward strand.
TGCCGGACGACGACGCCCGCCTCGCCGAGATCCTGCGCTTCACCATTGCCCTGGCCGACAAGCCCGTGGAAGGCGACCAGGCCGCGCTGCTGCGCCTGCCCGCCGCGGGCATCGACACCCCCGCCGTGGTGGCTCTGGCCCAGCTCATCGCCTACGTGGCCTATCAGGTGCGCGTGCTGGCCGGCCTGCAGGCGCTGGCTGCCGCCGGTGATGCACAGTCTGCGGCACCCGCGGCACAGGAAGACGCGGCGCCCTTCGTGCACCCGGCCAACCTGCCCAAGCCGGGCGAGCCGGTGCGCATCAATGGCTTCACCAGCGAGACGCTGGGCTGGAAGGCGTGGCTGCCGGTGCTGGACCTAGCTGACGCGACACCGGAGCAGACGGCCGTGCTGGAGAGCAGCCATCCCAAGGCCAAGACCAGCGACTACTACCTGCTGCTGGTGCAGCAGCCGGCCATCCTGCAGGAGCGCTCCACGGTCTTCAACGCCATCATGTATGCGCCTGGCGGCCTGTCGCGCGCCGAGCGTGAGCTGGCCAGTGCCGTCGTCTCGCGCATCAACGGCTGCGTGTACTGCGCCTCGGTGCATGCCCAGCGCTTCGAGCAACTGGCCAAGCGCAACGACGT
>NZ_CAJYES010000123.1 GCF_913773995.1 uncultured Pseudacidovorax sp.
GGCGCTGGGAGGGCGTCGAATTCGAGGTGCTGCATCCCGCGCCCGAGGCCGCCCAGCCGCTGGCCCAGCGCAATGCCGATTCCTGCGTGCTGCGCATCGACAACGGCCGTGCCAGCGCCCTGCTGACCGGCGACCTCGAGCAGGCGCAGGAGCTGCAGCTCGTGCAGCAAAAGGGCGACAGCCTTCGCACCGACCTGCTGATCGTGGCCCACCACGGCAGCCGCAGCTCGTCCAGCCTGCCCTGGCTGCGTGCCGTTCGGCCACGCGTGGCCGTCGCCCAGAACGGCTGGCGCAATCCCTTCGGCCACCCGGCGCCCGAGGTGCGGGCCCGCTACCTGTCCGAGGGCGTCCCCTTCTTCGAATCCGCGCGTTGCGGGGCGGCCCATTGGCGCAGCACCGAGCCGGATGCCGTCCGCTGCGAGCGGGTGCACGCGGCCCGCTACTGGCACCACCGACCGCCGCCGCCCGAAGGTCAAGAATGAAAACTTTTGCGCACGGTGGGGCCGGGAGATGGCCTTGAACTTGCTAAGCTATGGCTCAAGGAGATTGGTCGTTCCATGCACAAGTTCGATGAAATGTATGAGCGGCTCCCCTATGAAGGGGCCGCGATCCGACAGCACTACCAGCGATACGACCAATGGCTGGCGAAGCAGCCCACCGAGGTGATGCGTTCGCGCCGTGAGGAGGCGGAGATGATCTTCCGCCGGGTCGGCATCACTTTTGCCGTGTACGGCGCCAAGGACGAGGACGGCTCGGGCACCGAGCGGCTCATCCCCTTCGACCTGCTGCCGCGGATCATTCCGGCCGACGAGTGGGCGTCGATGGAAAAGGGGCTGGTGCAGCGCGTGACGGCACTCAACCGCTTCATCCACGACATCTACCACGACCAGGAGATCGTCAAGGCCGGCATCGTGCCGGCCGAGCAGATCCAGGGCAACGCCCAGTTCCGCCCCGAGATGATGGGCGTGAACGTGCCCAACAACATCTATTCCAACATCTCCGGCATCGACATCGTCCGCGCGCCCGACAGCGCCGGCAAGGGCGAGTACTACGTGCTGGAAGACAACCTGCGCGTGCCCAGCGGCGTGAGCTACATGCTCGAGAACCGCAAGATGATGATGCGGCTCTTTCCGGAGCTGTTTGCGCAGAACCGTGTGGCGCCCGTGGCCCACTATCCTGACCTGCTGCTCGAAACGCTGCGCGCCAGCGCGCCGCCGGCCACGGCCGAGCCCACGGTGGTGGTGCTCACGCCCGGCATGTACAACAGCGCCTACTTCGAGCATGCCTTCCTCGCCCAGCAGATGGGCGTGGAACTGGTCGAGGGCCAGGATCTGTTCGTCAAGGACGACTTCGTCTACATGCGCACCACGCGCGGCCCGCGCCGGGTCGACGTGATCTACCGCCGCGTGGACGACGACTTCCTGGACCCCGAGGTGTTCCGCCCCAATTCGACGCTGGGCTGCGCCGGCCTGATGCGCGCCTACAAGGCGGGCAACGTGGTCATCTGCAACGCCGTGGGCACGGGCATCGCCGACGACAAGTCCATCTATCCCTATGTGCCCAAGATGGTGGAGTTCTACCTCGGCGAGCAGCCGATCCTGAAGAACGTGCCCACCTGGATGTGCCGCAACAAAGACGACCTGGACTACGTGCTCGCGCACATGGAAGACCTGGTGGTCAAGGAAGTGCACGGTGCCGGCGGTTACGGCATGCTGATCGGCCCGGCGTCGACCAAGGCCGAGATCGACGAGTTCCGCGAGGTGGTGCGGGCCAAGCCGGATGGCTACATCGCGCAGCCGACGCTGAGTCTGTCTTCGTCGCCGACCTTCGTCGATGCCGGCATCGCACCGCGCCACATCGACCTGCGGCCCTTCGTGCTGTCGGCCAAGGAGGTGCAGATGGTCCCGGGCGGCCTCACGCGCGTGGCGCTCAAGGAAGGCTCGCTGGTCGTCAACTCCTCGCAGGGCGGCGGCACCAAGGACACCTGGGTGCTGGAACCCGATCGCCGCTTCTCGGGCAAGAACGGCCAGAGCCAGTCGCAGACCCAGGGCGGCCAGGGGCAGTCGCAGTCCCAGAGCCAGTCGATGACCCCTTCCCCTTCCGCGGCCTGAGGCAGCACCCTTCGATTTCGAGAAAGACAAGACCCATGCTGTCCCGTACCGCCGACCACCTCTACTGGATGTCGCGCTACACCGAGCGGGCCGAGAACACGGCGCGCATGCTCGACGTCAACTACCAGACCTCCCTGCTGCCCCAGTCGGCCGAAGTGGCCCAGTTGGGCTGGCAGGGCGTGCTGTCCATCAGCGAACTGCGGCCCGCCTATTTCCAGAAGCACGACGCCATCACGCCCGAGGGCGTCATGGAATTCATGGTCAAGGACGAGAGCAATCCGTCCTCCATCGTGTCCTGCCTCAAGGCCGCGCGCGAGAACGCCCGCGCGGTGCGCGGCGCCCTCACCACCGAATCGTGGGAGACGCAGAACACCACCTGGCTGGACGTGGTCCGCATGCTGCGCCAGGGCGAGTTCGAGCGCGATCCCGGCCAGTTCTTCGAATGGGTGAAGTTCCGCTCGCACCTGTCGCGCGGCGTCACGCAAGGCACCATGCTGCAGGACGAGGCGTACCACTTCCTGCGCCTGGGCACCTTCCTGGAGCGGGCCGACAACACGGCCCGGCTGGTGGACGTGAAGTTCCACGCCATGAACAGCGAGTTCTTCGGTGGCGGCACCGAGGAGCACCAGGAATACGACTTCTACCACTGGAGCGCGATCCTGCGCAGCGTCTCGGCGTTCGAGGTCTACCGCAAGGTCTACCGCAACGTGATCAAGCCGGAGCGCGTGGCCGAGCTGCTGATCCTGCGTGCCGACATGCCGCGCTCGCTGCACGCCAGCCTGGTCGAGGTGGTCAACAACCTGAGCAAGGTGGCCAACGACCAGAGCGCCGAGACGCTGCGCCGCGCCGGCAAGCTGCTGGCCGAACTGCAGTACGGCCGGGTGGACGAGATCCTGGCCACCGGGCTGCATGCGTACCTGACGCAGTTCCTGGATCGCATCAATGAGCTGGGGATGCGGGTCAGCCAGGATTTTTTGGTGCCGACGAATTGAAAGTCGCTCCGACGCCGATGGCAGGCGGTTGACACGTTCGCCCTGAGCCCGGCGAAGGGCTTGCGTCCGGGCTTCGACAGGCTCAGCCCGAACGGTCTTGGGTCATCTGATTTGCGTCGGTCCCAGGCACGATGCCTTTAGGCGTTCGCTCAACCCGCCGTCGCCTGCCGCACGGCGTGCTCCCAACGTTGCATCGCCGCTTCGGCCTGCGTGCGGCTGAGTGTGGGCAGGAAACGGCGCTCTGCTTTCCACAGAGCTGACAGCTCTTCCGTGCCGGCGTAGACACCGCTCGACAGGCCGGCCAGGAAGGCGGCGCCCAGGGCCGTGGTTTCGACCACCGCAGGGCGGACCACCGGAATGCCCAGCAGGTCGGCCTGGAACTGCATCAGCAGGTCGTTGACGCACGCGCCGCCGTCCACGCGCAGCTCGGCGACGGGCGTGCCACCTGCGGCTTCGACGTCGCGGCTCATGGCCGCGAGCAGGGCGGCGCTCTGGTAGGCAATGCTCTCCAGCGCGGCGCGGGCGATATGGGCCACGGTCGTGCCACGCGTGAGGCCGGTGATGGTGCCGCGGGCGTCGGCGTTCCAATAGGGCGCGCCCAAGCCGGTGAAGGCGGGGACCATCATCACACCACCGGCATCGGGCACGCTCTCGGCCAGGGCCTGCACCTCGGCGCTACCCTTGATGGCCTGCAGGCCGTCGCGCAGCCACTGCACCACGGCACCGCCGACAAAGACACTGCCTTCCATCGCGTACTGGGCCGTTGTCAATTGCGCCGCGCTGGTCACCACCAGGCCATTGCTCGAAGGCTGGAAGCGCTCGCCCGTGTGCATCAGCAGGAAGCAACCGGTGCCATAGGTGTTCTTGGCCATGCCGGCGTCGAAGCAGGCCTGGCCGAAGAGGGCGGCCTGCTGGTCGCCGGCCACGCCGCCGATGGGCAGGGCGGCGCCGAGCAGCGCTGCGTCCGTCTCGCCGAACAGGCTGCTGGAGGGCTGCACCTGCGGCAGCAGCGCGGCGGGGATGTCCAGCGCGGCCAGCAGCTCGTCGTCCCAGGCGTTGCGGTGCACGTCGAACAGCAGCGTGCGCGAGGCATTGGTCACGTCCGTCGCATGCACCCGGCCGCCGGTGAGTTGCCAGATGAGCCAGCTGTCCACGGTGCCGAAGGCCAGCTCGCCCGCTTCGGCCTGGGCGCGCAGGCCGGGCACTTCGTCCAGCAGCCAGCGCAGCTTGGTGGCGGAGAAGTAGGCGTCGATCACCAGGCCGGTCTTGCGCTGGATCTCGGCTTGCATGCCCTGGGCGCGCAGTTCTGCGCACAGCGGCTCGGCGCGGCGGTCCTGCCAGACGATGGCGTGGTGCACGGGCTGGCCGGTGCGGCGGTTCCACAGCACGGTCGTCTCGCGCTGGTTGGTGATGCCGATCGCGCGCACGTCGCTGGCCTTCAGGCCGGCCCTGGCGAGCGCGTCGCGGGCGGTGGCCAACTGGCCGCGCCAGATCTCCATCGGGTCGTGCTCCACCCAGCCGGGCTGCGGGTAGATCTGCGGCAGCTCGCGCTGGGCCATGGCCACGATGCGGCCCTCGCGGTCGAACACGATGCTGCGGGAGCTGGAGGTGCCCTGGTCCAGGGCGAGCAGGTAGTCGGTGGGGGATGCCATGGGTGTTGTCTCCGTGGGTAGGGGGTGGCGCTGGCCCGCCGTTCAGGCGATCTCGCAGCGCACCTGCGCCTGGGCCAGCAGCGCCGGGAAGGGGGCCGGCGGCTCGGCGTCGGTGAACAGCCGGTCGATGGCCGCAAGCGGCGCCACCTGCACCATCGCCGGCCGGTTGAACTTGCTGGCATCGGCGGCCAGCCAGACTTCCCGGCCCTGGCCGATGATGGCCTGGGCCACCTTCACCTCGCGCAGGTCGTAGTCGCGCACCGTGCCATCCTGCTCGATGCCCGAGCAGCCGACAAGGGCGATGTCCACCTTGAACTGGCGGATGAAATCCATCGTCGCCTCGCCCACGACGGCGCGGTCGCGGGCGCGCACCGTGCCGCCGGCCACGATGACCTCGCAGGCCTCGTTGCCGGCCAGGATATGGGCCACATGCAGGTTGTTGGTGATGACGCGCAGCCCGCGGTGCTGCAGCAATGCGCGCGCGATGGCCTCGGCCGTGGTGCCCACGTTGAGGATCAGCGAGCAGTCGTTGGGCAACTGCGCCGCCACCGCCCGCGCAATGCGCGCCTTGGCCTCCGCATTCAGCATCTGCCGCTGCGGATGGGCGATGTTCTCGATGGTGGAGACCGGCACCCGCACGCCGCCGTGGAAGCGCGCCAGCAGGCCGGCGTCCGCCAGCCGCTGCACGTCGCGCCGCACCGTCTGCAGCGTCACGCCGAGCTCTTCCGCCAACTGCTCGACGGTGGCGCTGCCGCGGGTGCGGACGGTGTCCAGCAGCTGGACTTGGCGAGGATTGGAATGATTCACGCGCGTCGATTCGAAAACAAACGAAATGATAAGGGCAAAGATATCGGGCAAAATCGCGCAGAAAGGAATCGAAATGAACGAATCCGAAAGCATTCGCGCCGCCAGCTTCGAGCTCGACCCCATCCAGTGCGACGTGCTGGTCGTGGGCGGCGGCATCAACGGCTGCGGCATTGCTCGCGACCTGGCCGGCCGCGGCTTCAAGGTGGTGCTGTGCGAGCAGGACGACCTGGCCGCGCACACGTCCTCGGCCTCCACCAAGCTGATCCATGGCGGCCTGCGCTACCTGGAGTACTACGAGTTCTCGCTGGTGCGCAAGGCGCTGGCCGAGCGCGAGGTGCTGCTCAAGAGCGCGCCGCACATCATGTGGCCGCTGCGCTTCGTGATGCCGCACGACCCGGCCATGCGGCCGGCCTGGATGATCCGTGCCGGCCTCTTCCTCTACGACCATCTGGCCAAGCGGGAAGTGCTGCCGGGTTCGCGCAGCGTCGACCTGCGCCGCCACCCGGCCGGTGCGCCGCTCAAGTCGCGCTACAAGCGCGGCTTCGTCTATTCCGACGGTTGGGTGGACGACGCCCGGCTGGTGGTGCTCAATGCGCTCGACGCGCGGGCGCGCGGCGCGCAGATCCTCACCGGCACGCGCTGCGTGGCCGCCCGCCGCAGCGCCGAGGGCTGGACCTGCACGCTGGAGACGGCCGACCATGCCGCCCGCGCCGTGCAGGCCAAGGCGCTCGTCAACGCCGCCGGCCCCTGGGCCGAGGCCTTCCTGCGCGGCGCGGCCACGCCCGCAGGCGGCGAGTCGCTGGCCAAGCGCAGCCTGCGCCTGGTGCAGGGCAGCCACATCGTCGTTCCGCGGATGTTCGAGCACGACCATGCCTACATCTTCCAGAACCCCGACCAGCGAATCATCTTTGCGATTCCCTACCAGCAGGACTTCACGCTGATCGGCACCACCGACCTGGAGCTGGAAGGCCACGACCCGCGGGCCGGCCGCATCACCCCGGGCGAGATCGACTACCTGTGCGAACAGGCCAGCCGCTACTTCGAGCGTGCCGTGACGCCGGCCGACGTGGTGTGGACCTATTCCGGCGTTCGACCGCTGCTGGACGATGCCTCGGGCGATCCGTCCGCCGTCACGCGCGACTACCTGCTGGAGCGCCATACCGAAGCCGCGCCGCTGCTGTCCGTCTGGGGCGGCAAGATCACCACCTTCCGCAAGCTCGCCGAGGATGCGGCCGATGCCGTCGGCGAGATGCTGAACGACCGGCGTCCCGCCTGGACCGAGGCCGCCCCGCTGGCCGGCGGCGACCTGGCGAGTTGGCTGCCAGCGGAGAGTCGCCGGCTGCCGCCCGACGCGCTGTTCGAGCGCTTCGTGCAGGAAGTCCAGCGGCGCCATCCCTGGCTGGATGCGGCGCTGGCCCGGCGCTGGTCGCGTGCCTACGGCACCCGCATCGCCGACGTGCTCGGCGATGCAGCGGCCATGGCGGACCTGGGGGAAGCCGTGGCGCCGGGCGTCTTCGAGTGCGAGCTGCGCTACCTGGCCGAAGAGGAATGGGCCCGCACGGGCGACGATGTGCTTTGGCGCCGTTCCAAGCTCGGCCTGCATCTGGATCCGTCGCAGCGCGAGGCGGTGGACGCGTGGATGCGCCGGTTCGCTGTCCCACCCAGCCTGCGCGCGGCCCGCTGAACCCGCGCTCGCGGGCCAGCGCTCAGCCGACGGTGGAGGACTGCGCCGGCGTGCCCCAGGAGGCGCCGGACTGGGAGACGGGACGGCGGTCGGGCCAGCGGATCAGCACCTCGGTGCCGCGGTCGACCTCGCTGTGCACCTGCAACTCGCCACCCCCTTCGACGGCGAACTGCCGGGCGATGGCCAGGCCCAGGCCCGTGCTGTGCGCGCGGCCCTTGCCGTTGCTGTAGCCGCGGTCGGTGCAGCGGGCGACCTCTTCCGGCGTCATGCCCACGCCCTCGTCGCGCACCGCCATCCAGACCCAGCCGGGCTGCGCGTCGCGCCCGCTGGCCAACGTCACCGTGCCACCCGGCCGGCTGAACTTCATGGCGTTGTTGAGCAGATTGCCCGCCACACGCAGCAGCTCGCCACGGCCGACGGCCACGTGGCCGCCGCTGTGCAGCTGGGTCTGCAAGCGCAGCCCGTCGCGGGCCGCAATGGGCTGGACCATGCGGGCGACGTCCACCAGAACGGCGTCGAGCGCCAGCGGACCAGTGGCCGGCTCTTCGGCGGCAGGCGCCGGGTCTTGCGATTCGCGCCCGATCAGGCCGGCCTTGGCGGGCGGCGCGGGCTCGGCGGGAAGCGGGGCCGCGTCGGTGCCGCTGGCGCGCGCCAGCCGGCGCCCGTTGAGGGCGCCCACCAGTTCGCGCAGCATGTCGGTGGCGTGCCCCAGTCCGGCCAGTGCGTCGGCCTCGCCGGGATGGCGCTTTCGCAGCATGGCCAGGCTCAGCTGGAGCGATAGCATGGGCGTGGCCAGGTCGTGCAGCACATTGGCGACCAGGGTCTCGCGTTCGAGCACCAGTTCGGCCTGGCGCTGCATGTCCTCCCGGGCCACCTGCAGCGCGGCGCGCAGGGCCAGCTCGCGCTCGATGGACTGGGCCATGGCTTCGAGCAGATCGATTTCCTGTTCGCCCCAGCGGCGCGGCACCTGGTCGATGACGCACAGGCTGCCGACCACCTGCCCCTGATGCCTCACTGGCACGCCCAGATAGGCCGCCACGCCCAGCGTGCGCACCGTCGGTACGTCGCACCAAGGCGACTGGGCACGCGTGTCGTCGATGACCAGCGTGCGGCCCAGCGCATGGGTGTAGTGGCAGAAGGTGCGTCCCTCCATGGTGCGGGTGTCGGCCAGCGGAGCCCCAGCGCCTTCGATCGCCTTGTAGTGGTCCACTTCGGGCCCGACGGCGCCAAAGAAGGAAACCGGTGAATGCGTGAGCCTTCGCACCAGCGACACCGCGTGGCCGACGGCTTCGTCCACGTCGCGATCGAGCAGCCCCAGTGCGGTCGTCAGCGCCACGCGGGCCGGTTCGCGGACGGCGAGGTCGATCTCGATTTCCGGCGGACAGAGTGTGGCGGCCGAAGCGCCGGTGATGCGCTGGGGCCCCGCGCCGGGCGTCGGGAAGGAAAGGGCGTCAGCGCTCATGAATGGAACGGGTGGGAGGGGCGGAGGCGGCAAGTGTCGCGCCGTTGTAGGACATTGGTGGGGGTGACCGACGGCGGACGGACGACGAACACCAAAGTTCGAGTGGGACAACAGGCCGAACTGACCTGCCGTCAAGGCCGCCGCGTCGGCGCGCGCTCTATGCCGGTCACGGCGGCAGCCAGGTTGCGCCGAGCCTGCGTCTCCCGTGCGGCATGGATGCCCGCCGTGAGGTAGAGCGGCGCGCGGGCGAGGAAGCCCGCCATCAGTTGCCGGCGCCGCGGCTCGAACACCTCGGGCGGAACGTGGGCGTATTCGGCGCGGATCTGCCGCTCGTACTCGGCATAGCGGTCGGGCGGCGCCCCGAGGATGGCCAGGTCCACGTCGAGCAGCAGCCGGGTGTCCGGGTCCTCGGGCGTCTGCGCGCCGGGCTGGGCGTGACGGGTTGCCATCACCAGGGCATGCACGCGCGCAGCCGCTTCGGTAGGCGCGCCGGAAGCGACCAGAGCGTCCCGCGCCCAATCGGCGCTACGGGCTTCGTTGTCGTTCGCCCGCACGTCGTACACCGCGTCGTGGAACCACAGGCCCAGCGCGACCTCGGCGGGCCGTTCGCTCAGGGCGCGATGGGCGCCCAGTAGGACGAGGCATTCGTCCAGGTGCTGGAGGCTGTGGTAGTGGCGCTGCGGCTCGTCATACGCCTCGCACAGCCGCTCCAGCAGCCCCGCCGGCGCCTGCGCGCCCACGTCGGTCCAGGCCTGGCGCCAACTGGCGGTGTGGCGGGCGAGGAAGGTGGCGCGGTCCATGCGAGTCGATCCGATGCTCACTGCGTCATCGCGGCGCGGACGGCGGCGCCCAGTTCCAGCACCGCCATGGCGTAGTAGCTGCTCCAGTTGTAGCGCGTGATGACGTAGAAGTTCTGCGTCCCTGCCACATAGCTGGCCGGTGCGCCAGGACCGTTCTGGAGTTCGACGAGGGCCAGCAGCCCCCGGTGGCGCAGCCCGTCCGCATCCAGCTGCGCGCCGCCGGCGACGAAGGCATCGGCGCTGAAGCTGGGCACGATGTCGGGCGCCAGCAGTACCGGCAACTGGGCATGCGAGGGATCGACGCGCACGCCGTAGGTCGCCGGCAGCCCGGGTTGCCAGCCGAAGGCCTTGAAGTAGTTGGCCACCGAGCCGATCACGTCCTGCGGATCGTTCACCAGGTCGATGCGGCCGTCGCCGTCGTAATCGACGGCGTACTTGACGATGCTGCTGGGCATGAACTGCGGCATGCCCATGGCGCCGGCGTAGCTGCCGACCGGCGCGGTGGGATCGGCATGCGTGCGGCCCTGCTGCGTGAGGAAGTTTTCGAGTTCCTCGCGGAAGAAGGCCTGGCGCTGGGCCGCGCGCGGATGGGCCTGCGGAAAGTCGAAGGCCAGGGTGGCCAGCGCATCCAGCACGCGGAAGCTGCCCATCTGTCGGCCGTAGATGGTCTCGACGCCCACGATGCCCACGATGATCTCGGCCGGCACCCCGTAATCCCGCTCGGCCCGTGCCAGGGTGGCGGCGTTGTCGCGCCAGAAGCGAACGCCGGCGCCGATGCGCACCGGCTCGACGAAGCGGCTGCGATAGGCGGCCCAGTTCTTCGCGCCGCTGCCCGCGGGCGCGGGCAGCATCAGCCGTGGCACGTGGGGCAGCAGGCGGGCATGGCCGAGGGTGGCGCGGACCCACGCGGCGTCCCGGTTCTGGCGGGCAGCGATCTCGTCGGCGAAGGCCATGGCGTCGGCGCGGCCGGCGTAGGCCTCGCCGACGGCGCTGCTGCGCTTGACGGCCTGCTTCGTCGATGGCTTGGCGGATCGGCGGGCGTCGTCGCGCTTAGGGGCGGCGTCGGCGTCATGGGCAGGCAGGGCCAGCGATGCGCACAGCGCGAGCGGCAGGAACAGGGTGGAGCGCATCGGCGCGATTGTGCCGAAGGGTGAAGGCCAGGTTCACACTGGCCAGCGCAGCCGGCGGAAGTCCCGGCGCAGCGCAGCCAGGCCTTCGGTCTGACAGCGTGCGTAGCGCTGGGCTTCCAGCCGCAGCAGCCACTCGCGCGCGGGCGTGGCTTCCTCGCCATGCCGCGTGGTCAGCAGCTCCGCCAGGCGCCGGGGCGGGCTGCCGGTCGGCGCGGCCACGCCGGCACGGGCCGCGCGTGCCCGCGCCCGCGCCAGCAGCCGAAGCCAGGGGTCGGTCCGACGCCGTTCGCGCCATGCCCAGGCAGCGCCGGCCAGACTGGCCACCACCATCGCCATCAGAAGCACCCGCGCCAGATCGGCCGGACTGGGGCTGTCCATGCCGAGGGCCTTGAGCAGGTCCAGCTGGCGGGTCTGTGTGTAGTTCAGCACCCGCTGGTTCCAGGCGTTGTTGACGGCTTCCCACAGCGCGCGGGCATGCTGCATCAGCGTGGGGCTCATCGCGCCGATGGCCCCGGCGAAAAAGCCGGGCGGGGGCACCAGGCGCTGGAATTGGCCGACGCGGCCGGGCGAGACGGCGGCCGTCGGGTCGACGCGCCACCAGCCCTTGCCCTCTTCCCACACCTCGGCCCAGGCATGGGCGTCGCTGTTGCGCAGCGTCCAGTAGCCATCCACCGGGTTGATTTCGCCGCCCTGGAAGCCGGTGACGATGCGCGCGGGCACACCAGCGGCCCGCATCAGAATCACGAAGGACGAGGCGATGTGCTCGCAGAAGCCGGCCTTGCGGTCGAACCAGAACTCGTCGGCCGTCTGGGCGCCGTAGAGGCCGGGCTCCAGCGTGTAGACGTAGCCGCCGGTGCGCAAGCGCTGCAGCGCGGCGTCGACCAGCGCGGCTGTACTGCCGCCGGTCTGCGCCTGCAACTGGCGGGCGAGCTCGGCGGTGCGCGGGTTGCTGCCGGGGGGCAGTTGCAGGTCGAAGGCACGCAGGCCGGCGCGGTGCACCGGGCCGCTTTCGAAATCCAGGTAGCTCTGCGCGCGGTAGCGCAGCAGGTCGCCGATGGGGCGGTTGGTGGTCCATTGCAGGTCGCCGCCCTGCAGGGCGCGCAGGCCGTCGGGCAGGGCGGGTGCCTCCCGCGGGGCGTCGAGGGCGAGCAGCCAGGGCCGGTTGCTGGGTTCGAGTGTGATCTCGTAGCCGACCGGCTCACCGCGGGTGCGCAACTGGGGCAGGCCACGCTCCCAGAGCTGGGACTGGGTCCACTCGACGCCATCGAAGCGCGACAGCACCGGTCCCCGAAAGTACAGCGTCGTGCGTGGGGGCGGGGCGTCGCCGTCGAAGCGCACGCGCGCGGCGATGCCGTCGTCCAGCGCCAGTTGCGCGATGGTGCCCACGCGCATGGTCGAAGACAGGCCGCTGCGCCCCGTCATGCCTTCGTTCGGCGTCCCCCACAGCGGCGCGAGACGCGGAAAGAACAGGAACAGCGCCAGCATCACCGGCGCACCGGCCAGGGTCATGAAGGCTGCGATGCGCGCCGACTGCGCCAGTGGCGGCCGGCCCACCGGCATGTGGGCGTTGACCAGCGCGGTGAGCAGCCCCATCAGCGCCACCAGCATCAGCACGGCCGTCAGCAGCGACTGCGACTGGAAGAAGCTGGTGAGCATCACGAAGAAGCTCAGGAAGAAGACGACGAAGGCATCGCGCCGGGCGCGCAACTCCAGCGTCTTGAGCGCCAGCAGCACCACCACCAGCGTGACGCCCGCCTCCCGGCCGATCAGCGTGCCGTGGCTGAGCCATGTGGCGGCCAGCGCCAGCACCAGCATGCCCACGCGCGACCGGCGTCCCGGCAGCGGCGCCGATCGCCAGGCGAGCAGGCCTCGCCACAACAGAACGACGCCGGCCATGGCGCCGGTCCACAGCGGCAGTGTGGGCAGCTGCGGCAGCAGCACCACGGCGATGACGGCCAGCAGGAAGAGGGTGTCGCGCGCGTCGCGCGGCACGCCGGCAGCGCGGGCGCGAAGGCGCGGGGACAGGGCGGTCATGGCGGCATCACGGGGCAAGCGCCAACGCTTCCAGGCAGGCGCGGCGGTGCGCCTCGCCACGCGACGGGCCGAAACTGCGCCCGCCGATGCGCAAACCGTAGTCCAGCTCGAGCCGGTCGGCCTGCAGCACCCAGGCCGTCAGTCGGGAGAGGCGGGCCTCGGCATCGGGCAGACCGGTGCTGGCGGCGTCCAGCCAGAGCGAATGGCGCGAGGACTGCTGGCTGTCGCGGCTGACCAGTTCTTCGGTGCCGGCGGCCTGGGCGCGGGCCACGCGCTTCCACACGAGTTGGCGCAGCGGGTCGCCGCGCTGGTAGACGCGCACCCCTTCGAAGCCGCTGCCGCCGGCCTGGCGCCGGGCCGGGCTGGCGTTGTCCGCATCGGCGGGGCCGGTGGGCAGCGGCGGAGCGCCGACTTCGGCCGCGGGCCAGACCAGCAACTGCGCTGCCGGGCGCCAGACGGTCCAGACACGGAAGGCGCCCATCGGAAAGCGCGTCTCGGCGGTGAGCATGGGCACGGCATGCAGGCCGCGGCGTGGCGGCAGGAAGCCGATGTCCACTGGGGTCTCCCCTTGCGCAGGCACATCGGTCCACGACCAGTGTCCGCTGCCGCGCACGGCCAGGCCGATGCCGAAGCGGGTGCGCCGGCCAGGGTTGTGCAGCACCACGCGCAGCACGGCCGCCGTGCCCGCATGGCCGGGAGCAGGCGGCAGCAGGTGCATCCGCAATCCGCGCAGGGTGCCGTGGCCCACATGCATGCCTGCCGCCGCGCAGCCGGCGATCAGGAAGGTCAGCAGGTAGCCCAGGTTGAGCTGGTAGTTGATCGAGGCCACCAGCAGCACCAGCAGCGTGGCGGCCAGCAGCAACCCGGCGCGGGTCGGCAGGATGTAGACCTGCCGCTGTGTGAGCGTGACCTGGTCGCTGGGCGCCCGGCGCGCCAGCAGCCAGGTCTCCATGCGCTGGCGCAGGGCAAGGGCCATGAGCGCGCGTGTCAGGGTAGCGCCACGGCGGCCATCATGGCGCGCACCTGCTCGACGGCGCCGCGGCCGGCATCGCCCACCGGGTTGAGGCGATGGGCGATGGTCTGCGGCAGCACGGCCTGGATGTCGTCGGGCGCCGCATAGTCGCGCCCGGCCAGCAGCGCCTGCGCCTTCGCGGCCCGCAGCACGCCGATGCCTGCGCGCGGCGACAGACCCTGCAAGAACCATCGGCCGGAGCGCGTGGCCTCGATCAGGTCCTGCAGGTAGGCCAGCAGTGCCGGGGCGGCATGCACCTGCAGCACGCGCTGCTGGATCGCCCGCAACTCGCCCGCGGTCAAAAGCGCGGGCAGCGTGCCCAGCATCTGGCGGCGGTCGGCGCCCGAGAGCAGTTCCAGCTCGGCCGCCCGGTCCGGGTAGCCGAGCGAGATGCGCATCAGGAAGCGGTCCAGCTGCGACTCGGGCAGCGCGAAGGTGCCGAGCTGGTCCAGCGGGTTCTGCGTCGCGATGACGAAGAAGGGCTCGGGCAGGGGGCGGGTCTGGCCTTCGATGGTGACCTGCTTTTCTTCCATGGCCTCGAGCAGCGCGCTCTGAGTCTTGGGGCTGGCACGGTTGATCTCGTCGGCCAGCAGCACCTGGGTGAACACCGGGCCAGGATGGAAGACGAAGCCCTGCTGGCCGCGGTCGTAGATGGACACGCCCGACAGGTCGCCCGGCATCAGGTCGGCGGTGAACTGAACGCGCGAGAACTGCAGCCCGAAGGTGTGGGCCAGCGCATGGGCCAGCGTGGTCTTGCCGACGCCGGGCACGTCCTCGATCAGCAGGTGCCCGCCGGCCAGCAGGCAGGCCACGCCGTCGCGCACCTGCGCGGCCTTGCCGACGATCACCGTGTTAAGCTGGTTCAGCAAGGCGGCGAGCTTGGCGGCCACGTCCATTTTGGTATCCATCCGCAGAAGATAGCGCATGCTCCCTGGCCGGCCGCCGCCTGGGGCCATGCAAGAGAAGACGAGACATGGGCAACACCGGCTACTACACGCACCGCGATTTCTGGAAGCACGAAATGGGGCGCGGCCACCCGGAATGCCCTGAGCGTCTGGACGCGATCGAGGACCGGCTGCTCGTCACCGGCGTGGCCGACGCGCTGGAGCGCCACGACGACGACATTCCCCTGGCCACGCTGGCCCAGATCACCCGGGCCCACAGCGCGGAGCACATGGAGCGGCTCGAAGCCCTGGCCCAGCGCCTGGTGGCCGACGCACCCGCCGGCGGCCCGGACCATGCCCCCGTCGACCCCGACACCTCCCTCTGTCGCGGCACGCTGCTGGCGGCACGCCGCGCGGCCGGTGCCGCCATCGCGGCCACCGACGCAGTGATGGGCGGGCAGCTGCAGAACGCCTTCTGCGCCGTGCGACCGCCGGGCCACCATGCCTGCCGCGAGCAGGCCATGGGCTTCTGCTTTCTGAACAACGTAGCCATCGCCGCCCGGCATGCGCTGGACGAGCACGGCATCTCGCGCGTGGCGGTGGTGGACTTCGACGTGCACCACGGCAACGGCACCGAGGACATCCTGGCTGGCGACCCGCGGGTGCTGATGGTGGGCATCTTCCAGCACCCCTTCTACCCGTTCAGCGGCACCGACCATCCGGCCGACAACATGGTCAACCTGCCCATCCCGGCCTACACCCGCGGCATGGACGTGCGCGAGATGATCGAGGCCGTGTGGATGCCCCGGCTGGAGGCCTTCCGGCCCGAGCTGCTCATCGTCAGCGCCGGCTTCGACGCCCATCGCGAGGACGAGCTGGGCCAACTGGGCCTCAACGAGAACGACTACATCTGGATCACTAGCCGCATCCGCGAGGTGGCCGACCGGCATGCCAAGGGCCGCATCGTCTCTATGCTGGAAGGCGGCTACAACCTCGATGCGCTGGCGCGCAGCGTCGAGGCGCATGTGCGGGTGCTGGCCGACCTCTGACGGGTGCGCATGGCGTCGGCTCGGCCCGGTGTGCCGCGCGGGGTAGAGGGGCCGGCCGCCGAGTTCAGGCCTGCCACACGCCATAGCCAGCTTCGCGCAGGCCGATGGCCAGTTCCACTTCCATCTCGACGGCGGCGCGGTAGGGCATGGGGTTGTAGGCCTCGTACAACTCGGGCATGAGCCGCACCCCGTACTTCAGCACGAAGCGGTTGGCCTGCACGCCGGCCATGTGGCGGTCGAAGCGCAGGTCAGGGTCCAGGCCCGTCATGCCGACGTAGACGCAGGGCTTGAGGATGTCGTGATCGGGGTTCGCGCGGCGAAACGCGGGCTCGTTCCAGACGCGTTCGGACAGCCGCACGACGTACACGTGGTGATGGTCTCGTGAGCGGCGGCGCGGCATGGGCCGACGATTTTGCGATGGCGCCGCGCCCGGACGCGGGGGCGGAGCGGCACCCTTCGACCGTGCAGGCGGTGTCGCTTGTTACCCTCGCCCGTTCCGCAACTTCCGTGATCTTTCCCTTGAGAGGAAAGCCGCCAGCGCATGCTCGACTGGAATGGATTCGTACAGCGCCTCTCCGAGGTCCATGCCCGCACACTGTGGATCGAGATCGCCGCGCTGGTGCTGTGCCTGCTTCTGGCCTGGGGCGTGACGCGCTGGTTCGGTCGCGACCAGCCGGGCGATTCGCTGTGGTTCGGCGAGAAGAGCTTCGACGGACTGCTCTTTCCGCTGCTGGCGCTGGCCTTCACGGACGTGGCGCGACGGTTGCTGCTGACGGTGCAGCCCACGCTGCTGCTGCGGGTGGCGGTGTCGATCTTCCTGGCGCTGCTGGCCATCCGGCTCTTCGCGCGGGTGTTGCGGCGGGTGTTCCCGGCTTCTGCGCTGGTGCGGCTGGTGGAGCGCACCATCTCGTGGGTGGCCTGGGCGGCTGCCATCCTCTGGATCGTGGGGCTGCTTCCGCCGGTGCTGGACGAACTGGAAGCGATCAACCTGGGGTTCGGCAAGTCGCGGGTCAGCCTGCGCACGGTGTTCGAAGGCGTGCTGTCGTGCGGCGTGGTGCTGATGATCACGCTGTGGATCTCGTCCACCATCGAGAAACGGCTGCTGACGCCGGCGGTGAGCGACCTGTCGATGCGCAAGGTGGCATCGAATGCGGTGCGTGCTGGGCTGCTGCTGGTCGGGCTGCTGTTTGCACTGTCCGCAGTGGGCGTGGACCTGACGGCGCTTTCGGTGCTGGGTGGCGCGCTGGGCGTGGGCCTGGGCTTCGGCCTGCAGAAGCTCGCGGCCAACTATGTGAGTGGTTTCGTGATCCTGCTGGAGCGCTCCATCCGCATCGGCGACAGCGTCAAGGTCGACAGCTTCGAAGGCCGCATCACGGACATCAAGACCCGCTACACGCTGATCCGCGCCGGCAACGGTCGGCAGGCCATCGTGCCCAACGAGTCGATCATCACCGGCCGCGTGGAGAACCTCACGCTGGCCGACCTCAAGACCAACCTCAACACCGTCATCGCCGTGGGCTACGACAGCGATCCCGCACAGGTGCAGGCCATCCTGTGCGAAGCCGCGGCCGCGCAGGACCGGGTGCTGGCCGATCCCAAGCCCGTAGCCTTTCTCACCAACTTCGCCGCCGACGGACTGGAGTTCACGCTCAATTACTGGATCAGCGATCCCGACAAGGGCAAGGACAACGTGCGCTCCGCAGTCAACATTGCGGTGCTGGACGGACTGCGCAAGGCGGGCATCGACATTCCGTTTCCGCAGCGGGTGGTGCGGGTGGCGTCGCTGCCGCCAGGCGCGGGCCCGCAGACGCCTTTGGATGGCGAGGGTCTGCCAAGGGCGGACGCAAGTGGCGCCGCCCAAGGCGCATGAACGGGGACATTCGGCGCTCAGCGGGTGCGACGACGTTGGGGGGGAGCGGCGTGTCCGGCACCGGCCTTGTCCCTCGATTCGTGTCGCCAATGCTGCAGCGCACGAGGAATCCGTCACTATAATCTTCAAAAAAGCACGATCGTTCTTTTTATGGCGCCGACGCTGGCCGCCCGCGTCGTCCCGGCGGGCAAAGCACGCCCGCCGGAGGGGTCGCCCTAGAATGTTTTGCTGAGTTGCGCAGCAACACGCCTTTTGCAATCAACGGAGTCAAGCCAATGAAAATCCTGGTCCCCGTCAAGCGGGTCGTCGACTACAACGTGAAAGTGCGCGTCAAGAGCGACGGCAGCGGGGTGGACATCGCCAACGTCAAGATGAGCATGAACCCCTTCGACGAAATCGCCGTGGAAGAGGCGGTGCGTCTGAAGGAAAAGGGCGTGGCCACCGAAGTCATCGCCGTCAGCTGCGGCGAGGCCAAGTGCCAGGAGACGCTGCGCACCGCCATGGCCATCGGCGCCGACCGCGGCATCCTGGTCGAGACCACCGAAGAACTGCAGCCCCTGGCCGTCGCCAAGCTGCTCAAGGCTCTGGTCGACAAGGAACAGCCCGGCCTCATCATCCTGGGCAAGCAGGCCATCGACGACGATGCCAACCAGACCGGCCAGATGCTCGCCGCCCTGGCCGATCTGCCGCAAGCCACGTTTGCCAGCAAGGTCGAGGTCGAAGGCGACAAGGTCAAGGTCACGCGCGAAGTCGACGGCGGCCTGGAAACCATCAGCCTGAGCCTGCCGGCCGTGGTCACCACCGACCTGCGCCTGAATGAGCCGCGGTATGTGACGCTGCCCAACATCATGAAGGCCAAGAAGAAGCCGCTGGACACCGTCAAGCCCGAGGACCTGGGCGTGGATGCCAAGCCGCGCCTGAAGACCCTCAAGGTCAGCGAGCCGCCCAAGCGCGGCGCCG
>NZ_CAJYES010000124.1 GCF_913773995.1 uncultured Pseudacidovorax sp.
TTCGGCCCGGCGCGGCGTGGCCAGTTCGGGCGCCAGCCCGCCCATGAAAGCGAAGCCCGGCAGGAAGCCCAGCAGGTAGACCACGTACTCGCCGGCGGCATGGCGGCGCACCACCTCGGCCGGAGACAGCCCCGTGTGGCGGGCGACGTCGTGCAGGTCGGGGCCATGCGCGCCGCCGTAGTCGACCGGGATCTCCACCCATCGCCCGGTGCGTTCCGCCTCGGCGGCAAGCCCGGGCCAGAGGGTGAGGACGCGCAGTTCCAGTTCGCCCGCATCCACCTGCTGCGGGTCGAACAGCAGGGTGAGGTTGTTCATGCCCGGGAGCACTTCCTGCACGTCGGGCCAAGCACTGGCTTCGCGCGCCAGGGCCCAGATGCGTTGCTGGGCCGCCAGCGTGGCGGGCGGGGGCAACTCGCACAGCAGGGCCGCGTCGCCCAGGGCGTGCAGGCGGAGAGCAGCAGGCCCGTTCATGCCGCGCGGCAGGGAGCCAGCGAGCGCAGCGCGCGCACAGGTCCGCCCACCGGCCTCATTCGCGGCCCAGGCTGCGCACCTTGGCGGCGAGCCGCTCCTGCACATGCGGCGAGACGAACTTGTCCACCTCGCCACCCAGCATGGCGATCTCGCGCACGAAGGTACTGGAGATGAACTGGTACTTGTCGCTGGGCGTGAGGAAGACCGTCTCGACCTCGGGCATGAGCGAACGGTTCATGCCGGCCAGCTGGAACTCGTAGTCGAAGTCGGTCACGGCGCGCAGCCCGCGCACCATGGCCTTGCCGCCGCGCTCGACCACGAAGTCGCGCAGCAGCCCGGAGAAGCTCTCGACCGTCACACAGCCGCTGAAGGGCTCGGCCACGGCACGCGCCATCTCGATGCGCTCGGCCAGCGAGAACAGCGCCTTCTTGTGGTGTCCGGCCGCGACGGCCACGATCACCTTCGGGAACAGCTGCGTGGCGCGGCGGACCACGTCCTCATGGCCAAGCGTCATGGGGTCGAAGGTGCCGGGGTAGACGGCTATCACATCGGTCGTCATCTCTTCCTCCTGGGTGCGGGGCCGGGGGTTGTCTCGGCGCGCATTATGTACGCCTCGCTGCACTGCACCATACCGCGTCCGGGCACGCGCCGACGCGCCTCAAGCGGCAGACGCAAGCGGCTTGAGAAGGTGGGCATGCACCGCCCCCGCCTTGAGATGGCGGAAGACGGCCAGTCCGAAGGGGGCGAGGCGCTCGTCGGTCCAGGCCTGGTCGGCCTCCAGATAGACCACGCCGCCGGCATGCAGCGCCGCCGCAGCCGCCTTGAGTGCCCGCTCGTACAGCGCCGCCTGCTCGAAGGGCGGATCGAGGAAGATGGCATGCCAGTGGCGCGGGCTGCTGCGCGCCAGCCAGGCGGCGCCGTCGCCACGCTGCACCTGCACGGTCTCGGCCTGCAGCTTGTCGCGGGTCGTCTTCATCTGCTGCAGCAGTGCGGGATCCTGCTCGCAGATCAGCACTTCGGCCGCACCGCGCGAGGCGGCCTCGAAGCCCAGCGCGCCGGTGCCGGCGAAGACGTCGATGCAGCGCCAGCCCGGCAGCTCGCCGCCACTGGCGCCTGCCAGGCTGGCGAGCCAGTTGAAGAGGGTCTCGCGCACGCGGTCGGGCGTCGGCCGCAGACCGGGCCGATCGGCGACCGGCAGGCGGGTGCGACGCCACGCACCGCCGATGATGCGGACTTCATGGGGCCGGCCGGCGCCGGCCTTCGCGGGGGACTTGCTTCGGTTCATCGGGCCGAGCTTAACGGTGCCCATGAACCGCACCGACGCACCGCGGCGCCAATGCGTCCCGCGGCAGGCTCAACGCGCCTTGTCCGTGCCGCCCACAATCACCGTCACCATGCGCTGCGGCTGCAGCTTGCGCTGGAAGGCCGCGCGCACGTCTTGGGCAGTGACGGCGTTCACACGCTCGCGCCAGGTGTCGAGGTAGTCCAGGGGCAGGTCGTTCCACGCGATGTTGGCCACGTTGCCCAGTAGCTTGCGGTTGCTGTCCAGCAGCAGGGGAAAGCCGCCGATCAGGTTGTCCTTGGCGGCCTGCAGTTCGGCCGCCGTCGGCCCCTCGGCAACGAACTTCTCCAACACCTCGCGCGCCACGGTCACCGCCTGCTCGGCCTGCTCGGGCCGCGTCTGGAAGCCGATGCGGAAGGCCCCCGCATGCAGCCCGGGCGAGAAGCCGCTGTAGACGCTGTAGGCCAGCCCGCGCTTCTCGCGCACCGCTTCGGTCAGGCGCGAGACGAAGCCGCCGCCGCCGAGGATGTAGTTGCCCAGCGTGAGCGCGAAGTGGTCCGCATCGGCCCGCCGGTAGCCCGGCTGGCCGATCCACACATGGACCTGCGCCGAGTCGAAGGGGATGCGCTCCACGCGGGCTTCGGCCAGCGGCGGCACCTCGGGCACCGCGGCGAGCGCCGGGCAGCCCTGCTGCGGCAGGCGCGAGAGCAACTGCGTCGCCAGGCGTTCCGCGCCCGGCCGGTCGATGGCACCCACCACGCTCACCTTGGCCCGGCAGGGCCGCACGAGCTCGGCATGGAAGCGCCGCATGTCCTCGATGCCGATGGCCGCCAGCGTCGCCTGCGTCATCTCCTGGCCGTAGGGATGGCCGCCGTAGACATCCCGCGCGAAGGCACGGCCTGCCACGCTGGCGGGCCGGGTGTCGGCCTCGCGCAGGCCGGCGGCGATGCGTTCGCGCTCGCGGCGCCAGACCTCCTCGGGAAAGGCCGGCTCGCCGATCTCCCGGGAGGCCAGCGCCGCCGCGCGCGCCAGCAGGGCCGGGTCGGCCAGGCTGCGCAGGCTGAAGCTCATGCGGTCGGCGCTGGCGCCGACGTCGAACTCGGCGCCCAGGTCGGCCCAGGCCTCGCCAAGCTGGTTCTCGTCCAGCGTGGGTTCCCTGCCGCTGGCCCGTACGCCCTTCTCGGCCATGCCGGCCGTGGCGCCCGCCAGGCCGGACTGGGCGGCGGGGTCGCGCCGGCTGCCGGCGTCGACATCGATCTGCACATCGACGATGGGCAGGGCCGGCGTGCGCGCCAGATAGACCTGCGCGCCGTTGACCAACCGCCAATGTTCGATGGTCACGCCCGCCTGGGCCAGACCGGCGGCACTGGCCAACAGGGCCAGCAGGACGGTGCGGCGCCATTGCCGCATCAAGCCAAGAGCGCGCTTCATCGGATCTCTCCCACCGGGCCAAAGGGGCTGCGCGGCCGCTTGGCCGCCGACGACATGGGCTGTGGCCGCAGCGTGGCGACGGTCAGTTGGTCGTCACCGAAGTAGCGACCGGCCACGGCCTGCACCTGCGCCGGCGTCACGGCCAGCAGCTTGGCCAGCATGCGGGCATCGGCATCGAGCGGCAGGCCCTGCACCCACTGGCTGCCCAGCTCGCGCGCCTGGGCCATGACCGAGTCGCGCTTGTAGGTTTCGCTGGCGACCCACTGCGTCTTCACGCGGGCGAGTTCGGCATCGGAGACGCCTTCCTGGGCGATGCGCGCCACCTGGGCGCGCAAGGCTGCCTCGACCGCTTCGGTGGTCTTGCCGGCCGCCGGCACGCCGGTCAGGTAGAAAAGCTGCGGCCCGCGTCCGTAGAGGCCGTAGCCCGCGCTCACGCCGTCGGCCACGCGCTCCGGGCCGCGCACCAGCGCACGGTCCAGCCGCGAGCCGTTGTAGCCGTCGAGCACCGCCGCCAGTACCAGCAGGGACCAGGCGTCGGAGTCCTCGTCGAGGGAATCCAGCTGCGGCACACGGAAGGCGAGCGACACGTACGCCTGCTCGGCGGGTGCCTTGAATTCGATGCGCCGGATGCCGCGCTGCGGCAGCTCGGTGTAGGGCTTGCGTACGGGCACGGCGCGCGCCGGGATGCGACCGTAGTAGCGCTCGGCCATCTCCCGCACCTTCTGCGGATCGACATCGCCGGCCACCACGATGGCAGCGTTCTCGGGCACGTACCAGCGGCGGTAGAAGCCGCGCACGTCATCCGCCGTCATGGCCGACAGGTCGCTCATCCAGCCGACCACCGGCCGGCGGTAGGGGGAGGCGTTGAAGATGGCGGCGTTGTGTTGCTCGCCCAGCAGCGCGCGCGGCTGGTCTTCGGTGCGCATGCGGCGCTCTTCCTTCACCACCTCGATCTCGCGCTTGAATTCGTCGTCCGGCCACTGGTTGCTGGCGAAGCGGTCCGCCTCCAGGCGCATGGCCTCTTCCAGCCGTTCGACGGGGATCTGCTGGTAATAGCCGGTGTAATCACGGGTGGTGAAGGCGTTCTCGCGCCCGCCCAGCGCCGCCACCCGGCGCGAGAACTCGCCGGGCTTGAGCAGGGCCGAACCCTTGAACATCATGTGCTCGACCACGTGCGCGACGCCGCTGGTGCCGTCGAGCTCGTCGACGGAGCCGACACGCACCCACAGCATCTGCACGGCCGTGGGGGCGCGGTGGTCCGGCTGCACGATCAGCGTCATGCCGTTTGCCAGCCGGAACTGCTGGGGCGGCTGGGCCGCCGAAGGCAATGCGGAGGGAGTGAGGGGCGCCGCTTCGGCGGGGGGCTGCTGGGCATGGACGGACGCTGCCAAGGCAAGGCAGGCCGCCAGCAGGGCCGTCGCGAGGGGCCGGCGGCTCGGCGGGGGGTGTTTCATAGAATGCCTGCGATTCTAAAAAGCGCCTGGATGTTCAGTTTTTTCAAGAAAAAGCCGCCGGCGGAGCCTGCGGCGCCGGCCGGCTCCTCGCCCTCCCCTGCACCTGCGCCGGCCCCTGAAGCCGGCAGCGGGCGCTCGGTGTTCTCGCCGTCGAGCTGGTTCGGAAACAAGCCGAGCGCGCCGGCACCCGGGCCTTCAGTCCAGCCTCCCGTCGAGCAGCCCATGGCACCGGCCCCGGCCGTCCATGAACCGCCGAGCCCCTCGGTCGCGCCACTGCCGCCGGTGCCGACGCCCCGCCCGGCACCGGCGCCCGCGGCAACGCCCGCCATGCCACCGGCCCAGGCCCCCGTACCGGTCCCCGCCAGCCGCGACACCCCGGCCTTCGTCCCGACCCCGGCGACGATCGTGCCACCGCCGGCCAGTCAGGTTGTGACTGCCGCCGAACCGGCGCCCGAACCCTCGCGCCAGGGCTGGCTCAACCGCCTTCGAACGGGCCTCAAGAAGACCGGCAGCGGCATCCAGGCCGTATTCGTCAATGCCCAGATCGACGACGAGCTTTACGAACAGCTGGAGGAAGCGCTGCTGATGGCCGACACCGGCATCCCGGCGGCCGAACACATCCTGCAGGACCTGAAGGACCGCGTCTGGCGCCACAGCGCCACCACGCCGCAGGCGGTCCGCGCCCTGCTCGTGGACGCCGTCGCCGAGGTGCTCAAGCCCCTGGAGAAACCGCTGGAGATCGGCCGCCACACGCCGACCGTGATCATGGTCGCGGGCGTCAACGGCGCGGGCAAGACCACTTCCATCGGCAAGCTCACCAAGCACCTGGCCAACGAAGGCTGCACGGTGTTGCTGGCCGCCGCCGACACCTTCCGTGCCGCGGCCCGCGAACAGCTCGCCATCTGGGCCGACCGCAACCTGGTCGAGATCGTCAGCCAAGCTGGCGGCGACCCGTCTGCAGTGGCCTTCGACGCCGTCAACGCCGGCAAGGCGCGCGGCAAGGACGTGGTGCTGGTCGACACCGCCGGCCGACTGCCCACGCAGCTGCACCTGATGGACGAGCTCAAGAAGATCAAGCGCGTGATCGGCAAGGCCGACACCGGCCCGGCCGACGGCGTGGCCGCCCCGCACGAAGTGCTGCTGGTCATCGATGGCAACACCGGCCAGAACGCGCTGGCTCAGGTCAAGGCCTTCGACGATGCGCTGGGCCTCACCGGGCTGGTGGTGACCAAGCTCGACGGCACTGCCAAGGGCGGCGTGCTCTGCGCCATTGCCCGCTGGGGCGAGGAACGCGCCCGGACCAAGCCGGGCACGGCGCCCGTACCGGTGTACTTCATCGGCGTGGGCGAGAAGCTCGAAGACCTCGAGACCTTCGACGCGCGCGAGTTCGCTCAGGCGCTGGTGGGCTGATTGCGCCGAGGGCGCGGCGGTCGCTTCGACTGAGCGGCGCACCGAATCTCCACGTTCCATGGAGCCCCTCGGCGCCCTGGCGGCGACCGACGCGTCACCACTTCGTTACCGCGACCGTTACGTAACGCCTCAAGGAACATCCTGAGCAAGGACCCCGGCACCTCCCTCAAAACGCCAATAAATCCACACTTTTGTGCACTCCCGCGGCCGTTTTCGCTGCGGCACACGTCTTGCCCCCTTCAGCGGCATCTTTCAACCAGACGTGTGGAGCAAGAGTGATGGCAACGACGACGACCGATGCGGCCGGCAATTCCGGCACAGCCCCTGTGCTCATGGCGCAGGCCTCATCCGCAGGCGTCATGGCGACGCCCATTCCGATGGGTGGCGCGAGCGCCAATGCCGCGGCCGGACTTGGAACGCTGACCAGTGTCTCGCCCGGCGTGATGGTGGTTCGGGACGGCGTGAACATGCCCGCGCAGGCCAACCAGTTGCTGCAGACCGGTGACCGTGTGCTGGTGCCGCAGGACGGCCAGGCGGGCGTGGTTTTCAATCCGACCGGGCCGAACACCCAGCCGATCAGCGGCACCTTCGTCGGCGGCACCGACGCGACGGTAGCCACCCGCGCGCTCGAAGGCGGCGGCTCGCAACTCGATGTGGGGCTTGCCTCCGGTGACCTACAGGTGGATTCGGGCGTCGACTCTGCCGCACTGGCCGTCAAGAAGGCCGCGCCCCCCTTGGCCGGCGGCCTCGGAATCGGCGAATTCGCCCTGGCCGCCCTGGGCGGAGGACTGGTCCTGGGCGCACTGGCGGGCGGCGGCGACGACGACGGGGCGGCCTTCCCCGTCTTTCTGACACAGCCGGGCGGCGGCACCACGCCGATGACTCCACCGGACGATGGGGATGCTGACGCGGATGCAGACGCCGATGCCGATGCCGATGCCGATGCCGATGCCGATGCCGATGCCGATGCAGATGCCGATGCCGATGCAGATGCCGACGCTGATGCCGACGCTGATGCCGATGCCGACGCTGATGCCGACGCCCGCATGCTGGCCAAGCTGCTGGCCGTGACGCCGGCGCAGGTGCAGGCCGTGGCCGGTCGCTACTTCGGTGACGACCAACTGACCGTCGCCACGCTGCGGCC
>NZ_CAJYES010000125.1 GCF_913773995.1 uncultured Pseudacidovorax sp.
CGCCGCAGCGCCTGCACGTCGATGGCGCGCAGGTCGGCCCCACCGTCCGCGCGCACCGCCATCGCCGCCGCCGTGCCGGCCGCCTGGCCCATTGCCATGCAGATCGTCATCACCCGCACCGCCGCCAGGGCCTCGTGCGTGGCCGAGATGCCGCGGCCGGCCACCAGGGCGTTGTCCAGCCCGCGTGGGATCAGGCTGCGCAGCGGGATGCGGTAGGCATGCTCATCGCCCAGCGAGCGGTAGGTCAGCCCGCCACCCTCGGCGGGGTGGATGTCGATGGGATACGCGCCCGCGGCAATCGCATCGGCGAAGGGTTCGGGCCGCAGCAGTTCCTCGGCGGTGAGCACGTGGTCGCCGGCCACGCGCCGCGTTTCACGGATGCCGACCTGGGTGCCGAAGTTCAGCAGCCGGCCCCGCTCGCAGCCCGGCAGTTCGCGCTGCAGGAAGGCCGCGGCGCGCCAGGCCTGGCGGCGGCCCTCGATCTCGGCCCGGCCCAGGGCCATGGGGTCGGTGGCGTCGATGCCCAGGCGGCTGATGTTGAACCAGCCGTCGTCGGAGAACGGGTCGCGCGCCAGATGCAGCGCCGCCCGGGCCAGCTCGCCCTGCTCGAAGCCGCGGCGGGCGATGGCCTCCTTCTCTTCGCTGCTCAAGGCGTCGAGCCGCGCGAAGTCGATGGGACCGAAGCGGAACATCATGGTCGCGGGCTGCAGCGCCTCGCCATCACCCAGTTCGAGAAAGGTGGCGCCGGCATGCTTCATGGCGTCCATGTCGCCCGAGGTGTCGATCAGCACCTGCGGCCGAACGGTGCGCAGGCCGCCCTTGGTCAGCACACGCGCCGACACGATGCGCCGGCCCTCGCGCTGCACGTCCAGCAGCGTGGCATGCAGCAGCGGCTGCACGCCGGCCTCGCGCACCAGGTCGTCCAGCACCAGCTTGAGCAGCTCGGGCGCGTATTCGACCCGGTCCATCCGGTGGCCGGTGGACATGACGAAGCTGTGATGCTCACCCGCGCCACCGTAGTCGCGCAGGCGGTCCACCACCTCTTGCGCCAGACCGGCCACCACGCGGCGCCCGGCCGCCGTCTGCCAGCTGTTGAACTGCGCGACGGCGCCGGCCGTCGCATTGCCGCCGAGGAAGCCGTAGCGCTCCATCAGCACGGTGCGGGCGCCCTGGCGCGCGGCGGCCACGGCCGCCACCGTGCCGGCCACGCCGCCGCCGCAGACCAGCACGTCGGCCTCGATGGCGGGCAGCGTTTCGGCCAGATTTGGCGTCGTCAGCGTCATCGACTCAGCCCGCCTTGATGCCGCGCGACTTCACGATGTCGGCATAGCGGCGCGTCTCGGCCTGCAGGAAGCGGGCGGTGGCCTGGCGGTCCATCACCACCGGCTCCACGTTGAGCATGGCGAACTTGGACTTGACCGTCTCCGACGCCAGCACCTTGGCCAGGGCTGCTTCGAGCCGGGCCAGCCCGGCCGGCGCAATGCTGCCGTGCGGTGCCAGCAGGGCGGCCCAGCCGCGCACCTCCAGCACCGGATAGCCCAGCGACTTGACCGTCGGCACACCCGGCAGGTCGGCCACAGGCTGCGACGAGGAGACGGCCAGCGCGCGCAGCTTGCCCGCCTTGATGTGCGGCGCCACGCTCGGCAGGTTGAGAAAGCCGAAGCCCAGCAGGCCGCTGATCAGGTCGGGCATGAGCGCACTTTCGCCCTTGTAGGCCACGGGCACGATCTCCGCGCCCACTTGGCCTGCGAAGATCTCCGAGGCGATGTGCGCCAGCGTGCCATTGCCGCTGTTGCCGGCGCTCAGCTGCCCTGGCTTGGCCTTGGCCTGCGCCACCAGCTCCTGCATCGAGCGGATGGGCGAACTGGCCGGCACCACCAGCACCAGTGGCTGGTCGGAGACCATGCCCACGGCATCGAAGTCGGCGATGGGGTCGTAGCCGATCTGCGGATTGAGCGCGGGGTTGATGACCATGCTGTTGCTGGCCATCAGCAGCGTATGGCCGTCGCGCGCCTGCGCCGCGGCCATCACGCCGATGGCGCTGCCGGCGCCGGGCTTGTTCTCGACGATCACGGCCTGGCCGAGCAGTGGCGACAACAGGTCGCCCAGCACGCGGGCCGAACTGTCCGCACCGCCGCCGGGCGCGAAGGGCACGATGATCCGCACGGTCTTGGTGGGCCATTCGGCCTGGGCGTGGCTGGTGAAGGGAAGGGCGCCCGCGCCAGAGACGGCGAGCCAGCCGAGCGCAGCCCGGCGGGTGAATCGAAGGGTCATGGAATGCGTGTCTCCGCTCTTTCGCAACGGCCGGGATCATGGCCGCTTGCGGGCTTGCCGTGAAATACCAAGACGCGCGATCTGCATAACATGCCGTTATGCACGCCCAGCCCTTTCGCCGACCATGAACCTGCGCCAGATCGAAGTCTTCCGCGCCGTGATGCTGGCCGGCTCCATCACCGATGCCGCGCGGCTGCTGCATGTGTCACAGCCCGGCATCAGCCGCATGCTGTCGCACATCGAACTGCAACTGGGCCTCAAGCTCTTCGAGCGTGCCCGTGGCCGGCTGCGGCCCACGCCCGAAGCGCAGGCGTTGTATGAGGAAGTCGAGTCGGTCTACCGCGGCGTGCGCGGCATCGAGACCCGTGCCCAGGCCCTGCGCGATGGCACCGGCCTTCGCCTGCGCGTGCTGTGCAGCCCCAGCGCCGGGCTGGAACTGGTGCCGCAAGCGCTGCACGCGCTGTCGCAGCGCTTTCCTTCGGCGCAGCTCTACATGGAGACGCTGCGCGCCCGAGAAATGGTTGGCCAGTTGGTGCACCACGAGGCCGACATCGCCATCTGCACCTTGCCGGTCACGCATCCGCTGCTGACCGCGCAGACGCTGGGGCACTGGACGATGGGCTGCGTCTTTCCCGCCGATCACGCCTTCGCCCAGCGGCGGACCGTGCGCATGACCGATGTGCTGCGTGAGCCGCTGATCGCCTTCAGCGAGGACACGCCGCAAGGGCAGTTGATGCGCAAGGCGGCGGAGAACGCGGGGCAGGTGCCGGCCTCACGAATCGAAGTGCGCTCGGGCCAGGCGGCCTGTGCGCTGGTGGCCAGCGGGGCTGGCGTGGCGCTGGTGGATGACCTCACAGCTCGGGCGTGGCAGAACGAGCGGCTGGGATGGCGGCCGATCGCGGCGGCACCGACGCAGCCCGTGCTGGCGGTGCGTCATGGGGCGATGCCGCCGTCGAGTTTGGCGGATGCGTTGGTGGGATTGGTAGGGAACCAGCTGAGAGAAAAGCGGTGAGCCCGTGCTGCAAACAGGGCTGCGTTCTTGATTGACCTGGGGCTTCTATCTCTGGGGCATGGGCGACGCGCGGTTGGCACCATTCACTCCGCAAGAGCCGACTTGCATTTATGCTGATCAAGAGGACCGTATCCTGTTGACGGCAAACGGCCAAGAGCGGTCGGTCGCGCAATTGGGGAAAATTCAGGTAGAAGCAGACGTTCAAACTTCGCAACTGCCGAGTTCTGCTAGACAGAAGACAATT
This sequence comes from uncultured Pseudacidovorax sp., assembly GCF_913773995.1. Lineage (GTDB taxonomy): Bacteria > Pseudomonadota > Gammaproteobacteria > Burkholderiales > Burkholderiaceae_C > Xenophilus. The sequence goes on from NZ_CAJYES010000125.1 coordinate 3,531, forward strand.
TCGGCGGACTCGCTGGGTCCTAGATGGAATAGAGAGACCTGCGCATGAGACGGATCGTCCTCGCCATGTTTTTCAGCGTCTGCTGCGCTTCTCCAGGATCGGCTGCACCCGCGCCAGAGTCCTGTAGCGCGCCACAATCAGGCCCAGACGGGTGGAGTATTGAGCAAAGTCCGCTTCATGGCGGATTCGACCCCAACCTGCTCTGTGATGCGATGCGGACGTTCGTCGGAAGCCCCCGCAATCGGCACAGCCTCGTGGTCGAGCGTCACGGCAAGCTGGTAATCGATGCCTATCGATCCGGGCCAGACCGATCTACCTATGCCGTCTGGGCAAGTCGGAACAAGTTCGACAAGGACCAGCTCCACGACGTCCGTTCAATCACTAAATCGGTAGTGGCGATGCTTTGGGGCATTACCGAGAGCGGTCGCGTCGCTCCTCCCCTCACCACCCCCGTCCTTGATCTCTTGCCTGGTCTCAACGATCTGCGCAGTGGCGGGCGCGAGCGCATCACTGTGGCAGACATGCTTTGCATGCGCAGTGGCTTGGCGTGGGATGAAGCCGGCGGCTATAGCCGCTGGACGAATGATGAGAGAGGTCTTCTCTGGCGGGGTGATCGCGCGCGATACGTGTTCAATAGGCCGCTCGCGGCATCTCCTGGAGCGCTGTTCAACTACAACGGCGGACTTTCCGCAGTGCTGGGACAGCTGCTGGAGGAGCAAACCGGCACCAGTTTGAAAGACTATGCGGATCGATGGCTGTTCACGCCGCTTGGCATCACTGAATGGGAGTGGGTAGGTGACTTGCGTGGCCGGACTCGGGCATTCACGGGACTGCGGTTGCGCCCGCGTGACCTCGCGCGGCTCGGCCGACTCATGCTCCAAGGCGGCGAGTGGGAGGGTAGGCAGGTTGTTCCACAGGCTTGGGTTCAGATGCTGCTTTCTCCTTGCGCTCCGGACGGCGAGGAGTTCGGCCACCACTGGTGGTCCGGGAATGTGTTCGTCCGCGGCAAGGAGGTTCGCTGGCATGCGGCGTTCGGCAACGGCGGCCAACGCCTGTTCATCGTTCCTTCCCTGGACTTGGTGGTCGTGATGACCGCTGGAGAGTACGACGATGGAAGCGTCGGTCGTGCGCAACGACACCTCCTGCAGCAAGTGGTGGCTGCGACCCTGGAACATGCAGGCGAATCGTCGGCGGCTCCAATGGCTCTCGTGGTCGAGCCGGTCGAGACGCGTGCTACCTTTAGCTCGGTGGCGCAGGAAGATGGTGGGACGCGGACCTACGTACGTTTGAAGGTAGTGCCCAGTGCGAATCTGCCATTCACTACTCTGCGTTTTCGCGTCCGAGATCCAGCAATCTTGGCAGGGTTGCGCGAGGGGGCATCCGTCAAGTTTCGAGCCGAGCGCATCGACGGCGAAAACTCCCTAACTGCGATCCGCGCCGTTCCGCCGTGCGCTCGCTCTCAGCCTTGCGATTGACCGCTACGATTCCGCCGCGAAAGCTTCGGTCAAAGTGCAATAGAAACATCAGGGTTCAAAGGTATGCTTTCACGACTGCCGCATGTCCTATTGGCCCTTCTCGCCCCATCGACCAAGGGCTACTGTCGGCCAGAAGCGCTCGTTCACGTCACTGAGGGGTCACATTGGACAGCTTAATTCTGGAGCGCCTTCTCGCGCCGGCGACCTTGACGGCGCAAATTGCAAGCTGCTTGAACTTAGACGGCGTCGTACTGCTATCAGCAACGTCCAGGGACATCGACGCGCCGGGTCATCTTTCCGATTTGGTGGGCGTGACGCTGACGTGGAACGGACATATCGGCGCTCCGACTCGGGCTGTGCTGAAGGTTTCTCACGTTGGATACGGCCAGCCGGAGTTGCCGTTTTACAAGAACATTTCGAGCCGCTTGAATTGCGAGGTCGTCCCCAAGTTCTACGGAGGTGGAGTGGACGAACCCACGGGACGAACGTGGCTGTTGATGGAGGATCTCTCCGGTTCGCACGAGCGTCCCAGCGATCCTCCCTTGCCGCCGACGTTCGCGCGGAGTGCAAGCATAGTGGGAGCGCTCGCACAATTTCACGCTGCTGGATGGGAAAAAGAGGAGTGGCACGACATTGGTCCAACGTTGTGGGAGCGGCTTCGGAGCTCAGACTGGCTCCCAGCGGCATGTGATCGATTATTTTCCAAGGCAGGAGATGCTCTGGGGAACAGCACGCGAGACGCCTATGCGCGGTTTCTGCTTGACTATCCGGTGCTCGTCGAGCGAGCCGATCTGCTTCCGGGGAAGACGCTTGTTCATGGGATGCTCACGTCTGGAACTGGATGCTGCCATGCGACGCGGCGACCAACATCCCAAAGCTTATTGACTGGGACGGCTGGCATTTGGGCGTTGGCGTCTGGGACCTCGCCTACATGATGGCCGCTCAATGGGACCGCGGAGTGCGCCAGCGTTTTGAGATGCCTTTGCTGGACCGCTATCACGCAGCGCTCACTGCTTCAGGAGTGACGGGGTATTCGCGCGAAGCACTTCAAGAAGATTACCGGCTCGCCGTGCTCCTGCACATGCGCACGCCGATCGCGCGATTTGCCAAAAGCATGTCAGCCTACGTGTGGTGGCCTCAACTCACGCGCGTGGAGCACGCGGTGGAAGACCTTCGCTGCCTTGATCTGTTGGCTTAGCCGGCGAGCCCAGCAACCGCTTTGGGAAGAACCGAACTTCGGCTTAGGGCCCTGAGCCGACCTTTGCCTGGCCCGATAGCAGTCTTTCAGGACGCGCGCTGGCCGGCTTGCTCAGATGTCAAACGACGCGTTCGCTCCCTTCGTGACGAAGCTCACCTCGAATTCTTCGCATTCGAATTCGTCGGGAGGCTCCCAAAGCTTGCTTGCCATCTCGAAGACATGGTCCGGTACGACCATGGAAAATGTGGGACCTCGCTCTTCGTTCCTGCATTGAACACGCGCACGACGAATTTCCAAGGGTGCGTCGAGGACATAGATGTGAGGCGGAAATCCTTCGTTCGTGATCATTCGACAGAACTGGATTCTTGGTTGCTGCTGGATCAGGCCAAGTTCGAGCACAACGTCTCGACCCGACGCCAGTATTCTGCGGCTGTGGCTCTATATCAGATCCAGCAACCGTTCCTTTCGCTCAACATACCAAGGCACAAAATCGCCGCCCGGGCGGTCTGGGCTGAACAGCGTCGCAAACCACTCGTCGAGCGGGATGTGCACGCCGTTGCTGCTCGCAGCCAGAGTCGCGCCAAAGGTGGATTTTCCAGCCCCTACCGGGCCTTCGATCAAATGAACTCGGGACATCCTTGACAGACACTGATTAAGAAACGGGCGGGACTATCACGCGAGCTCCAACGCCTGCTTCTGGCCGGTTTCGGACCATCCAGTAAATGAGTGGGATGGATTTTCCATATTACTTGCGCCCCTCCGAGGCCTCGCGGGCCACAAATTCATATACGCGCGCATCATCCGCATACGCCGCATTGAACCGCATCCACCCCGTCCGCTCCGCCGTCGGCCGAAACAGATGCCCCGGCGCCAGCAGCAACCCCGCCGCCACCGCCCGCTGCGCGACAGCTATGGCATCGACGCCCTCCGACGGCAACCGCGCCCACAGAAACGGCCCGCCCGCCGGCTGCCCGAACACTTCCAGTCCCGCCTTCGCCAGCCCCGCGCACACGGCCACCTGCGCCTCGGCCAGCCGCTGCGCCAGCCGCGCCACGTGGGCGCGGTGCTTGCCCTCGGCCAGCACGGCATGCACCAGCCGCTCGTTCATCTCCGAACTGGTCAGGCTGTCGCCCATCTTGGCGTGGATGAGCTTGTCCACCATCTCCTCGTTCGCGGTGACGAAGCCCACGCGCAGGCTGGGTGAGACCACTTTGGAGAAGCCGCCCACGTAGATCACCCGCCGCAGCTGGTCCAGGCTGGCGAGGGTGGTGGCGCCGGGCGGCTCCAGGCCGGCCATGACGTCGTTCTCGACGATGGCAAAGCCCAGCTGCTCGGCCAGGCGCAGCAGCTGATAGGCCTTGGCCGGTGCGCAGGAGGAGCCGGTGGGGTTGTGCAGCTGGGTCTGGATGAAGAAGGCCTTGGGCCGATGGCGCTGGGCCAGGGCCTGCAGGGCCACGAGGTCGGGGCCGTCCTGCAGGCGCGGCACGCCGACCAGGCGCGCACCCTGCTGCCGCAGCGTCTCGAAGAGGTTGGTGGAGCCGGGGTCGTCCACCAGCACGGCATCGCCGGGTTGCAGCAGGCAGCGGCCCGCCAGGGCCAGAGCCTGCGTGGCGCCGTGGGTCAGCACGACCTGGTGCGGCGGCGCCTGGATGGCTCGCGCGCCCAGTTGCGCCTCGATCTGCTGGCGCAGCGGCAGATAGCCATGGGGCGAGCCATAGCGGGCGAGGGCGGCGCCCTGCTTGCGGGCCAGGCCCGACAAGGCCCGGCGCACTGCATCCGACTGCAGCCACTCGGGCGGAATCCAGCCGCAGCCGGCGTTGAGCAGCGAGGCGTCGTCCTCGTACACCCGTCGGATCAGCCACAGCGAATCGACCGCCGTGCGGCCGACGAAGGGCTTGCGCCGCGCGGCCTGGCCTGCGGTATCGCCATGGGCCGCGACGTAGTAGCCGCTGGCGGGCCGCGCCTCCACATAGCCGTCGGCCACCAGGCGCTGGTAGGCATTGGTGGCCGTCATGGTGCTCACGCCCGACTCGCGCGCCAGCTCGCGCACCGAAGGCAGGCGTGCACCGACGGCGAGCCCGCCGCGGTCGATTTCCAGCGCCAGCGCATCGCGGATCTGGCGCACCAGCGGTACGTCGGAGTGGGGGTCGAGCGAAATCATGGGGGGTCGGGGTATGGCGAGGGCGGTTGTCGAAGCACTGAATGGGTGCATGCCGTGCACCTGTCTGTGATCGCGCAGTTGGACTGTTCTAGTGCAGCCTTGATCAACTGTACATATTCAATTGCGGCGATTTTTGTCCCAATCCATCCCCACCGGCAAGCCGGATCTTTTCCTGTCTTTCCACCGCCTACTTCGGAAGCTTCATGCACACCCCCAACCCCTTTGCCGCCCGCCCCGTGAGCCGCCGTGCCCTGTCGAAGTGGGCGGCCTGCGCCGCCATGCTGGTCGTGACGGCCGGCACCGCGCTGCCCGCGGCCGCGCAGAGCACCACGCTCAAGATCATTCCCACCACCAACATGACGGTGCTGGACCCGATCTGGACCACGGCCTACATCTCGCGCAACTTCGGCTACATGATCTACGACACCCTGTTCGGCACCGATGCCCAGGGCAAGATCCAGCCGCAGATGGTGGGCAAGTGGAGCGTGTCCAAGGACAACAAGACCTGGACCTTCCAGCTGCGCGACGGCCTGGAGTTCCACGACGGCAAGCCGGTCACCAGCGAGGACGTGGTCGCCTCGCTCAAGCGCTGGGCCAGCCGCGACACCTTCGGCGGCCAGCTGGCCAAGGCCATCGACAAGTACGAGACGCCCGACGCCAGGACCTTCGTCATCCAGCTCAAGGAGCCCTTCGGCCTGGTGACCGAGGCGCTGGGCAAGCCCTCGTCCAACGTGCCCTTCATCATGCCCAAGCGCGTGGCCGACACGCCCGGCGACGTGCAGGTCAAGGAAACCATCGGCTCCGGCCCCTACGTCTTCAAGGCCGACGAGTTCCGCCCTGGCGAGAAGGCCGTCTTCCTCAAGAACGCCAAGTACAAGCCGCGTGCCGAGGCGCCCTCGGGCACGGCCGGTGGCAAGAATGTGTACGTGGATCGGGTCGAGTGGCTGTTCATCCGCGACGCGCAGACGCAGCTCAATGCGCTGCTCAATGGCGAGGCCGACATCCTGGAGCAGCCGGCCTTCGAGCAGTACGCCACCCTGCGCAGCAACCCGGCCATCGAGCTCGTCGACGCCCAGCCCGCGGGCAACCAGTTCATCCTGCGCTTCAACTTCCTGCACGCGCCCTTCGACAACGAGAAGATCCGCCGCGCCGCCATGCTGGCCCTGGGGCAGGAGGCCTTCCTGCGCACGCAGGTGGGC
>NZ_CAJYES010000126.1 GCF_913773995.1 uncultured Pseudacidovorax sp.
GCGACAGGCCCAGCAGCGATTCGAGGTGTCGCAGCTGCTGGCTCACGGCCGAGTGGGTGACGTGCAGCGTCTCGGCCGCGCGGGTGACACTGCCCAGCCGGGCCACGGCTTCGAAGCAGCGCAGGGCTTGCAGGGGCGGCAGGTCGCTCATTGGGAGAAGGCTGGTTGAAGAAAAACTAACGGATCGGCACAGAACATGTCGATGGTGCCTGCCGCGGTCGAAAGGTAGATTGAGAGGCGCGGCACTGATGTCCGCCTGACTCGCTGAAGTGGAACTGAAATGATGCAACTGATCGGCATGCTGGACTCGCCCTACGTCCGGCGCACCGCCATTGCCCTGGACCTGCTGGGCCTGCCCTTCGAATCGAAGCCCGTCTCGGTCTTCCGGCAGATGGAGGAATTCCGCCGCTACAACCCGGTGGTCAAGGCGCCCACGCTGGTGCTTTCGGACGGCCAGGCGCTGATGGATTCGACCCTGATCCTGATGCATGCGGAGCAGATCTCGGCCCCGGGCCGCAGCCTGTGGCCGGCGGACGCCGCGGGTCGCGTGCGGGCCTTGCGACTGACCGGCCTGGCACTGGCCGCCTGCGACAAGGCGGTGCAGGCCGTCTACGAGCGCGAGCTGCGTCCGGCCGAGCGGCAGCATGCGCCGTGGTCCGCGCGCGTGACGGAGCAGCTGCGCACCGCGTGGCAGCTGCTGGAGGCCGAGATGCGCCATGCGCCCGTGCCCGGCGGCGCCCGCGGCGGGACCATCGGCCATGCCGGCATCGCCATTGCCGTCAGCTGGCATTTCGCGCAACAGCTGCTGCCCGGCGTACTGGTGCCCGCGTCCTTTCCGATGCAGGTGGCCTTCTCGGCCGAGGCCGAGGCGCTGCCCGCCTTCGTGCGCTGGCCGCATGCCTGAAAGCGCCGGCCAGCGCTGACCCGAGAGGGGCAGAAGGCCGTGCGATCATCCCGCGATGCATTCCCGCTCTGCTCGCGCCATCCGGCTGGTCGCCCTCATCGAGGCCTGCAAGGGCGTGCTCGCCGTGGCGGCAGCCTCGGGCCTGCTTCTGCTGCTGCACAAGGACCTGCGGACGGTGGCGGAGCACCTGGTGCACCACCTGCATCTGAACCCGGCCTCGCGCGAGCCGCAGGTCTTCATCGACTTCGCGGCCCACTTGCAGAACGGCCGGCTGGCGCTGCTGTCCGCGGGTGCGGCGGCCTATGCGCTGGTCCGCTTCGCCGAAGCCTATGGCCTGTTCCGCGAGCGGGCCTGGGCCGAATGGCTGGGCGCCCTCAGCGGGGCCATCTACCTGCCCTTCGAAGTGATGGCGCTGGTACGCCACATGCACTGGCTGGACGTGGCCACGCTGGCCGCCAACCTGACGGTGGTGGGCGTCATGGTGCGGGCGCTGTGGTTGCGGCGGCGTGCGGCCGCGCTGGGCCTCCCGATGCGCGTCAATTGATCCCACACCGTTCGGGCTGAGCCTGTCGAAGCCTGGGCACCATCGCTTCGACAAAAGCAGGGCAGGCCCCGCGCAGGGCGGTCAGGGCGTCTCAGCCCACCACGCCCAGCAGCCGTGCCAGGTCGCCCGCCGTCTCCGGCCGCGAATCGAAGGCCAGTTGCGACTCCAGCCGCGTCAGATGCTCGTGCATGCGCCGAGCCGCCTCGGGTGCGTCGCGCACGCGGATCGCATCGATCAGCGCCCGGTGCTCGCGGCAGCCGCAGGCCGTGGCTTCCTCGCGCTCGTCGGCATGGGCCGAGCTGTAGGTCATGAGGATCAGCGAGGTGCGCGAGATCAGCTCGCGCAGGATGCGGCCCAGTGTCTGGTTGCCCGAGCGCTCGGCGATGGCCAGGTGGAAGTCGCCCGCCAGCCGGATCGCGCGGCGCATGTCGCCGCTGGTGCGGGCGGTCTCCTCGGCTTCGGCCGAGGCGCGCAGGCGCTGCACATCGGCATCGCTGGCGCGGGCCACGAACAGCTCGACCAGCGTCGGCTCGATCAGCCGCCGCGCGCCGAAGACCTCGCGCGCCTCTTCCTGCGTGGGCTCGGCGATGGTGGCGCCGCGGTTGGGCGTGAGCGTGACCACCTGCTCGTTGGCCAGGCGCACCAGCACCGGACGGATGCGGGTGCGCGAGACGCCGAAGGCGCTGGCCAGCTTGTCCTCCACCAGCTTGGTGCCGGGCGGCAGCTTGTGGTCGAGGATGGCCGAGACGATGCGCTCGTACATCTGCGCCTCGGTGAGCGCCGTGCCCGGCGCGGGGCCGCTGTCTTCCGTCGTCATCGGCGGCCCGGCGTCTGGCGGCGGCGCAGCAGCAACGCCAGGCCCACCGTGAGGCCCATCACGCCCAGCGACACCACGGTGGTGACCGTGCCCAGCGCATAGATGGCCGGCGTGGTGACGGTGGAGGTCAGGCCCTGCAGCTCCAGCGGCAGGGTGTTGACGTCGCCGATGGCCTGCGAGGTGCGGGCGATCTCGTCCCAGCTCAGCGTGAAGCCGAACATGCCGATGCCGACGATGGAGGGCCCGATCAGCGGCAGGACCACATGGCGGAAGCTTTGCCACGGCGTGGCGCCCAGGTCGCGGGCGGCCTCCTCGTAGGCGGGATTGAAGCGGTTGAACACGGCGAACATGATGAGCAGGCCGAAAGGCAGCGTCCAGGTGAGGTGGGCGCCCAGGGCCGAGGTGAACAGGCCGAGCGCGGTGCCGTAATTTTCGAGCATGCCGTCCGCGCCCAGCGCGCCAAGGGCCGACTTGAGGCCGGTGTCGATCAGCCGGAACTGCAGGCCGATGCCCAGCGACACGATGATGGACGGCATGATGAGGCTGGCGATGCTCACATAGAACAGCGCCCCGCCGCCCGCCAGCCGCTTGCGGAAGGCCAGCCCCGCCAGCACCGACAGCCCCACCGTGAGGGCCATCACCGCCGTGCCCAGCGCCAGCGAGCGCCGGAAGGCCGCGCCGATGTCCACCGTGCCCAGCCCCTCGGCCAGCTGCCGGAACCAGTGCAGCGACACCCCCCGCATCGGAAAGGTCAGCCCGCCCTCCGGCCCCTGGAAGGACAGCACGAAGATGGTGAACATCGGCCCGTAAAGAAACAGCACGAACAGCACGAACACCGCTGCCAGTGGCCAGAACCCTGGCGCACGCGCCTCAGAAACTCGAGCCTGCATAAAAAGTCGCTCCTGTCGTCGATGTCGTTGCTGTCTTCGCGGGTGGCGCCGAAGGCGCCAAGGGGGTGGGCTACAACTCTTTCCGGATGTCGACCACGCGCGTGAGGCCCCAGATGATCATCAGCACCACCGCCAGCAGGATCACCGCGTTGGCCGCCGCCAGCGGGAACTGCAGGTAGCTGGTCTGCACCTGGATGATCTTGCCCACCGAGGCGATCTGCTGGCCGCCCATCACGCCGATGGTGACGAAGTCGCCCATCACGATGGTGATGACGAAGATCGAGCCGATCAGGATGCCGGTGCGCGACAGCGGCACGATCACGTTCCACAGCGTCTGCCAGCCCGAGGCGCCGCAGTCGTCGGCCGCTTCGAGCAGGCTGCGGTCGATGCGCATCATGCTGTTGAAGATGGGCACGATCATGAACATGGTGTAGAGGTGCACGAAGGCCAGCACCACCGAGAAGTCGGAGAACAGCAGCCATTCCACCGGCTCGTGCACCAGCCCCAGGCCCATCAGCGTCTGGTTGACCAGGCCGTTGCGCCCCAGCAGCGGCACCCACGAGATCATGCGGATCACGTTGCTGGTCCAGAAGGGCACCGTGCACAGCACGAACAGCAGCGTCTGCATGCCCGGCGAGCGCACGTGGAAAGCGAGGAAGTACGCCACCGCAAAACCCAGCAGCAGCGTGATCGCCCACACCAGCAGGCAGAACTTGAAGGTCGACAGGTAGGTCGACAGCGTCACGCACAGGTCGCCGTTGTCCGTGAGGTGCGAGCAGCCCTCGAAGATCGCGAGGTAGTTGCGCAGCGAGACCGCGGGAATCAGCTCGTACTCGTTGAAGTCCCACAGGCTGACCATGCCGATCAGCACCAGCGGCACCACGAAGAACAGCAGGAACACCAGCGCGAACGGCGCCGCCTGCCACCACGGCTTGACCCCGCCCTCCATCGGCGCAGGAGCATGGACGCTGGATGCGGGAGCACTCATGGCAGTCAGGGATGAGGAGAAGCGCCGAAGCGCGAAAGATGAGGCAGGTTGGCGTCAACGCAGTCAATGCGAAGCGAGGCGAAAGAGCATCAACACCACGCGCCCGCTCCAACCGACAAGGCCAATCACCCCGGCAAGCGCAGCGAGCCGCCGCGGGAGCACCCGCGGAACCGGCTTTGCCGGGCCGCTGGGTGCGCCCCCTTGTAGGGGGTGGGCGGAGCGAAGCGCAGCCTGGGGGTCGAATTCGCGGCCGCCGTCAGGCGGCCACGAATTCGTTCCATTTACGGACCATGTATTCGTTCTCGTCCATCACCGCGTTCCAGCACGCGATGCCGCCCATGCGCTGCTCGTAGCTGCCGCCGTCGCGCACGCTGCCGGCCTTGGCGATCACCACGCCCTGCGGGCTCTTGATGTCCTGCGCGGCCGGCTTGCCTTCCATCCAGTAGGCCCATTCGTAGGGCTCCATCTTGGCCTTGGCCGTCTCCAGCACGGCGCTGTAGTAGCCCTGGCGGTTGAGGTAGGCGCCGGCCCAGCCGTCGAGGAACCAGTTGATGAACTCGTAGGCGGCGTCGAGCTTTTTGCCGGACAGCGTAGCCGGCAGGCCGAAGCCGGATGCCCAGGCGCGGTAGCCTTCCTTGAGTGGCTGGAACACGCAGTCGATGCCCTTGCTGCGAACGGCCGTCACGGCGGGGCTCCACATCGACTGGATCACCACCTCGCCCGAGGCCATCAGGTTGACCGACTCGTTGAAGTCCTTCCACAGCGCGCGGAACTGGCCGGCCTTCTTGGCCTCGATGAGCGTCTTGATCGTCAGGTCGATCTCGGCCTTGCTCATGTTGCCTTTGTCCTTGTACTTGTGGATGCCCTTGGCCTCCACCACCATCGCCGCGTCCATGATGCCGATGGAAGGGATGTTCAGGATCGCGGCCTTGCCCTTGAACTCGGGGTTGAGCAGCTCGGCCCAGCTCTCGATCGGACGCTTGATCAGGTCGGGGCGGATGCCCAGCGTGTCGGCGTTGTAGGTGGTGGGGATCAGCGTCATCCACTGCGTGGGCGCCTTGGCGAAGACCTTGCTCTTCTCGCCTTCGAGGAAGATCACCTTCTTGGGCGCCGTGCCCTGGTCGCCCACGGCCTTGCCGGCGACTTCGCCCTTGGTGAAGAGCGAGGTGATCTTGTCGGCGTTCTTCACGCGCTTGACGTCGATGCCCTTCAGGTTGCCGGTGGGCACGATCTTCTTGAGCGAGAAGAACTCGGTGTCGATCAGGTCGAAGCTGTTGGGCGCGGTGACGGCGCGCTTGGTCACGTCGTCGGTGGTCACGGCCACGTACTGGATCTCGATGCTGGTGTCGGCCTTGAACTTCTCGGCGATGGCCTTGTCCTGGTTCACCGCGGTGCCCAGGTAGCGCAGCACCATCTTCTCCTGCGCATGGACGAAGGGCGCCGCCCCCGTGGCCAGGATGCCGGCCATGCCGGCGCCGCCTTGCAGCAGGCTGCGGCGCGAAAGGCCGGGGGTGCGGGGATCGAGCGTGTCGGACATCGAGGACTCCTTCTTGGGGGATGAGGAAGCGCGAGCGCGGTTGGAAAAAGGAAAGGGCGAGGCGATGGCCTGGGCGTGCGGCTCAGGCCGGCAGTGCATGCGCCTGGTGCGGCGCCCAGAACAGGTGCACGTCTTCGCCGAGGGCATAGGGACGTTCGGCGAATCGGGCTTCGGGCAGCATCACCGACACGCCGTTGGCACCGGCCGCGTCCTGTGCCTGCAGGCCGAGCAGCACGTAGGTGCCCTGGTATTCGACGTCGGTGACGGTGGCGCCCATGCCGGGCACGGCCACGACGGCGGCGTCGCCCGCGGCCGGCCGGATCTGCAGGTGGTCGTTGCGCACGGCCACCTTGCCCGTGCCGGTCTGGATCACGTTGTGGCCGCCCATGAAGCGGGCCACGAATTCGGTGGCCGGGGCGTTGTAGACATCGTGCGGCGAGCCGACCTGCTCGATGCGCCCGTGGTTCATCACCACCATGGTGTCGGCCAGCGCCATCGCCTCTTCCTGCGAGTGCGTGACGTGGATGAAGGTCAGGCCCAGCTCCTTCTGCCAGCGGCGCAGCTCGGCGCGCATCTGCACGCGCAGGAAGGGGTCGAGGGCGGAGAGCGGCTCGTCCAGCAGCAGCACGCGCGGCTGGGTGATCAGCGCCCGCGCCAGCGCCACTCGCTGCTGCTGGCCGCCGGAGAGCTCACCCGGCTTGCGCTGCGCCAGGTGGCCGAGCGAGACGCGCTCCAGCAGGTCCTGCGCGCGGGTCTGGCGTTCGCCCTTGGCCACGCCCTTCATCTTCAGGCTGAAGGCCACGTTGTCCAGTGCCGAGAGGTGCGGGAAGAGGGCGAAGCTCTGGAACATCATGGCCGTGCCGCGCGCCGCAGCGGGCAGGTCGGTGATGTTGCGGTTCTCCAGCAGGATGTCGCCGCCGGTCACCGATTCGTGGCCGGCGATCATGCGCAGCGTGGTGCTCTTGCCGCAGCCCGAGGGCCCGAGCAGGCAGCAGTAGCTGCCGCTGGCGATGCGCAGGTCGATGGCGTCCACGGCCGGCGCGCCCTGCGCATAGCGCTTGGTCAGCGCGACGAGCTCGATGGCGGAGGGCGACGGCGTGGCGATGGCATCCATGCCGCAGACCTACGCAAGGCGTGTGCCAGCGTGCGCTCATTGTTTGCACGCAATCGCGGGCCGAAATTGCGTACAAAAGGCACCGCCGCAGTGCGCGGCGGGCCTGCTCAGCGCCGAACCGGTGCCAGGGGCGACGCGTCGGCCGCGTCGCCGTCGATCAGGAAGTGCCCGCCCGCGACGTGGTGCAGGGTGCGCAGCGCGTCGTGGCCGTCGAAATGCCAGCGGCCGTCCGAGAAGACGCGCGCATCGGCCTGGGCGGCCACCACCTCGCCCAGGAACAGGTCGTAGCGCTGCTGGATCGGCGGCTCGGGCAGCAGCCGGCATTCCAGCCAGGCGGCACAGCCGTCCAGCAGCGGCGCGTCCGTCGCGCTGCCGGCAAAGGTGGCCAGGCCGTAGGCCTCGAACTTGTCGACGCCACCCAGCGCATCGGCATCGCGGCCGGAGACGCTGCCCAGCGCATTGCACAGGTCCAGCTGCGCGCGCACCGGCACCTGCAGCGCGAACGCGCCGCTGGCCTCCAGCAACTCGCGGGTGTAGGTGCTCTTGTCCAGCACCACGGCCACCTTGGGCGGGTCGAAGTCCAGCGGCATGGCCCAGGCGGCCGCCATGATGTTGCGGCGCCCGCCCGCGGCCGCGCTCACCAGCACGGTGGGGCCGTGGTTGAGCAGCCGGTAGGCCTTGGCCAGGTCGACGGGGTGGCGGTGGTGACGGGCGGCGGTCATGCGGCCGACGATAGCGCGCCCCGCGCCGGGGCGCCCGACCGGCGGATCAGGCGGCGCCAGCAAGCGGCCGGAGCGCGCCTGCCTGTCGGGTATGGGCGGTGAAAGCGAAATCCACCTCCGGCGCCAGCCCGCTCACGATGCGCGCGATGGACTGGCCAGAGCCGCAGGCGTGCGTCCAGCCCAGCGTGCCATGGCCGGTGTTGAGGAACAGCCGGCCCACGCGGCTGGCGCCGATGATCGGCACGTTGCTCGGCGTGGCCGGGCGCAGGCCGCTCCAGAACTGGGCCCGCGCCGTGTCGCCCGCACCGGGAAAGAGCTGCTCCACCCGGCGCACGATGGCCTCGCAGCGCACGGTGCTCAGGTCGCGGTCGTAGCCGTTGAGCTCGGCCGTGCCGGCGATGCGCAGCCGGTCGCCTTGCGGCCCGGTCAGCCGCGAGAACACCAGCTTGAACTCGTCGTCCGTCAGCGAGACCTGGTGCGCGCGGCTCGCATCCTTGACCGGCATGGTCACCGAATAGCCCTTGGCCGGGTAGATCGGCAGCCGGATGCCCAGCGGCGCCGCCAGCAGCGGGCTGAACGAGCCCATCGCCAGCACGTAGGCATCGGCGCGCAGGCGCTGGTAGCGGCCTTCGGCGTCGGTGGCTTCCACATGGTCGATCTCGCCGGCCACCTCCCGCAGCGCGGTGATGGTGTGGCCCATCAGGAAGCGCACGCCGGCGGCCTCGGCCCGCCTGGCCAGCTCGCGGGTGAAGCGGTTGGCGTCGCCCGACTCGTCCTCGGCGGTGTAGGTGGCGCCGGCCAGCTGCGGGCGGATGTGGGCCAGGGCGGGTTCCAGGCGCACGGCCTGGTCGGCGTCGATCACCTGCCGCTCGCAGCCGAGCTGGCGCATCTGCTCGGCCGGGGCCAGGGCCGCTTCGAATTCCTTCTGCGAGGTGTAGAAGTGCAGGATGCCCTGCGTGCGCTGGTCGTAGGCGATGCCGGTGTCGCGGCGCAGCTGCTGCAGCACGTCGCGGCTGTAGGTGCCCAGGCGCACGATTTGTTCGATGTTGTGGCGGGTGCGCGCGGGCGTGCACTCGCGCAGGAAGGCGAGGCCCCAGAGCCACTGGCGCAGGTCGGGCCTAAGGCGGAAGAGCAACGGCGCATCCTCGCGGCCCAGCCACTTCAGCAGCTTGAGCGGCGCGCCTGGGTTGGCCCAGGGCTCGGCATGACTGACGGAGATCTGCCCGCCGTTGGCGAAGCTGGTCTCGGCGCCGGGCGTGGCCTGGCGGTCGACGACGGTGACGTCATGGCCAAGCTGGGAGAGGAAGTAGGCGGAGGTGGTGCCGAGCAGGCCGGCGCCGAGGACGATCACGCGCATGGAAGAACCCCTTTCAGGTTGCAGCGCATGAACGCGGCAGCGGGGACTCGTCCTTGGAAAACAAAGGAGCAACCGCCGCATGACGCGTTCAGGTTGCCGCTCCCCCTGTCCTTGGTACCTGAGAGTTTCACCCGCAGCGCTCGCTGCGGGTTTGCTCCTTCGGTGCGCCACATGCCGTGGCGGCTCTCCAGACGGCGTGATGGATGTTGCAGTACGGGCCCGTTGCCGGACCGACCTGAGCGTTTATGGGAGTTTGCGCCTTCGGTAGCGCCGCCCGGCCGGTGCAGGTGGGCGGTGCGTTCTCCTGCGGGGCGCGATTCTAGGGGCGGATGCGCTGGCGCCAAAGCCCTTCATCGCCGCAGCTGGGTGAACTGGGCGAACTCCCACTCCCGCATGGCCAACAGAAGGGTGTAGCCCTCCAGCTCGCCCGCGGGCAGCTTCTGGTCGGTCTGGTGCTGCTGGGCGAAGTCCTGCGCCACGCGCTGCAGCCGCTCCAGGAAGGCCGGCGCCAGCGCCCGCGAGATGGAGCCGTGCACCAGCAGCAACCCCTCGGCCGTGCCGTCGAAGCCGCCGGCGTAGTAGTCCAGCACCACCTCTTCGCGGAAGAACTGCATCACCGGCCCATGCGGCCGCCAGCGGAAGGTCTTGGCCACCTTGAGCCGGTAGCGGTTGAGCGGCCGCAACTCGATGATGCCGATGCGGTCCAACTGCGCCAGGTAGCCGATGCATTCGGCCTCGGTGATCCGGTAAGTGGCGACGATCTGCTCCAGCGTCCACTGGCTCAGCACGTTGATCGCCACCAGCAGCAGCTTGCGGTCGCGCACCACGGCCTGCTCCTGCTCCTGCGTCAGCTCGCGTAGCAGCGGCTGGCTGTCGGCGACGCGCCGCGCCAGGTCGGCGAAGTCGATGCGCAGGGCGCGGCAGATGGCGTCGATGCGCGCCAGCGGCATGTCGCCCCGGGCCAGCATGCGCTTGACGCTGGATTCGGCCAATCCCAGCGAGCGCGCCAGGTCGGCATAGGTCATGCCTGCGGTCTTGAGTTCGGTCTTGATGGCCCGGACCAGATCGACGGTGGTGCTCATGCCGGTATTGTTAGGTGATACCGCAAGGTGCGGGATCGGGACTTGTATCGTCTGCCGAGCCTCGGCGGGGGCGGCAGCATGGACAGTGGCGGCCGTCCGTCCCGCCTGCTCCGGCACAATGCCCGCGCGCCGGCGGTCCTTCTTCTCCGCATGTGCCTCTTCGCATGACCGCTCACGCCAACCAGTTCGCCCTGCTGCGCCAGCGCCGCTTCGCGCCCTTCTTCTGGACGCAGTTCGCCGGGGCCGCCAACGACAACCTGTTCAAGTTCGCCTTCACGGTGATGGTGACCTACCAGCTGCAGGTGGCGTGGCTGCCGCCCTCGCTGGCGGGGCTGGTGATCGGCGCGCTGTTCATCCTGCCCTTCCTGCTGTTCTCGGCCACGGCGGGGCAGCTCACCGACAAGTACGACAAGGCCCGCATCATCCGGCTGGTCAAGACGCTGGAGATCGCGATCATGGCGCTGGCCGGCTGGGGCTTCGTGGCCGCCAATGTGCCGGTGCTGCTGGCCTGCGTCTTCCTGATGGGGCTGCATTCCACGCTGTTCGGTCCGGTCAAGTTCGCCTACCTGCCGCAGGCGCTCGACGCGCATGAGCTGACGGGTGGCAACGGCATGGTCGAGATGGGCACCTTCGTCGCCATCCTGCTCGGCCAGGTGGCGGGCGGCCTGCTGGTGGCCCTGCCGGGC
The DNA here is from genome assembly GCF_913773995.1 of uncultured Pseudacidovorax sp. Taxonomy (GTDB): domain Bacteria; phylum Pseudomonadota; class Gammaproteobacteria; order Burkholderiales; family Burkholderiaceae_C; genus Xenophilus. The sequence goes on from NZ_CAJYES010000126.1 coordinate 10,642, forward strand.
ATCGGCCACGGCACCGTGGCGGCGGCCTGCCTGGCGGTGGCCATCGTCGGCCGGCTGACGGCGCAGGCGGTGCCCGCCGCGCCGGCCACCGACCCGGGTCTGGTCGTCAACTGGAACCCGGTCTCCGAGACCTGGCGCAACCTGAAGCTGGCGCATGGCAACACGGTGGTGTTCCGCTCGCTGCTGGGCATTTCGTGGATGTGGTTCTTCGGCGCCATCTTCCTGTCGCAGTTCCCGAGCTTCGCCAAGGAGGTGCTGCACGGCGACGCACAGGTCGCCTCGCTGCTGCTGGTGGTGTTCTCGGTGGGCATCGGCGCGGGCTCGCTGCTGTGCGAGACGCTGTCGCGCCGCCAGGTCGAAATCGGCCTGGTGCCGCTGGGCGCCATCGGCATGAGCGTCTTCGCCATCGACCTGTACTTCGCCTCGCGCGGGCTGCCGCCCTCGGGCGAGATGGGGCTCGCCGCCTTCCTGTCCCAGCCGGCGCACTGGCGGGTGATGGCCGACCTGGCGCTGCTGTCGCTGTTCGCTGGCCTCTACAGCGTGCCGATGTATGCGCTGATCCAGCTGCGCAGCCAGCCCACGCACCGGGCGCGGATCATCGCGGCCAACAACATCCTCAATGCGCTGTTCATGATTGCCAGCGCCGTGATCGCCGGGGCGCTCATCGGCGCGGGTTTCAGCATCCCGCAGCTCTTCCTCTTCACCGGCATCGCCAATGCGCTGGTGGCGGGCTACATCTTCCTGCTGGTGCCCGAGTACCTGCTGCGCTTCATCGCCTGGGTGGCGTCGCGCTTCGTCTATCGCTTCCGGCTGCGGGGCGAGGAGCGCATCCCGACCGAGGGTCCGGCCGTGCTGGTGTGCAACCACGTGAGCTTCGTCGACGCCGTGCTGCTGATGGCGGCCAGCCCGCGGCCGATCCGCTTCCTGATGGACCACCGCATCTTCCGCGTGCCCGTGCTGGGCTGGCTGTTCCGGCTGGCCAAGGCGATTCCGATCGCGCCGCAGAAGGAAGACCCGGCCGCCTACGAGCGCGCCTTCGACGAGGCGGCCCAGGTGCTGCGCGAGGGCGACCTGCTGGGCGTCTTTCCGGAAGGCGGCATCACCCGCGACGGCACGCTGCAGCCCTTCAAGGGCGGCGTGATGAAGATCCTGGCCCGCGCGCAGGAGGACGGCCTGTCCGTGCCAGTGGTGCCGATGGCGCTGACGAACCTGTGGGGCTCGTACTTCAGCCGCATCGAATTGCGTGGCGGCGAGCCGGTGGCCATGGTGCGGCCCTTCCGGCGCGGCCTCTGGAGCCGGGTGGGCCTGAACGTCGGCGCGCCCCTGCCGGCCTCGGCGGTGGCGCCCGAATCGCTGCGGGAGCGGGTTTCCGACCTGCTGACGCAGCCTTGATCCCTCATTGATGAACGCTTTCCTGAACTGGCATGCGCTGACCTGGCTGGGCGACAGCAGCCTGATGATCCCGATGGCCGTGGCCATCACCGCCTGGCTGGGGTGGGCCCGACGCACGCGGCCGGTGATGTGGTTGTGGCTGCTCTGCCTGGGGGCCGCGGGCGCCGTCGTGGTGGCCGGCAAGTTCGCCTTCATGGGCTGGGGCGTGGGCATTGCGGCGCTGGACTTCACCGGCTTCAGCGGCCACACCACCATGTCGACCACGCTCTGGCCGGTGGCGCTGTGGCTGATGGTGTCCGGCTTTGCCCACCGCTGGCGGGTGTCGGCGGCCTGTGCCGGCTGGGCGCTGGGTGCGGCGATCGGCGGCTCGCGGCTTGCGCTGGACGCGCATTCGGTGTCCGAGGTGGTGTCTGGATTTCTGCTGGGGCTCGCGGCCAGCGGCTTCTTTCTATGGCGCCAGCGTCGCAAGCCACATCCCAGGCTGCGGCTGCTGCCGGTGCTGCTCACCCTGGCGCTGCCGGCACTGGTGATTCCACCCGGCACGCGCGCGCCCACGCACGAGCTGATCGGCCGCGTGGCTGCCTGGACCGCCGACAACGAGCGGCCGTTCGTGCGGGCGGACCTGCATGCCGGCACGCGGCCGGCGCGGCGGCCGGCCGGCTGAGCGATGGCCTGTGCGGCGGTATTGCCTGGCGATACCTCAAGCCGCGTATTTAGCTCGGGGTGCAGCCTGGCAAGGCCATTCGGTCGAGGTCCGGGCACGATGCGATCCATCTCGGGCGGCGTGGTGTCGGCTGGACTCGCCAGATCCTGCCCAGCCGCCGAGCCTGAAAGGAAATCGCGCATGAAAACCTCCCTCCGGCTGTCCGAAGCCTGGTTCCGTCGTGGCCTGTGGCTGCTGTCGCTGGTGTTCGCCAGCTTTCTCATCGGCCTGGGTGGCACCGTCGTCGGCGACCTGCCGCGGGTGGAACGCGCACTGCAGCGGGACGACTTCATCGACCGCCCGGCTGCCGCCGCGCTGCGCGATGCGCTGACCGGCGCGCAGAAGGCGCAGATCGAGGCCGACGAGGCCCTGGCCCAGACGCGCCTGCGCGCCCGCACCGCGCAGACTAATACGCAAACGGCGCAAGCCAGCTTCAACGACTGGCTGGCCACGCGCGGCGCCACCGCCCGGCCTGAGCAGGACCCGGCATTGATCGACCGTACCCGCACGCTGGACGCCTTGCGCGCCGCGCAGCGCCAGGCCCAGGCGGAGGTAGAGCGCCAGCAGCAACTGGCGCTGGACGCCCGCCAGACGGCTGCCCGCAGCCAGCGCCAGCTGGATGAACTCGAAGCTGTCGCCGCCGAGCGCCTGCAGGCGGCCGAGCGGCGGCAGGAGCTGCGCGTCTTCGGCTACCGACTCGCCCTCACGATACCGCTGCTGGCCGTCGCCGGCTGGCTCTTCGTGCGGCACCGCAAGGGCAGCGGGTGGCCCTTCGTCTGGGGCTTCGTCTTCTTCGCGCTCTTCACCTTCTTCGTGGAGTTGGTGCCCTACCTGCCCAGCTATGGTGGCTATGTGCGCTACGGCGTGGGCGTGGTCCTGACGCTGCTGGCCGGCCGTTGGGCCATCGCAGCGCTGCAGCGCTACCTGGCGCGGCAGCAGGCGGCCGAGGCCCGACCCGAGCCAGCACGGCGCCAGGCGCTGGACTACGACGTGGCGCTGGCGCGCCTGGCCAAGGGCGTCTGCCCGGGCTGCGAGCGGCCGGTGGACCTGAAGAACGCGGCCATCGACTTCTGCCCGCACTGCGGCATCGGCCTGTTCGACCGCTGCGACGGCTGCGGCACCCGCAACAGCGCCTTCGCGCGTTTTTGCCAAGGCTGTGGCAAGGCGGCGGAAACCCGGCCGGCCGCCCTTCCCGGTCCAGATACAGAATTAAGCGACATTTCTTCGCAGAAGTCGGCAGAAGATCACGAACACGGCGGCCGCTGACGCAGGGTCACCCCGCACGGGTGCTAGAACCGGGCACCCGCCGCCGAGCGGTGAGTGTTCCTCCCCATCCGACCCAGGAGTCATGCCCGTGAGCATCTTCAGCAGCATCCTTTCCAAGATCTTCCCCGGCGCCCAGGCTGCGCCCGCCCCGGCCCCAGCGCCCGCCGCACCGTCGGCGACCGCTGCGCCTGCTCCGGCGGCGGCCCCAGCCGTGGCAGCACCCCCGCCGTCCATCCCGCTGGGCGAGGTGGCGCCCATCCTCGATGCCAAGCCGGGCGCAGCCCAGCTCAACTGGCGCACCTCCATCGTGGACCTGCTCAAGCTGCTCGGCCTCGACAGCAGCCTGGCCGCCCGCAAGGAATTGGCCAACGAGTTCATCTACACGGGCAATGCAGAGCCCGGCTCCGCCGAGTGGAACATCTGGCTGCACAAGCAGGTGATGACCCGCATCGCCGCCAACGGTGGCACGTTGCCGCCCGAGATGCGCTGACGGCAGCTGGCAGCTGTCCACGCCCACAAGAAGAAAAGCGGCCCGCGGGCCGCTTTGTCGTTGTGGCGGCGAGCATTCTCAGACGCCCCGTGCCCGATCGAGCGCGAACTGCCGCCGGAATTCGCCAAAGCGCCCCGCGTCCAGCGCCTCGCGGATCTCGCGCATCAGGTTGAGGTAGTAGTGCAGGTTGTGGATGGTGGTGAGCATCGGCCCCAGCATCTCGCCGCAGCGGTCCAAGTGGTGCAGGTAGGCCCGCGAGAAGCCGCCGCGGCCGCCGTCGGCCCAGCTCATGCCGGTGGTGCCGGCGCAGGCATGGCAGGTGCAGCTCGGGTCCAGCGGCTGCGGGTCGTTGCGGTGGCGGGCGTTGCGCAGCTTGAGGTCGCCGTAGCGGGTGAAGATGGTGCCGTTGCGCGCATTGCGGGTGGGCATCACGCAGTCGAACATGTCCACGCCCTGCGCCACGCCTTCGACCAGGTCTTCCGGCGTGCCGACGCCCATCAGGTAGCGCGGCTTGTGGGCCGGCAGCCGGTGCGGCGTGTGGGCGGTAATGCGGCGCATGTCCTCCTTGGGCTCGCCCACACTCACGCCGCCGACGGCGTAGCCGGGAAAGTCCATTTCGACCAGCGCGGCCAGCGATTCCTCGCGCAGGTGCTCGAACATGCCGCCCTGCACGATGCCGAAGAGGGCGTTGGGGTTCTGCAGCCGCGCGAACTCGGCCTGGCAGCGCTTCGCCCAGCGCAGGCTCAGCTCCATGGAGCGGCGCGCCTCGGCCTCGGTGGTGATGCGGCCCTGCGTCTCGTAGGGCGTGCATTCGTCGAACTGCATGACGATGTCGCTGTTGAGCACCGTCTGGATCTGCATCGACACCTCGGGCGTGAGCAGCAGCTTGTCGCCATTGACCGGCGAGGCGAACTTGACGCCTTCCTCGCTGATCTTGCGCATGGCGCCCAGGCTCCAGACCTGGAAGCCGCCCGAGTCGGTGAGGATGGGCTTGTTCCACTGCTCGAAGGCATGCAGGCCGCCGAAGGCGCCCATCACGTCCAGGCCTGGGCGCATCCACAGGTGGAAGGTGTTGCCCAGGATGATCTGCGCGCCCATCTCCTCCAGGCTGCGCGGCATGACGCCCTTCACGGTGCCGTAGGTGCCCACGGGCATGAAGATCGGCGTCTGCACCACGCCGTGGTTGAGGGTCAGGGTGCCCCGGCGCGCATGGCTGTCGGGGTCGGTGGTCAGCAGGTCGAACTGGAGAGCGGTCATGGCTTGGTGAAGGAAGAGGGCGCGCGCTCCAGGAGCATGGCGTCGCCGTAGCTGAAGAAGCGGTAGCGCTCGCGGATGGCATGGGCATAGAGTGCCATCACGCGCTCGTAGCCCGCCAGGGCGCTGACCAGCATCATCAGCGTGCTCTTGGGCAGGTGGAAGTTGGTGATGAGCAGGTCCACATGCTGGAAGCGGAAGCCCGGCGTGATGAAGATCTGCGTGTCGCCCTGCGCCTGCCCGCTGGCGGCCCAGGATTCGAGCGTGCGCACGGTGGTCGTGCCCACCGCCACAACACGACCGCCGCGGGCGTGGCAGTCGGCAATCGCCTGCTGCGTGGCGGGCGGCACGTCGTAGCGCTCGGCATGCATCACATGCTCGGCGATGTTCTCGGTCTTGACCGGCTGGAAGGTGCCGGCGCCCACGTGCAGCGTGACGTTGGCCCGGCGCACGCCGCGCGCTTCCAGCTGCGCGAGCAGGGCCTCGTCGAAATGCAGCGCCGCGGTCGGTGCGGCCACGGCGCCGGGCACGCGGGCGAAGACGGTCTGGTAGCGGCGGGCGTCCTCGGCGGCGTCGCTCGCGCTTTCCTGTGCCTGCTGGCGCTCGATGTAGGGCGGCAGGGGCACGTGGCCGTGGCGCTCCATCAGCGTGTAGGGGTCGGCGCCGTCGTTGCTCTCCAGCGCGAAGCGGAACAGCGGGCCGCCTTCCTCGGGCCAGCGGCCCAGCAGCGTGGCGCGGAAGGCCGGCTGGCCGGGGGCGGCGTCCATGCGCAGCACCGTGCCGACAGCGGGCTTCTTGCTGACCTTCATGTGGGCCGCCACGACTTGGCCTTCGAGCACGCGCTCGATCAGCAGCTCCAGCCGGCCGCCGGTGGGCTTCTCGCCGAAGAGGCGGGCCTTGACCACCTGGGTGTCGTTGAAGACCAGCAGGTCGCCTTCGCGCAGCAGGGCGGGGAGGTCGCGGAAGATGCGGTCGGCGGGTGGGGCGGCGGTGCCGTCGAGCAGGCGCGAGGCGCTGCGTTCGGGGGCGGGTTGCTGCGCGATCAGTTCGGGCGGCAGCGCGAAGTCGAAATCGGAGAGCGTGAAATCGGTGCGGGACATGCTTGAGGGCCGGACGGGCCCGTTCCAAGAAAGAAGCGGAAGCCCTCCGTGCACGCCATCGCGGGGCGGCGGCGTTCCGCGCGGGGCGGAGGAGGGCGGGGAGGCAGAATTGTCCCATGTCCGCGCGCCCCCTCGCTTCGCCTGCCCCTGCGCCTGCCGCCCCCCGCGCGCCCGGCAGCGGCGAAAGCCAGGTGCAGCGGGCGCTGAAAAAACTGGGCCTGGTGCGCGACATCGACTTCGCGCTCTACCTGCCGCTGCGCTACGAGGACGAGACCCGCATCGTGCAGCTGGCCCATGTGCGCGACGGCGAACATGCGCAGGTCGAGGGCACGATCGTGGACAGCGAAATCGTCTTCCGCCCGCGGCGCCAGCTCATCGCCACGCTGGACGACGGCAGCGACACCTGCCAGCTGCGCTTCTTCAACTTCTACCCTTCGCAGCAGAAGCAGCTCGCGCCCGGCAGCCGGGTGCGGGCGCGTGGCGAGGTGCGCGGCGGCTTCGTGGGCCGGACCATGTTGCACCCGGTCATCAAGGCGGCCGGCACGGCGCTGCCGCTGGCGCTGACGCCTGTCTATGCCACGACAGCCGGCCTCGCGCAGCCCGTTCTGCGCCGTGCCGTGCAGGCTGGCCTGGCGCGGGCGCCGCTGGAGGAGCTCATTCCCGCCGAGCTCTTGCCCCACAACGCCTGGACGCTGCGCGCTGCGCTCGAATTCCTGCATCACCCGACGCCCGACGTGGCGCTGGCCGCGCTGGAGGACCGCAGCCATCCCGCCTGGCAGCGGCTGAAGGCGGACGAACTGCTGGCCCAGCAGCTCTCTCAGCTGGAGGCCCGCCGCGCCCGCGAGGCCCAGCGCGCGCCCGTGCTGCGTGCGGGCACCGACGAAGGCAGCCTGCATGCCCGCCTGCTCGCCGCGCTGCCCTTCTTGCCCACCGGCGCCCAGGGGCGCGCCGACCGCGAGATCGCCGCCGACCTGGCCCACCGTCAGCCCATGCATCGGCTGCTGCAGGGCGACGTGGGCTCGGGCAAGACGCTGGTTGCCGCATTGGCCGCGGCCCGCTGCATCGACGCCGGCTTCCAGTGCGCGCTGATGGCGCCCACCGAGATCCTGGCCTCGCAGCACTTCGGCAAGCTGGTCGGCTGGCTCGACCCGCTGCTGGCCGCGCAGGGGCGGCGCGTGGCCTGGCTCACCGGCAGCCAAAAGAAGCGCGAGCGCGATGCCATGGCCGCCGCTGTCGAGAGCGGCGAGGCGGCGCTGGTGGTGGGTACGCATGCCGTCATCTCGGAGAAGGTGCGCTTCCACCGGCTGGCGCTGGCCATCGTCGACGAGCAGCACCGCTTCGGCGTGGCCCAGCGCCTGGCCCTGCGCGGAAAGGCCTCGGAAGGCGACCAGGGCATGCAGTCCCTGGAGCCGCACCTGCTGATGATGAGCGCCACGCCCATCCCGCGCACGCTGGCCATGAGCTACTACGCCGACCTGGACGTCTCCACGCTGGACGAGCTGCCGCCGGGCCGCACGCCGGTGGTCACCAAGCTGCTGGCCGAGCACCGGCGCGACGAGGTCATCGCCCGCATCCACGGCCAGATCCAGCAGGGCCGGCAGGTCTACTGGGTCTGCCCGCTGATCGAGGAAAGCGAGGCGGTGGACCTGCGCAACGCCACCGCCACCCGCGACGAGCTGGCCGATGCCCTGGGCGAGACCGTGCGCGTCGGTCTGCTGCATTCGCGCATGCCCACCGCCGAGAAGCAGGCGGTGATGGCCGACTTCAGCGCCGGCACGCTGCAGGTGCTGGTCAGCACCACCGTCATCGAGGTGGGCGTGGACGTGCCCAATGCCTCGCTGATGGTGATCGAGCATTCCGAGCGCTTCGGCCTGTCGCAGCTGCACCAGCTGCGCGGCCGGGTGGGACGCGGCGCGGCGGCCTCGGCCTGCGTGCTGCTCTATGCGCCGGGCGACAGCGGTCGTGTCGGGCAGGCCGCCAAGGCCCGGCTGACGGCGATGGTGGAGACGGCGGACGGATTCGAGATCGCGCGCCGCGACCTGGAGATCCGCGGTCCCGGCGAATTCCTCGGCGCGCGCCAGTCCGGCGCGCCGCTGCTGCGATTCGCCGATCTGGCGACCGATCAACGCCTGCTTGAATGGGCGCGCGACCTGGCGCCGCAGTTGCTGGACCGCCATCCGGACCTGGCGCACCGGCATGTGGACCGGTGGCTCGGCACCAAGGCGGAGTTCCTCAAGGCGTGACCGTTTGCGCGGTTGCGTCATCCGGTGCAGGGATCGGACTGCCTTGCGGCTTGTCCGGGTGCCGAGCCGCAGGGGCGGGGGCGGGGGGGGCCGCCGCGCCGTCGCGTCGGCTCAATTTGCCTTCGACGGTTGCACCCGCGTCCATGCGCAACTGCAGGTACTCGATGTTGCCCGTGACATGGGCATTGGCCTGGAGTTCGACGAAGTGCTCGGCGACGACATCGCCGACGATGCGCCCATTGATGACGATGTCGTGACCGTGCACGTTGCCGGTCACGCAGCCGCGGTCGCTGAGCACCAGCAGCGTGTGTCCTTCCGACTTGGCCATGACGTTTCCACGCACATGGCCATCCAGGCGCAGGCCTTCGCCGAAGCGGATGTCGCCATCGATCTCGATGTCGTGCGCGATCAGGGTCGTGAACTTGGCTTGGCGGATGCCCGCGGCCTTGGGTTGCTTCTTGCTGCCGAACATGGTTCTCGGTGGTGTAGACGGAGGGAAAGGGGCGTCGGACGCAGGGCGGCTCAGGGCGTTCGCTGGCTGCGAAGGAAGCGCAGCTCCGCCTTCATCCGGTCGGTCTCGGCGCTGCAGCTGTTCGCGGCGTCCTGCAGCGCCGCGCGGGCCGCTTCGGACTGATCCCGGGATAGCTGCGTCCGGTCGAGCTCGGCCTGCAGGGCAAGCTGGGTCGGTGGCGTCGGGCACGCGGGCGTGCGCTGCGTGAAGCGTCCGTGCCATTCCGCGCCAGCGAAGACGCCCGCCGCAAAGCAGGCTGCAGCGATGACCAGGGTCGGCAGCATCCGGACGCGCCTCGGCACGGCCGGCTGCGGTGCGTAAGGCCGCGTGCTCAGTTGGCGACTTCGGCGAGCGGCGGCGGGCGCGGTCATGGCTGCACGCGATCAATCACCGGCGTTGCTCGCCGCCGCGAACAGCGACAGATAGC
>NZ_CAJYES010000127.1 GCF_913773995.1 uncultured Pseudacidovorax sp.
GCCCCCACCCTGCCCCTTCGCCGCGCACGCACCCCCCGCCCCTGAGACATCCGGTGGCAGGGTCGATGTACTAAATACACCTCGTGGTGAAACGTTTCACCCTGGGGAAAACGCTCTTCTTGTGCGATTGCGCGCAGACCTACGCTGAGGCCATCACTCCATGGGCCATCGGCCCCGAGGTCCCGCGTGAACACCCCTCCGACCCCTTTCGGCGCCGCCGACCATTTCCAACCCGCCAGCAGCCGCCTGGACGGCCGCGTCGCCATCGTGACCGGCGCCGGCTCGCGCACCGCCGACGTGGGCAACGGCCGCGCGGCCGCCATCCTGCTGGCGCGCCGCGGCGCCCGCGTGCTGCTGCTCGACCTGCAGCCCGATGCCGCCCGCGAGACCGAGCGCACCATCGCGGCCGAGGGCGGGCAGGCGCTCACGCTGGGCTGCGACGTGTCCCAGGTCGAGGCCTGCCGACAGGCCGTCGCCACTGCCGTGGAGGCCTGGGGCCGCGTCGACATCCTGGTCAACAACGTCGGCATCGGCGGCCCCGGTGGCAGTGCGGTCGACCTGGACCTGGACGAGTGGGACCGGGCACTGCGCATCAACGTGACCTCGATGATGCTGATGGCCCGCTACGCCATCCCCGAGATGCGCAAGCTGGGCCGCGGCGCCATCGTCAACATCGCCTCGGTGGCCGGGCTGATGGGCGGCACACCGGCCCTGCTCTATCCCACCTCCAAGGGCGCGGTGGTCAACATGACGCGCGCCATGGCCGCGCACCACGGCACGGAAGGCATCCGCGTCAACTGTGTGGCACCGGGCATGGTCTACACGCCCATGGTCGCGGGCCGCATGACGCCCGAGGTGCGCGAAGAGCGGCGCATGCGCTCGCTGCTGCAGACCGAAGGCTCGGGCTGGGACGTAGGCCAGGCCGTGGCCTACCTGGCCAGCGACGAGGCCCGCTGGGTCACGGGCGTGATCCTGCCCGTCGATGCCGGGGCCACCGCCGGCAAGGCGCCCTCACCGGGCCTGAAGCCCGACGAGCGCGAGGCCAAAGCTGGCTGAGTTCACCCCTGCCCCATCGCCACCCCGCCCCATGCCCCGCATCCCCCTGCTCCCCGAACACCCGGCCGATCCGCAGGCCGCCGCCCTCTTCGACGAAGTGCGCCAGGCCCGCGGCCCGGACTTTCCGATGCCGCACCTCTACCGCGTGCTGGCCACGGCGCCGGCCATGTTCCGTGGCTGGCTCGACTTTGCCTGGCCGCTGCGGCAGAACGCCCACACGCCACGGCCCTTGCGCGAGCTGCTGATCCTGCGCGGGGCGCAGATCTCCGGTACGGCCTACGAATGGGCGCACCACGTGCCCATGGCGCTCGAGGCCGGCGTGAGCCAGGCCCAGATCGATGCGCTCGCCCATTGGCAGACGTCGACGCTGTTCGACGGCCCTCAACGCGCCGTGCTGCACCTGGCCGACGAGGTCACACGCGGCCCCGCGGCATCGCACGCCACGGTGCAGCAGTTGAAGCACAGCGGCTTCGACGATGCCGCCGTGGTGGAGCTGGTGCTCACGGCGAGCTTCTACGTATGCGTGGGGCGCTTCCTGCAGTCCATGGACATCGAGCTCGAGCCCGGCTACGACGCGCTGTTGGCGTCCATGTCGACCGCCGACGCGCCTCCCATGGCCCACCCGCCCTCGGACCCTGTGCACTGAACCCACGAAAGGATTCCGCAATGAAGCACCTTCCTCGCACGCCCCGCCGCCGCAGCGCATTGGGCGCTGTCATGGGCCTGCTGCTCGGCGCCGGCCTGCTGGCCGCCGCGCCGACTCAGGCCCAGGCGCAGAGCCAGAGCGGGACCTTTCCCGACCGGCCGCTCAAGATCATCCTGATGTTCCCGGCCGGCAACGGGCTGGACACCAGCACCCGCAACTTCGCCGATGCGCTGGGCAAGGAGCTGGGCCAGCCGGTGGTGGTGGACAACCGGCCCGGGGCCAATGGCGTCATCGCCTTCTCGGCCGTGCGCTTGGCGCCGGCCGATGGCTACACGCTGCTGGTGGGCAGCTCGTCGGGCATCACCATTCCGGTCGCCTACGGCAAGAGCCTGCCCTACGACCCGTTCAAGGACTTCAAGCTCGTCGGCGGCATGCTGCGCGCGCCAGCCATCCTGACGGTGCCGCCGGACTCGAAGTTCACGACGATCCGCCAGATGATGGAGGTGGGCAAGGCCAAGCCCGAGCCGCTGACCATCGGCACCTACTCCGACGGCTACTACCTCACGTCGCAGCGCTTGGCCAACCTCGCCGGCATCAAGCTGCGCAACGTGCCCTACAAGGGCTATCCGGCCTCGCTGCCCGACCTGGCGGCCGGCCGCATCGACATCGCCTACGGCGACGCCACGGCCACGCAGGAGTTGATCAAGGCCGGCAAGATCCGCGCCCTGGCGGTGACGGGCACGACTCGCCATCCCAACTACCCGGACGTGCCCACGGTGGCCGAAAGCGGAGTGCCCGACTTCTCGTACTACAGCTGGGACGTCTTCCTGGTGCGCAGCGAGACGCCGGCGCCCATCACCGAGAAGTTGATGGCCGCGGTCAAGCGGGTGCTCCACGGCCCCGACTACCCGGCCTTCCTGCGGGCCAACGGCTCGGAGCCCATGCTCGACGACATGCCCGCGATCCAGAAGATGATGGTCGACGAGGTCACGCTCTACAAGTCGCTCATCGCCAGCACCAGCGCCGAAAGCCGCTGATCGCCTCGCCCACTCTCCATTGCGTCGACGGTCTGTCCGCCGATACGCCCGAACTGCACACCACACCATGGCCCGCGTTCCCTACTTCGACCTCACCCAAGCCTCCGACACCTATCGGCAGCTGATCGGCTCGCGCCCACCCCTCAACCTCTACCGCATGCTGCCGCATGCCGGCAAGGTGGCAGAAGGCTTCCTGGCGTTGGGCGGCGCCATCCTGCGCGAGAACCGGCTCGACTCAAGGTTGCGCGAGATCGCCATCCTGCGCGTCGGCCTGCTGTGCGGGTCGAGCTACGAAGTGCACCAGCACCGGCGGGTGGCGCGCAACGTGGGTCTGGCCGATGAGAAGGTGGCGGCGCTGGAGATCGGTGCCGACACGGGGGCGCTCGACGACACCGAGCGCATGGTGCTGGACTACGTCGACCAGGTGGTGACGCACGTCAAGGCACCCGACGCGATGTTCGACGCACTGTGCCAGCAACTCTCGCCCGCCCTCGTGGCCGAGCTGACGCTCGTGATCGGCTTCTACATGATGGTGAGCCGTTTCCTCGAGAACTTCGAGGTGGACATCGAGGCGCCAGCAATGGTGCAGAACGCCGGTTGATGCCCGGCCTCAGCTGACCTTCCCGTCTTCCTGCTTGGCCTCGGCCATGGCCTCGGGCTCCAGCTCTTCCGCTTCGCGGTTGCAGTGGATGAAGACGCCCCAGCCCGCCAGCAGCACACCGACGGCCACGATGAGGGCGCTGGCATAGAGCATGTCGCCCGGCGCCTTCTGTGCCTTGAAGGCGGCCACCAGACCCTCGACCGCAAACGCCACCACCAGCACCACCAGGAAGCGCGAAAGAAAGCGCCGCACCCGCGTCGGTCCGCTGATGTGGGCTTCGCGCACCACCTCCTCTTCGGCGATGGTGCGCGAGATCTGCAGCGCGACGACTGCGGACGCCAGCACGCCCAGTGCCTCGATGATGCTGGCCGCAGAGCCCCGGTCCAGGCCGGCGCCGAAGGCGTCCCAGCCGATGCGCGCCGCAATCACGAGCAGCATCAGCGCCGCCACCGCGAACACCACGGCCATCAGGGCATGCACCAGGGGGAAGAGGTCGAGAAAGCGCTTCATGTGCTTGAGCTTGCCTGCGGGCCGCGGTGCTGCATGTCAGGCGAGGTGGCGTCCGTCCGACAGCGGGCAGGCCGCGACGGTGCGATGCCCCACCGCGATCGGACCGCCTGGGCACAGAGCGAGCCAGGTGCGATGCCCGCGATGGTGGGGACGACACGCGGGCGCCCTTCAACCGCGCGGCCGTGCCACCGCAGCCAGGTGCTCCGCCAGCAGGCGCGCGGCTGGTGACAGCTGCGCGGCATCGCGAAAGCAGATCGCGAAGCGCCGCTGGGCCCATTCATCACTCAGCGGCACCACCCGCAGGGGGCCGCCCGCCCCGGCCTTCTCGACGATCTCCCGCGGCACCACGGCCACGCCCAGGCCGGCCTGCACACAGCGCAGCGACGCATCGAAGGTGGAGACCACGGCGCGGTAGTAGATCGGCCGGCCGATGATGGCGGCGGCGCGGGCCAGCAGGGTGTGCACGGCCGTGTTGGCCGGAAGGCCCACATGGTCGTGCCCCAGCGTCTGCGCCAGGCTGCAGCGCTTCAGGCGCGCCAGCGGATGTCCGCGGGGCACCGCGACGGCGAGCTGGTCGCCGCGGTAGGGCAGGGTCTGCAGCCCTTCGAGATCGGCTGCGTCCCAGCACACGCCGAGCGGGGCCAGGCCCTCGCGCAAGGCCTGCACCAGGCTGGCGCTGGTGCGCTCCTCGATGTCGACGCGGATCTGGGCATGCGCGGGCTGCTGCAGGAAGGTGGCGATGTCGTCGGGCAAGTGCTGCGAGATCGACGACACCGAGGCCAGCACCCGCACCTGCCCTTTGACGCCATGGCGCCACGCGCTCATGTCGCGGGCCACGCGGTCGGCGGTGGCCAGCATCGCGCGCGCGTGCTCCAGCAGGATCTCGCCGGCCGCCGTGGGCACCACGCCGCGGCGATGCCTTTCGAGCAGCGGCGCGTTCACCTGCGCTTCCAGCTGCGTCAGGCGCTTGCTGATGGCCGAGGGGCCCAGATGCTCCTGCTGGCCGGCGCGGGCCATGTTGCGGTGGTCGCAGACGGCGACGAAGAGGCGCAGGGTGGTGAGATCGAGGTCGGGCACGGCCGCCTTTCCGGGTCGGAAACCCTGGACGGAAAAATCATCACTTTACCGCTGCATTGGGCACTTCTACATTGGCGGCCAGAGACAACAGCCCCCCAACAACGAAGCACGCCCATGGCTCCGCATTCCTCCCCCTCCCACGTCACGATCCGCGAGGTGGGCCTGCGCGACGGCCTGCAGAGCATCGCCACCGTGCTGCCCACCGACGCCAAGTGCGAATGGTTGCGCATGGCCGTGGCGGCAGGCCAGACCGAGATCGAGGTGGGCTCCTTCGTGCCGCCGCGGCTGATGCCGCAACTGGCCGACACGGCCGAGGTGCTGGCCTTCGCCAAGACCCTGCCGGGCCTGCGCGCCTCGGTGCTGGTGCCCAACCTGCGCGGCGCCGAGCGCGCGCTGGAAGGCGATGCCGACCTGATGATCCTGCCCCTGTCGGCCAGCCATGCCCACAGCCTGGCCAACCTGCGAAAGACCCCTGACGAGGTGGTGGCCGAGCTGGCCCGCATCCGCGCGGCCCGCGATGCCTCCGGCCGCAAGACGCTGATCGAAGGTGGCGTGGGCACGGCCTTCGGCTGCACGCTGCAGGGCCGTGTCGAGCCCGCCGATGTGCTGCGGCTGATGCGGGCCCTGCTCGACGCTGGCGCCGACCGCGTCAGCCTGGCCGACACGGTGGGCTATGCCGACCCGGCCTCGGTCGGCCGGCTGTTCGAGCAGGCGTTGCGCATCGCGGGCGATCGCTTCTGCTGCGGCCATTTCCACGACACGCGGGGCCTGGCGCTGGCCAATGTGCATGCGGCGTTGCTGCTGGGCGTGACGCGCTTCGACGCCTCGCTGGCCGGCATCGGTGGCTGCCCGCACGCGCCGGGCGCCAGCGGCAACGCAGCCACGGAAGACCTGGCCTTCATGGTCCAAGCCATGGGCATCCGCACCGGGCTCGACCTTCCGGCCCTGCTGGCGCTGCGCACCCAGGTGGCGGGCTGGATCGCGGGCGAGCCCATGCACGGTGCGCTCTGGCGTGCCGGCCTGCCGAAGACCTTCCAAGCCGTGCCCGAGCCGGTCTGACTCCCCCTCCATCGAAGCACCCAACGCCCATGACTTCCGATTCTTCCGCCCTGCCGCTGACCGGCCTGCGCGTCCTCGAATTCACCCACATGGTGATGGGCCCCACCTGCGGGATGATCCTGGCCGACCTGGGCGCCGAGGTGATCAAGATCGAGCCGCCGGGCGGCGACAAGACGCGGCGGCTGCCGGGCCTGGGCATCGGCTTCTTCCGCAGCTTCAACCGCAACAAGAAGAGCGTGGTGCTCGACATCACGACCGAGGCCGGCCGCCAGACGGCCGCCGAGCTGATCGGCACCTGCGACGTGGTGCTGGAGAACTTCCGCCCCGGCCTGATGCAGGAGCTCGGTCTCGACTACGCCACGCTCTCGGCGCGGCATCCGGGCCTGATCTACGTGAGCCACAAGGGCTTCCTGCCCGGCCCCTACGAGAAGCGCCTGGCGCTGGACGAGGTGGTGCAGATGATGGGCGGCCTGTCGTACATGACGGGGCCGGTGGGCCGGCCGCTGCGGGCCGGCACCAGCGTCAACGACATCATGGGCGGCATGTTCGGTGCCATCGGCG
>NZ_CAJYES010000128.1 GCF_913773995.1 uncultured Pseudacidovorax sp.
GCGACACCGCCGCCGTCTCGGCCGCGCAGGTGCAGCTGAGCTATGCCACGCTCACCGCCCCCCTGTCGGGCCGCATCGGCGCCCGGTTGGTCGACCCCGGCAACATCGTCCACGCCACCGACGCGGCCGGCCTGCTGGTCATCAACCAGATCGACCCCATCGCCGTGCAGTTCACCGTGCCCGAAAGCGCCTTCCAGGCCATCAACACCGCCCTCCACGGCCCGGCGCCGCTGCAGGTGCAGGCCATCGACCGCGCCACGCACGAGGTGCTGGCCACCGGCGAGCTGACGCTGCTGAATAACCAGATCGACGTCACCACCGGCACCATCGCCATGAAGGCCCGCTTCGCCAACCCCGACCACAAGCTGTGGCCGGGGCAGTCGGTGGATGCGCGGCTGGTGCTGGGCCAGCAGCGCGATGCGCTCACCGTGCCCGCCCCCGCCGTGCAGCGCGGCCCCAACGGGCTGTTCAGCTACGTGGTCGATGCCGACAACAAGGCCCGCGTGCAACCCATCGAGCTGGGCAGCAGCGAGGGCAACACGGCCGTGGTGACGAAGGGCCTGAAGGCGGGCGACCGCGTGGTGACCGACGGCCAGTTCCGCCTGGCCCCGGGCACCGCCGTGCGCGAGGCCAGGGAAGGCGGCGAGGGCAAGGGCGCCGCCCCCGGCGCGGACAAGCCCGCCACCGACAAGCCCGCCACCGACAAGCCTGCCGGCGCCAAGGCCGCAGAGACCGCCAACGGCGCCAAGGGAGCCACCTCGTGAGCATCTCTGCCGCCTTCATCCGCCGGCCCATCGGCACCTCGCTGCTGGCCGTCGCGCTGCTGCTCATCGGCCTGGTGGCCTGGCCGATGCTGCCGGTGGCACCGCTGCCGCAGGTGGACTTCCCGACCCTGCAGGTCACCGGCCGCCTGCCGGGCGCCAGCCCGGAAACCATGGCGTCGAACGTGGCGCAGCCGCTGGAGCGGCAGTTCTCGCTGATTCCCGGCCTGTCGCAGATGACCTCGACCAGCTCGCTGGGCCTGACGCAGATCACGCTGCAGTTCGACCTGGACCGCAACATCGACGGCGCCGCGCTGGACGTGCAGACCGCCATCAACTCGGCCACCGGCCAATTGCCCAAGAACCTGCCCAGCCCGCCGAGCTTCCGCAAGATCAACCCGGCCGATGCGCCGGTGCTGATCCTGGCGGTGCAGTCGCAGGTGCTGCCGATGACGCAGGTGGACGACTATGCCGAGAACATCCTGGCGCAGCAGATCTCGCGCATCGAGGGCGTGGGCCTGGTCAATGTGTTCGGTCAGCAGAAGCCGGCGGTGCGCATCCAGGTCGACCCGGCCAAGATCCGCGGCCTGGGCCTGAGCCTGGAGGACATCCGCGGCGTGATCGCCAACACCACCGTGAGCGCACCCACCGGCACGCTGGACGGCACCTCGCAGGCCATGAACGTCTACACCAACGACCAGCTGCTCAAGGCCGCGCCGTGGAACGACATGGTGCTGGCCTACCGCAACGGCGCACCCATCCGCGTGCGCGACGTGGGCGTGGCCGTGGATGGGCCGGAAAACGCCAAGATCGCCGCCTGGGCCTTCCCCGGCAAGGCCGAGCCGGAAGGCAGCCACATCGAGCCGGGCCAGGCCATTTCGCTGGCCATCACCAAGATGCCGGGCGCCAACGTGATCGACACGGTGGACCGCATCTTCGCGGCGCTGCCCAAGCTCAAGGCCTCGATCCCGCCCAGCGTGACGGTCAGCACCATCATCGACCGCACGCAAACCATCCGCGCCTCGGTCAAGGACGTGGAGTTCACCCTCGTGCTGTCGGTGGCGCTGGTGGTGGCGGTGATCTTCGTCTTCCTGCGCAGCATGACCGTCACGCTGATCCCCAGCGTGACCGTACCGCTCGCGCTGCTGGGCACGGCCGCCGTGATGTACGTGCTGGGCTATTCGCTGGACAACCTGTCGCTCATGGCGCTGACCATCGCGGTGGGCTTCGTGGTGGACGACGCCATCGTGATGCTGGAGAACATCTACCGCCACATCGAGGACGGCATGCCGCCCATGCAGGCGGCACTGCAAGGCGCGCAGGAAATCGGCTTCACCATCGTGTCGATCTCGGTGTCGCTGGTGGCCGTGTTCATCCCGCTGCTGCTGATGGGCGGCATCGTGGGGCGCCTGTTCCGCGAGTTCGCGGTGACGGTGACGCTGACCATCGCCGTGTCGGTGGTGGTCTCGCTCACGCTCACGCCCATGCTGTGCGCCAAGTTCCTGAAGAACCCGCATGGCGACGGCACGCATGCCGCACCGAAGCACGGCAAGCTCTTCGACCTGTTCGAGCGCGGCTTCGAGGCCATGATCGGCGGCTACCGCCGCGCGCTCGAAGTGGTGCTGCGCCATCCCTTCATCACGCTGCTGAGCTTCATCGCGACGGTGGCCGCCACCGTGGCGCTGTTCATCGTGATTCCCAAGGGCTTCTTCCCGCAGCAGGACACGGGCTACATCTTCGGCACCGCGGTGGCAGGGCAGGATTCCTCGTCCGAGGCCATGCACGGGCGCATGCTGGCCCTGGCCGACATCGTGCGGCAGGACCCGGACGTCACCGCCTTCGGCCTGCAGGCCGGTGCCAGCACCTTCAACTCGGGCAACTTCTTCATCGGCCTCAAGCCCAAGGAAGACGGCCGCACCGAGACCGCCGACGAGATCATCGGCCGCCTGCGGCCCAAGCTGGCGCGCGTGCCCGGCATCACGCTCTACATGCAGGCCGGGCAGGACATCAACGTGGGCGGCCGGCTGGCGCGCACCCAGTACCAGTACACGCTGACCGACACCGACCTGGGCGAGCTCGACACCTGGACGCAGCGCATCACGCAGCGCCTGCAGCAGCTGCCGGCCCTCACCGACGTGAGCTCCGACCAGCAGAACGCCGCGCCCATGGCCAGCCTGACCATCGACCGGCAGCGCGCCTCCAGCTACGGCATCACGCCGGCGCTGATCGACGCCACGCTGTACGACGCCATCGGCCAGCGGCAGGTGGCGCAGTACTTCACCCAGCTCAACAGCTACAACGTGGTGCTGGAAGTGACGCCTGCACTGCAGCAGGA
>NZ_CAJYES010000129.1 GCF_913773995.1 uncultured Pseudacidovorax sp.
GTATGGCACAGGTCGCGCTTAGCAAACTCGAAGAAGGCTCAAGCGATGTAGATTTTTACAACGCAAAAGTGACCACCACGCAATCCCAGACCATGTACGCCATCAAGGACCCGCTGACCACCAACGCCAGCGGCGCCCTGTTCAACGCGCCGCGCACCAATGCCTGTTCCACCGGCACCCTGAGCAACTGCTTCATGCGCATCACGCTGACCGACAACGCCGGCACGCGAACGGCCACCGGCCTGTCCAGCACGACGACGGACTTCAGGACCATGAACGGCTGGTTCGCCGACCTGCCGAACGCCAGCGAGCGGGTGGATGTGGACCCGGTCCTGTACGCAGGCACGCTGGTCTATGTGTCGAACACGCCCAGCAACGGCGGGGCCTGCACGACGGGCGGATCGAGCTACATCAACTACGTGAACTTCGCCACCGGCCTCGCGGTGAACGGTGCGACCAACGTCGGGGGCTTGCTGTCGAGCGCGGGGGTGTCGAGCTCGGCCGCGCTGGCCGTCACCTCGTCCGGCCGCATCGTCGCGACGACGAAGGATTCGACGGGCAAGCCGATCACAACGCAGTTGGGCAATCTGA
Source organism: uncultured Pseudacidovorax sp. (assembly GCF_913773995.1). Taxonomy (GTDB): domain Bacteria; phylum Pseudomonadota; class Gammaproteobacteria; order Burkholderiales; family Burkholderiaceae_C; genus Xenophilus. The sequence goes on from NZ_CAJYES010000129.1 coordinate 592, forward strand.
GCAGTCCGTCGGGCACACGCCGGATTTCCTGGCGCCGGCTGACGGACGGCTCCTGAACGTGCCTCCGGCGTCGCGCAGGGCCTGAGCGATGCCCGCGCGACGGACGACCGGCGCGCGATTCACGCGTTGGGCAGATCCAGCCCCCAACGCGCCAGGGCGCGATCGTCGCTGACCCGCGCATCCACCCAGCGGGCGCCGTCGGGCGTCGACTCCTTCTTCCAGAACGGCGCCTGCGTCTTGAGATAGTCCATCAGGAACTCGCAGGCCTCGAAGCTCTGGCCGCGGTGGGCCGAGACGACGGCCACCATCATGATCTGATCCGCCGGCTGCAACGGGCCGACCCGATGCACCACCCGTGCGCCCAGGATGTCGAAGCGGCGGTGCGCCTCGTCGATCATGGCCTCGATGGAGGACTCGGTCATGCCCGGGTAGTGCTCCAGCTCCATGGCCGCCACGGCAGCGCCCTCGCTGTGGTCGCGCACCGTGCCGACGAAGGCGCAGACAGCGCCGACGCCCGCATTGCCGGCCCGCAGCAGGGCCACCTCGGTGGACAGGTCGAAGTCCTCGGTCTGGATGCGAACGCGCGATGGGGCAGTCATCCGCCCATTCTGCCGCGCCCGATGGCGCGGGCTGGCGTGTGAGCAGCCCGCGGGCGCCCAGACCGGACCGGTCTCGCTACACTCGCGCCCCATGGCCTTCCCCGATCTGCCTACCGCGTCCGCCTGGCATTGCGTCCAGTCGGCGGGCATGCAGCCTCGGGTCGCGGCCAAATCCAAAAAAGTCCAGCTCATCTGACCGGAGCTGCGGCTGCCGTCGTCGGATGAGCGACACGGCAGCCTCCGGGCGGCAGCAGCCGTCCTTCCGTTTCCCTGTTGCATGCATCCGCCGACGGTTTCATCGTCGGTCGAACCCTGTCGTTCAAGGAAAACGCGTGCCCTCTTCTGCCTCCCTCCTCTCCAACGACCCGGCGTCGGCGGCCCTCGCCGCATCGCCGGATGTCGCGCCGAGCCGCGACTTCTCGGGCCTCTGGGTGCCGCTGGTCACGCCCTTGCGCGATGGGTCCGTGGACCATGCGGCCCTCGCGGCGCTGGCCCTTCGCCTGGCCGCGGAGCCGATCGCCGGCTTCGTGGTCTGCGGCTCCACGGGCGAGGCCGCGTCCCTGAGCGACGCCGAGCAGCAGGCCGTGCTGGCCACCGTTGCCGACGTCGCGCCGGGTGTGCGCCGGGTGCTCGGCATCTCCGGCTACCACCTGGCCGACACCGGGCGGCGCCTGCGCGCCCTGGGCAGCGCAGACCTGGCGGGCGTGCTGTTGCCCGCACCGCTGTACATCCGGCCTTCGCAGGCGGGCCTGCTCGACTGGTTCCAGCAGCTGGCCGATGCCAGCCCGGTGCCGGTGCTCGTCTACGACATCCCGTATCGCACGGGCAGCACGCTGGCCCGCGACACGCTGCTGGCCCTGGCCGCGCACCCGCGCATCGTCGGCGTCAAGGACTGCGGTGGCGACTTCGCCAAGACCCGCGCCCTGATCGCCGATGGCCGGCTACAGGTGCTGGCGGGCGAGGACGCCCAGATCTTTCCCACGGTTGCCGAAGGCGGCTGCGGCGCCATCGCAGCCTGCGCCCATGTGCAGACGGCACGGCTGGCCCGCGTCATCACGCTGCTGCGCCAGGGCAGGCTGCTGGAGGCGCGGGCGCTGTGGCAGCCGCTGCTGCCGCTGATCGAGGGCTTGTTCGAAGAGCCCAATCCGGCGCCGCTCAAGGCCCTGCTGAGCGGCCGGGGAGAGATGACCGGGGACTTGCGCGCACCGATGACCAGTACGGGTGCGGCATTGAAGGCACGCCTGCTGGCGTTGGATGCGACGCTGTCCGGCGGCGAATGAGGCCGAGCAGCGTCGACTGGAAAGCGCCGAGGCAGGGCCGCAGAGGATGAACGGGCGCCTAGCCGCCTGTGACGGGCGGAAAGAAGGCGACCTCGGCCCCGTCGCGCAGCGCGGCGTCCTCCTTCGCCATGACCTGGTCCACGGCCAGCCGCACAGCGCGGCCGCGTGCCAGCACCGCAGCATGAGGCTCGCCGCGCGCGATCAGTTCGTCGCGCAGGGCGCCGAGCGTCGTGGCCTGGGTCTCGACGGTTTCTTCGCCGTGGCCCAGGGCCTCGCGGATCGAAGCGAAGTAGCGAACCTGGACTTTCCTCGTCATGCCAACCACGCATTGAAAGGAATGAACCGCACGGCATCGCCCACGGCGATCGCCTGGCCGCCCGGGTTGTCGATCACGCCGTCGCCCCAGACGGTGGAGGTCAGCACGCCCGAGCTCTGGTTGGCGAAGAGCTCGAGCCGGCCGTCTGCACCGATGCGCGCGCGCAGAAACTCGCGCCGTCGGTCGGGCCGCGGCCAGTCGAAGCCGGCCGTCATCTGAACCGCGGCCGGCACGGCCTGGTTGGCGCCCAGCAGCGCCATCAGGAAGGGCCGCACCAGCAGCAGGAAGGTCATGAAGCTGGAGACCGGGTTGCCCGGCAGCCCGCAGACATGGCACCGGTCGATCCCGCCCTCTTCGAGCACCGGCCGGGCGATGGTGCCGTAGGCGAAGGGCTTGCCCGGCTTGATGGCCAGCGCCCAGTGCTCCAGCGTGCCCAGCGACTGCACGGCGGCCTTCACATGGTCCTCTTCACCCACCGACACGCCGCCGGTGGTGATGATCAGGTCGTTGCGGGCCGCGGCGGCGCGCAGGCCTTCGATGGTGGCCTCCAGCCGGTCGGGCACCAGGCCCAGGTCCTGCACGTCGCAACCCATGCGCAGCAGCAGCGCCCGCAGGAAGAAGCGATTGGAGTTGTAGATGGCGCCGGGCGGCATGGCGTCGGGCGCGATGGTGCCGGGCATGACCAGTTCGTCGCCGGTGGAAAGCATGGCCACGCGCGGCCGGCGGCGCACCGGCAGGGTGGCGAAGCCAATGCTGGCGGCCAGGCCCAGGGCCTGCGGCGTGAGGCGCTGTCCGGCAGCGAGCACCACGCTGCCGCGCTCGACGTCTTCGCCGGCACGACGGATCCACTGCCCGACCCGCGGCATTGCCGTGACCCGTACCTGACCCAGGCCGCCCTCTTCGGGCAGCGCCTCGGTGTCCTCCTGCATGACCACGGCATCGGCACCGGGCGGGACAGGCGCGCCGGTGAAGATGCGCGCCGCGGTGCCAGCCGCCAGTGGCCCGCCGGTGCTGCCGGCCGGGATGCGCTGCGCCACGCGCAGCACCGTGCCCGGCGCGGTGCAGTCGGCCACGCGCACAACATAGCCGTCCATGGCGCTGTTGTCCGTCGGCGGCACGGTCAGCGCAGCGACCAAGTCGCACGCCAGCACGCGGCCGTCGGCGTCGAAGGTGTTGCAGTCCTCGATGCCCGCCAGCGGCTGCGCCTGGGCCAGCAGTCGGGCCAGGGCGTCGTCCAGGGGCATCAGCGGGCGGCGCGCAGCGGGCGCCGGGGCAGCGGTGGCGTCAGACATCGTGCTCGGGGTGGTAGACGAAGCGTTCACCGCTCTGCAGCAGCCATTGCGCCACGCCCGCGGCATCGTCCAGGTCGAAGACTGGCAGGCCGGTGGGCTGGGGCAGGTTCTCGGTCGTGTCGGTGGCGATGGCGCAGACGAGTTCGTCAAGGGGGTAAAGCGCCGGGCGCGGCGCCTGGCCCGGCTCGATGCGGCGCATGACTTCGACCTTGTGCAGGTCGCAGTGCTTGAAGCCTTCGACCAGCACCCAGTCCACGCCATCCCACAGTTGGGCCAGCAGGTGGTGCACATGGGGCTCGGTCGGCTGCTCGAATTCGCGCATCAGCGCCATGCGCCGGTCTGAGGCGACGACCACCTCGAAGGCGCCGGCCTGGCGGTGGCGCCAGCTGTCCTTGCCCGGGTGGTCGATGTCGAACTTGTGGTGGGCATGCTTGATGACCGACACCCGCTGGCCCTGCTGGCGCAGCTCGGCAATCACCTGCTCGACCAGGGTGGTCTTGCCCGCCCCGGAGTAGCCGGCAAAGACCACGACCTTCATGCGGCGCAGTGCTCCGCGATGTAGCGCTTCACCTGCTCGGCATCGGCCGGCAGGCGCGCCACGCGCTTGGGCAGCGACTCGATGCCCTCGAACCTGGCCGGCCGGTCGGGCTCGCGGCCCAGGGCCTCGACGATGGTGGCGGCGAACTTGATGGGCAGTGCCGTCTCGAGCACGACCATCGGTACGCCGGGCTCGATGTGCTCGCGCGCCACCTTCAGGCCGTCGGCCGTGTGGGTGTCGATGAGCACGGCGAAGCGCTCATCGGTGTCGCGGATGGTGACCAGTCGGTCGGCATGCGTGCTGCGGCCAGAGCGGAAGCCGAAGCGTCCCGCCGCATCGGCGAAGACCGGATCGGCGCTCAGGTCGAATTTGCCTTCGCGGGCCAATGCGTCCTGGAACAGCGACTTGGTGCGCGCACCGTCGCGGCCCAGCAGGTCGAACACGAAACGCTCGAAGTTGCTGGCCTTGCTGATGTCCATGGACGGGCTGGAGGTTTCATGCGTGTCGGCCGCGCCCCGCACGCGGTAGACGCCGGTGCGGAAGAACTCGTCGAGCACGTCGTTCTCGTTGGTGGCCACCACCAGCTTGCGGATCGGCAGCCCCATCATGCGCGCCACATGGCCGGCGCAGACGTTGCCGAAGTTGCCGGAGGGCACGGTGAAGCTCACTTCGCCGCCCTGCGGACCGGTGGCTTCGATCCACCCCTTGAAGTAGTAGACGACCTGGGCAAGAAGGCGCGCCCAGTTGATCGAATTGACAGTGCCGATGCGGTACTGGCGCTTGAAGGCCAGGTCGTTGCTCACCGCCTTGACGATGTCCTGGCAGTCGTCGAACACGCCGGTGATGGCGATGTTGTGGATATTGGCGTCCTGCAGACTGAACATCTGCGCCTGCTGGAAGGGGCTCATCCGGCCGTCGGGCGAGGTCATGAAGACGCGCACGCCCTTCTTGCCCTTCATGGCGTACTCGGCCGCACTGCCGGTGTCGCCGCTGGTGGCGCCCAGGATGTTCAGCTGCTCGCCGCGGCGACCCAGTTCGTACTCGAACAGGTTGCCGAGCAGCTGCATCGCCATGTCCTTGAAGGCGAGCGTGGGGCCATTGGACAGGCCTTCAAGGTAGACGCCGTCTTCCAGTTCGCGCAGCGGCGTGATGTCGGCCGTGCCGAAGACCTCTTCGGTATACGTCTTCGCGCACAGGGTGCGCAGGTCGTCGGCCGGGATGTCGTCGATGTAGAGCGACAGGATCTCGAAGGCCAGCTCGTGGTAGGCCAGCGTGCGCCAGCGCGCGAGCATGGTGGCGTCGACCTGCGGATAACGCTCCGGCAGGTACAGGCCGCCATCGGGCGCCAGGCCTTCGAGCAGGATTTCGCAGAACTTGCGGGGCGTCGGGTCGCCTCGGGTGGAGAGGTAGTTCATCGCGTCGTGGTCAGCGCAGCTCTTCCTTGCGCAGGCGCACCACCGGCGCGAGCACCGTGGGCAGGGCCTGCAGCTCGGCGATCACGCTGTCGACGGCGCCTTCACGCGCGTCGTGGGTCAGGATGATCAGGTCGGTGTCGGTGGAGCCTTCGCCGCCCACATCTTCAGCCTCGCGCTGCAGCACGGCGTCGATGCTGATGCCGGCCGTGGCCAGCAGGCCGGTCACCTTGGCCAGCACGCCGGCCTGGTCGGCGACGCGCAGCCGCAGGTAGTAGCTGCTGGTGACCTCGCTCATCGGCAGCACTGGCAGGTCGCTCATCGACTGCGGATGGAAGGCCAGGTAGGGCACGCGGTGCTGCACGTCGGCCGAATGCAGGCGGGTGATGTCCACCAGGTCGGCGATCACGGCGCTGGCCGTGGGCTCACTGCCCGCGCCCTTGCCGTAGTACAGCGTGGTGCCGACGGCGTCGCCGTGCACCACCACGGCGTTCATCGCGCCTTCCACATTGGCCAGCAGGCGCTTGGCCGGCACCAGCGTGGGGTGCACGCGCAGCTCGATGCCCTTGGCCGTGCGGCGCGTCACGCCCAGCAGCTTGATGCGGTAGCCCAGTTGCTCGGCGTACTTGATGTCCTGCGCGGCCAGTTGCGTGATGCCTTCGACGTAGGCCTTGTCGAACTGCACAGGCACGCCGAAGGCGATGGCACTCATCAGCGTGAGCTTGTGGGCGGCGTCCACGCCTTCGATGTCGAAGGTGGGGTCGGCCTCGGCATAGCCCAGGCGCTGCGCTTCTTTGAGGACGGTGGCGAAGTCCAGGCCCTTGTCCCGCATCTCCGACAGGATGAAGTTGGTGGTGCCGTTGATGATGCCGGCGATCCACTCGATGCGGTTGGCCGTCAGGCCTTCGCGCAGGGCCTTGATGATCGGGATGCCGCCAGCCACCGCGGCCTCGAAGGCCACCATCACGCCGCGCTGGTGGGCGGCCGCGAAGATCTCGGTGCCATGTACGGCCAGCAGCGCCTTGTTGGCCGTGACCACATGCTTGCCGGCCGCGATGGCTTCGAGCACCAGCGCCTTGGCGATGCCGTAGCCGCCGATCAGCTCGATCACGATGTCGATCTCGGGATTGGCGATCACCTCGCGGGCGTCGCCCACCACCTTCACGCCCTCGCCCACCACGCGACGGGCGCGCTCGGTGTCGAGATCGGCCACCATGGTGATCTCGATGCCGCGGCCGGCGCGGCGGCGGATCTCTTCCTGGTTGCGGCGCAGCACCTCGAAGGTGCCGCTGCCCACGGTGCCGATGCCGAGCAGGCCGACCTGGATGGGTTTCAGGGATTCAGTCGTCATAGCGGATCACTCGTCAATCTATCGGAAGGCTCGGGAAATTCAGGCGTGGCGCTGGCGGTAGCGCGCCAGGAAGCGTTCGATGCGGGCGATGGCCTCTCGCAGGTCGTCCTCGTGGGGCAGGAAGACGATGCGGAAGTGCTGCTGGTCGGGATAGTTGAAGCCGGTGCCCTGCACCAGCATGACGCGGGTTTCCTTCAGCAGCTCCAGGAAGAACTGCCGGTCGTCCGCAATGGGATAGACCTTGGGATCGAGGCGCGGGAACATGTACAGGGCCGCCTGCGGCTTGACACAGCTCACGCCGGGAATGGACGTGATCAGGTCATAGGCCAGATCACGCTGGCGGCGCAGCCGGCCGCCGGGGCCGACGAGCTCGTTGATGCTCTGGTAGCCGCCCAGCGCCGTCTGGATGGCCCATTGGCCCGGCACGTTGGAGCACAGCTTCATGTTGGCCAGCATGTTCAGGCCTTCGATGTAGTCGCTGGCGGCTCGCTTGTCGCCCGACACCACCATCCAGCCCGCGCGGTAGCCGCAGGAGCGGTAGCTCTTGGACAGCGAGTTGAAGGTCAGCGTCAGCACGTCGGTCGACAGGCTGGCCAGGGCCGTGTGCCTTGTGCCGTCATACAGCACCTTGTCGTAGACCTCGTCGGCCAGCAGCACCAGCTCGTGTTCGCGGGCGATCTCGACCAGGCCCTTGAGCAGCGCGTCGCTGTAGACGACACCCGTCGGGTTGTTGGGGTTGATGACCACGATGCCCTTGGTGCGCGGCGTGATCTTGGCGCGGATGTCGTCCAGGTCGGGCATCCACTGGTTGGCCTCGTCGCACAGGTAGTGGACCGGCTTGCCCCCGGACAGGCTGGTGACCGCCGTCCACAGCGGATAGTCGGGCGCGGGCAGCAGCAGTTCGTCGCCGTCGTCCAGCAGCGCATTGGTGGCCATCGCGATCAGCTCGCTGGCGCCATTGCCCAGGTAGATGTCCTCGAGCGTGACGCCGGCGATGCCCTGCTGCTGGGTGTAGTGCATCACCGCCTTGCGCGCGGCGAAGATGCCCTTGCTGTCGGAGTAACCCGCCGACGCCGGCAGGTGGCGGATCATGTCCTGCTGCACCTCTTCGGGTGCGTCGAAGCCGAAGGGCGCGAGGTTGCCGATATTTAGCTTGATGATCTTCTGGCCCTCTTCCTCCATCTGCTTGGCCGCGTCCATGATGGGTCCGCGGATGTCGTACAGCACATGGGCCAGCTTGGCCGATTTCTTGATCGCTTTCAAAGTCCCTCCGAGGGGCGCCGCTAAAGGGGAAACCTACAATTGGAACACAGATGAAAGCCCCGGCCCGATGAAGCTCCAGCCCGACAAACACGACGTCCAGACCGTCACCGCGACCGGGCCCGGATGGGTGGCCATCAAGGGTCAGCGGGTGGATGCGAGCGTGGTCGTGGGTTCGCGCGACGAGCGCTTCGACTGGCCCTGCGAACGGTTCGAGGCGCTCACGCCAGAGCATTTCGCGCAGCTCGCGGCGTTGAAGGCCGAGGTGGTGATCTTCGGCAGCGGCGACCGCATCCGCTTTCCGAAGCCGGCTTGGATTGCCCCGCTCATCGCGGCCGGCACTGGCGTGGAGACCATGGACACCGCAGCGGCATGCCGGACCTACAACATCCTGGCCGGCGAAGGGCGTCACGTCGTGGCCGCCCTCCTTTTGGAAGCACGGACAGCTATCGGCTGATTTGCAATCGGGATAAAATCGGCGGTTGCAGACCGGACCGCGTTCCCTCGGAAAACTTGCACCTGATTGCGTCGTGTAACGCAATCTCGTTGCAGCAAGGGGCCCCGGTTTCGCGTCATTTCTCGGGAACCCAGAGCGGAGATTACAAGTTTCATGGCGATCGTTGTCAACAAACCCATTCCCGAATTCGATGCCAGCGCCACCGGCGGAATCAAGGTCTCGAACACGTCCCACCTCGGCCAGACCGTCGTGCTGTACTTCTATCCCAAGGACAACACGCCCGGCTGCACCACCGAGGCCATGCAGTTCCGCGACCACTACAAGGACTTCGTGAAGGCCGGCGCCGTGGTGTTCGGCGTGTCGCGCGACAACATGAAGTCACACGACGAGTTCAAGGCCAAGCTCGAGCTGCCCTTCGAACTGATCGCCGACACCGAAGAAAAGATGTGCCACATGTTCGGCGTGGTGAAGAACAAGATCATGTACGGCAAGAAGGTCAAGGGCATCGAGCGCAGCACTTTCCTCATCGGCCCCGACGGCGTGCTCAAGGCCGAATGGCGCGGGCTCAAGGTGCCCGGCCACGTGGACGAAGTCCTCAAGGAAGTCAAGGCGCTGAAAAAGGCCGCCTGATTGCGTCTGCGCCGGGCTTGCCGGTCGGCCCGATCCGTCACGAGGAAGGCCTCCGCCGGTGTGCATAATGGCCTCATGCCGTTGAGCCCGACGACTGCATCCCCCGAAAAAAGCCGCCCTGGTCTCCAGGCGGCTTTTTCGTTTTTCGGCCCTTGCGCCTTCGTGCGCGATTTTTCAGCGAGCCTGTTCCTCCATGCCCCTGCCCCCCGCCCCGACCAAGCGTGCAGCCCTGCTTTCGCCGGAAGCGCTCGACGCGCCGGCGCGCGCCGCCCCCAAGGCGCGCCGTACTTCGGCTGAACGGCAGACGGACGCGCGGAAAGAATCCCCCACGCTGTTCGACGACCGCCAGTTGCCCGATGCGGGCGGCGCCTCGCCTGCCGTGGCGCCGGCGCCCATCGCCGCGCCGGCCATCGCGCGCCAGGCCGAGCCGGTCGTCGCCCCGCTGCCGCCGGCCCCCCTGGCCAGCCGCGTGGCCGACGAACCGGCGCGGGAGCGCCGCAAGCGCAGCGTGAAGAAGAGCGGCCCCAAGCGCCTGTTCGTGCTCGACACCAACGTGCTGCTGCACGACCCGACCTGCCTGTTCCGCTTCGAGGAGCACGACATCTACCTGCCGATGATCGTGCTGGAGGAACTGGACGGCCACAAGAAGGGCACCACGGAAGTCGCGCGCAATGGCCGCCAGGCCAGCCGCACCCTGGACGCCCTGGCCGCGGCGCAGGGTGCCGACATGAGCGCAGGGCTCAAGCTCGACACGACCGGCCACAAGGAGGCCGGTGGCCGCCTGTTCTTCCAGACCCAGCCGCTGGACTATCAGCTGCCGACCAGCCTGCCCCAGGGCAAGGCAGACAACCAGATCCTCGGCGTGGTGCAGGCGCTGCGCGTGCTGCATGAAAAGGACAAGGGTGGCGACAAGCGCGAGGTCGTGCTGGTGTCCAAGGACATCAACATGCGCGTCAAGGCACGCGCCCTGGGCCTCGACGCCGACGACTACCAGAACGACAAGGCACTGGAAGACGGCGACCTGCTGTATTCCGGCTCGCTCGCGCTGCCGGCCGACTTCTGGACGCGCCAGAGCAAGGCCGTGGAAAGCTGGCAGTCGGGCAGCAGCACCTTCTACCGCATCACCGGGCCGCTGGTGCCCAGCCTCTACATCAACCAGTTCGTCTATTTCGAGGCGCCCGGCGAGCCGAGCATGTACGCGCGCGTGACGGAAGTGCGCGACAAGACGGCAGTGCTCAAGACGCTGAAGGACTACAGCTCGGGCAAGAACGCCGTCTGGGGCGTGACCACGCGCAACCGCGAGCAGAACTTCGCCATGAATCTGCTCATGGACCCGGACATCGACTTCGTCACCCTGACCGGCACCGCTGGCACCGGCAAGACGCTGATGGCCCTGGCCTCGGGCCTGACGCAGGTGCTCGACGACCGCCGCTACACCGAGATCATCATGACCCGCGCCACCGTGAGCGTGGGCGAGGACATTGGCTTCCTGCCCGGCACCGAGGAAGAGAAGATGGGCCCCTGGATGGGCGCCCTGGACGACAACCTGGAGTTCCTGGCCAAGGGCGACGGCGGTGGCGCCGGTGAGTGGGGCCGCGCCGCCACCAATGAGCTGATCCGCTCCAAGATCAAGATCAAGAGCATGAACTTCATGCGCGGCCGCACCTTCCTCAACAAGTACGTGATCATCGACGAAGCGCAGAACCTGACGCCCAAGCAGATGAAGACGCTGATCACCCGCGCCGGCCCGGGTACCAAGATCATCTGCATGGGCAACCTGGCGCAGATCGACACGCCCTACCTGACCGAAGGTTCCTCCGGCCTGACCTTTGCGGTCGACCGCTTCAAGGGCTGGCCGCACAGCGGGCACATCACGCTGGCGCGCGGCGAGCGCTCGCGCCTGGCCGACTTCGCGAGCGACGTGCTCTGAGGCCGGCCGGTCGCCGTCGCATCCTCGTCAAAGCCCGCGCCGCCGCGAGGCCGCGCGGGCTTTTTCCTGGGCAGTTGTCGAGCAGCAGCGGACCCCGGCAGCCTACTGACAACACGCTGTCAGGAGACCCGGCGCAGCATCACGCTCCTGTTCAACACCATCGAGGAGCCATTCCATGCGCAACGCCAACACCTGGTTCGACATTCCCGTCGCCGATCTCGCCGCCGCCCAACGCTTCTACGAGCGCCTGCTAGACCGCCCCATGCGCGGCACCGAAGACCTGGGCGGCGACACCATGATCGTGTTCGCCCACGACAAGCCGGGCGCCGGCGGTTGCCTGGCACACCGGCCCGGCCACAAGGCCAGCGAAGGCGGCACCGTCGTCTACCTCGACTGTGCGCCGAGCGTCCAGGCAGCGCTCGACCGCGCCGTGGCCGCAGGCGGCCAGGTCGTCACGCCACGCACGCTGATCGCGCCGGAGGTCGGCTACTTCGCACTGCTGCGCGATCCGGAAGGCAATCTGGTCGGCCTGCATGCCAAGGACTGAGCCCATGCCGACCGCACCGCTCGGGCTGCTGATGTCCACCCCGCGCCAGTCCCGACGGGCGGCTCGCCACTGGATCGCCGTGGCCAGCGCGGAACACGCCCGCCTGGGCCGGGACCACCGCCCGGCCGGCTTCATGCAGGTCTGCCATGGCCGCGGCTCGCCGCTGAAGCGCGTGTCGCCGGGCGACTACGTGGCGTACTACGCGCCCTCGGAGCGATTCGGTGGCCGCGACCGGCTGCAGGCCTTCGTCTCCGTCGGCACCGTGGCGCCCGGCTCGCCCTACCAGGCGAACATGGGCAACGGCTTCATGCCCTGGCGGCGCGATGTGCACTATGCCGAGGCCCGCGAGGTGGCCATCGCCGGTCTGCTCGACCAGTTGGCCTTCACGCGAGATTCGCGTCATTGGGGCTATAAGCTGCGCTTTGGCCTTTTTGAGGTCGCCGCGGAAGACATGCACCTGATCGCGGGCGCGATGCAGGCCCCACTCGATTTTTCGTCGCCCCACTGAACAGCACTTGCGACCCATGCGCCGTGCCGACCGCCTCTTTCAGATCGTCCAGCTGATCCGCGGTCGGCGGCTGACCACCGCGGCCTTTCTGGCCCAGCGGTTGGAGGTGTCGGAGCGCACCGTCTACCGCGACATCGCCGACCTGCAGCGCCAGGGCGTGCCACTGGAAGGCGAGGCCGGCATCGGTTACCGGCTGGGCCAGGGTTTCGACCTGCCGCCACTCATGTTCACGCAGGACGAAGCCCGCGCGCTGGTGGCAGCGGCGCGGCTGGCGCAAAGCTGGGTCGATCCCGCGATGGGGACCAACATCGAGGGCGCACTGGGCAAGATCCTCTCGGTGCTGCCGGCGACGGCACGCGCGGCGGCCGAATCCCTGGCGCTGTATGCACCCGTCATGGCCCTGGACGACGTGACCCGCATGCACCTGGGCACGCTGCGCGAGGCCGCGCAAGCCCGCCGCAAGCTCTGGCTTGACTACCGCGACGAGGGCGGCAAGCCCAGCGAGCGCCAAGTGCGCCCGCTGGGCTGCTTCTATTGGGGCAAGGTATGGACGTTGGCCGCCTGGTGCGAGCTGCGGCAGGACTTCCGCGCCTTCCGCATGGACCGGATCCGCGACGCGCGGATGCTGGAGGAAGTCTTCAGGGACGAGCCCGGCCGCACGCTGGCCGACCTGCGCCGCCGCATCGAAGCCAATTGCGCGGAAGGTCGGGCTTTCTGAATGGCAGCCCGCCACGCCGGCGGACGGTGCGGATCAGCGGTTCGCAGCCAAGGAACAACCTCAGGCGGGCCTGCCGGCCAGAGCCGGCCACAGAGCGCACTCAGAAATCGTCGCCGCCGAAGCCGGTCGCGAGGTTCTCGAACTTGGTCAGCGGCTTCAGGAAGGCCAGCTTCACCGTCCCCGTCGGGCCGTTACGCTGCTTGGCGATGATCACCTCGGCCACGCCCGGCTCCTTGGAGTCCTTGTTGTAGTAGTCGTCGCGGTAGATGAACATGATCACGTCGGCGTCCTGCTCGATGGCGCCCGATTCGCGCAGGTCGCTCATCATGGGGCGCTTGTCGGTGCGGCTTTCCACGCCACGCGACAGCTGCGAGAGCGCGATCACCGGGCACTTGAGCTCCTTGGCCAGCATCTTGAGGCCCCGGGAGATCTCGCCCACCGCCGTCGCACGGTTCTCGTCGGCCATGCCGCCCGAGACGCTCATCAGCTGCAGGTAGTCGACCACGATCAGGCCCAACTGGCCGCACTGGCGCGCGAGGCGTCGCGCATTGGCACGCAACTCGCTCGTGGACAGACCCGGCGTCTCATCGATGTGCAGCGAGATGTTGCGCAGCTTCTCGATCGCCTCGGTCAGGCGGGGCCACTCCTCGTCGGTCAGCTTGCCGGTGCGCAGGTGACCCTGATCGATACGACCGATGGAGCCCACGATACGGATGGCCAACTGCGCGGCCCCCATTTCCATCGAGAACACTGCCACCGGCAGCCCCTCATTGAGCGCCACGTGCTCGGCGATGTTGATGGCCAGCGAGGTCTTACCCATGGACGGACGCGCCGCCAGGACGATCATGTCGCCGGCCTGCATGCCTGAGGTCATGCGGTCGAAGTCGTAGAAGCCGGTCGGCACCCCTGTGATGTCGTTGGGGTTGTCGGCCATCTCGGTCACGCGGTCCAGCAGTTCGACCACCAGCGAGTCCATGCTGTGGAAGCCCTGCTTGTTGCGCGAGCCTTCTTCGCCGATGTTGAAGATCTTCTGCTCGGCCTCGTCCAGGATCTTGTCGACCGCCTTGCCCTGCGGATTGAAGGCAGCGGTCGAAATCTCGTCGGCGGCAGAGATGAGCTTTCGCAGCACCGCCCGCTCGCGGACGATCTCGGCGTAGCGGCGGATGTTGCTCGCGCTGGGCACGAACTGCGCCAGCGAGTTGAGGTAGGCCAGACCGCCCGTCTCCTCGGACTGACCGAGGTTCTGCAGGTGCTCGTGCACCGTGATCACGTCCGCCGGCTTGTTGCCGTTGATCAGTTGGCCGACGGCCGAGAAGATCAGCTTGTGCTCATGACGGTAGAAGTCGCCGTCGGTGAGCAGATCGCCCACGCGGTCCCAGGCGCTGTTGTCCAGCAGCAGACCACCCAGCACGCTGGACTCGGCTTCCACCGAGTTCGGCGGCACCCTCAGTTGGGCCACCTGCCGGTCACCGGAAGGGTCGTTGGGAGCGAAGGGGGAAAAGACAGCGGACATGGCGTGCAGTGCAGACGGGCGATGCTAGGCCGCCATCGCAGCCGAGTCACGGGATAAGTCTGGGGACAACCCGTGGGATTGCGGTGCGCAGACGGGGACAACTGGCCGGTGTGCCAATGACAAGGCCGCCCGGAGGCGGCCTTGGGTCAAGGGTTGGCGGACGTCCGCCGTGGCGAACGCCCGTTCAACGAAGCGGGATCAGGCGGTTTCGCCGTACACCGTGACGGTGATCTCGACGACCACGTCGGTGTGCAGCGCCACGCTCACCGTGGTGTCGCCCACGGTCTTGATCGGGCCGTTGGGCAGGCGCACTTGCGACTTGGCCACGTCGTAGCCGGACTTCTTCAGTTCGTCGGCGATGTCGTGGTTGGTCACCGAGCCGAACAGGCGGCCATCGACGCCGGCCTTCTGGGTCAGCTTGACGGTGGAGCCGGACAGCTTCTCGCCCTGCGACTGGGCTTCGGCCAGCTTGGCGGCGGCCGCCTTTTCCAGCTCGGCACGCTTGGCTTCGAACTCGGCCTTGGCCGATTCGGTGGCGCGGCGCGCACGGCCGGTCGGGATCAGGAAGTTGCGGGCGTAGCCGTCCTTGACCTTGACGATGTCGCCGAGCGCACCGAGGTTGACGATCTTGTCCAGAAGAATGACTTGCATGGGATGGACTCCTTCCGGCTCAGACGCGGTGCTGGTCGCTGTACGGCAGCATCGCGAGGAAGCGGGCACGCTTGATCGCGGTGTTCAGCTGACGCTGGTAGATGGCACGGGTGCCAGTCAGGCGGGCGGGGACGATCTTGCCGTTCTCGCCGACGAAGTCGCGCAGGGTGTCGATGTCCTTGTAGTCGATCTCTTCCACACCGGCGACGGTGAAGCGGCAGAAACGCTTGCGCTTGAACAGCAGCGACTGGGTGTTGCGCTTCGGACGCTTGTCCTTGTTGAATTTCTTGAACGTGGCCATTTGAGGGACCTCTGTCGAAAATTAATCTTGCTGAAAATCCGTGATGTGCAGCACGGGGTGCTTGCCATTGCGGGGGTTGGCCAGGAAACCCTGGAACCGCCACTGGCTGCCCAGCGACTGCCGCGAGAGCCGCTCGGCCATTGCGCCAAAGGCCACTGCCTTGAGTGCCGCCTTCACCTGCCGGGTCTGTCCGGCTTCGTCCTGGGTCGATTCATGATCGAGCCGCAGATCGATGGCCGGGAGCCCGGCTGGGGTGAAACGCAAGGCGGCAAGCTCTTCGATGCAGGCCGTCAGGAGCAGGTGGTTGGCCGCAGCGGGCGCAGCCACATCAGTTGCTGCTGTTGTTGGCGGCGTACTCGGCCTGCTGGGCCTTGCGGGCTTCCTCGCGCTCGACGGTCTTCATCATCGAGGAGGGGCCGGTGTCGGCCTTCTTCTTCAGCACGGTCAGGTGGCGCAGCACGGCGTCGTTGAACTTGAAGGCATGCTCCAGTTCGGACATCACGGCCTGGTCGGCCTCGATGTTGACGCACAGGTAGTGGGCCTTGTTCAGCTTGTTGATCTGGTAGGCCAGCTGGCGGCGGCCCCAGTCTTCGACACGATGCACCTTGCCGTTGCCGGCGGCGATCATGCCCTTGTAACGCTCCAGCATGGCCGGAACCTGCTCGCTTTGATCCGGGTGGATCAGCAGAATGATTTCGTAGTGACGCATGACACTCCTTGGGGGTTTGCGGACGTTGCGCGCATGCGCGCCCGTCCAGGAAAGCCACCCGCCGCGTCCAGGCGGTGTGGCAAGGGAAAGCCCACGAGTATATGCCGAAACTGGTGGCGCGTCGCCACAACGCAACACCCCCAAAAAGCAAAAGGGCGACCCGCCAAAGCAGGCCGCCCCTTGCGCCACGCGTCCCGAGGGACGGCGCTTCAGACCGCGATCAACGCTGGGCCAGACGCTGCCAGGTGTCGATCACGCTGTCGGGGTTGAGCGAGATCGAAGCGATCCCCTGGTCGGCCAGCCACTGGGCGAAGTCGGGATGGTCGCTGGGGCCCTGGCCGCAGATGCCGACGTACTTGCCTTGCTTCTTGCAGGCCTCGATCGCCCGCGACAGCATGGCCTGGACGGCCGGGTCGCGCTCGTCGAAGTCGGCCGCAAGCAGTTCGAGGCCCGAATCGCGGTCCAGACCCAGCGTGAGCTGCGTAAGGTCGTTCGAACCGATAGAGAAGCCGTCGAAGAACTCCAGGAACTCGTCGGCCAGGATGGCGTTGCTGGGCACCTCGCACATCATGATGATCTTGAGCTCGTTCTCGCCGCGCTTGAGGCCGTGCTCGCCCAGCAGCGTGGTCACGCGCTCGGCCTGCTTCAGCGTGCGCACGAAGGGCACCATGATCTGCACGTTGGTCAGGCCCATCTCGTTGCGCACGCGCTTGAGCGCCTCGCACTCCATGGCGAAGGCCTCGCCGAACTCGGCGCTGATGTAGCGCGCCGCGCCGCGGAAGCCCAGCATCGGGTTCTCTTCCTCCGGCTCGTAGCGGCTGCCGCCAATCAGCTTGCGGTACTCGTTGGACTTGAAGTCCGACAGGCGCACGATCACCGGCTTCGGCCAGAAGGCCGCCGCGATGGTGGCGACACCCTCGGCCACCTTGTCGACATAGAAGGCCTTGGGCGAGGCATGACCGCGCGCCACGGATTCCACCGCCTTCTTCAGGTCGGGATCGACCTGCGGATAGTCCAGGATGGCCTTCGGATGCACGCCGATGTTGTTGTTGATGATGAATTCCAGCCGCGCGAGACCCACGCCTTCGTTGGGCAGTTGGGCGAAGTCGAAGGCGAGCTGCGGGTTGCCCACGTTCATCATGATCTTGGTCGGAATCTTGGGCATCTCGCCGCGCTGGACCTCGGTGACTTCGGTCTCCAGCAGCCCGTCGTAGATGCGGCCGGTGTCGCCCTCGGCGCAGCTGACGGTGACCAGCGTGCCGTCCTTGAGCAGGCTGGTGGCGTCGCCGCAGCCGACCACGGCCGGGATGCCCAGTTCGCGCGCGATGATGGCCGCGTGGCAGGTGCGCCCGCCCCGGTTGGTGACGATGGCGCTGGCGCGCTTCATCACGGGCTCCCAGTTGGGGTCGGTCATGTCGGTGACCAGCACGTCGCCGGCCTGCACCTTGTCCATCTCGCTGATGCTGTGCACCAGGCGCACGGGGCCGGTGCCGATCTTCTGCCCGATGGCGCGACCTTCGGCCAGCACGGTGCTCTTGCCCTTGAGCTTGAAGCGCTGCTCGACCTTGCCCTGCTGCTGGCTCTTCACCGTCTCGGGACGGGCCTGCAGGATGTAGAGCTGGCCGTCCTTGCCGTCCTTGCCCCATTCGATGTCCATCGGGCGCCCGTAGTGCTTCTCGATGACCATGGCGTACTTGGCCAGCTGCTCGACCTCGGCATCGGTCAGCGAATAGCGGTTGCGCAGTTCGGTCTTGACGTCGGTGGTCTTGACCAGCTTGCCCGACGCCTTCTTTTCCTCGGGCGTCGCGAACTCCATCTGAATCAGCTTGGAGCCCAGGTTGCGGCGGATCACCGCGCGCTTGCCGGCTTCGAGCATCGGCTTGTGGACGTAGAACTCGTCGGGGTTGACGGCGCCCTGCACCACCGTCTCGCCCAGCCCGTAGCTGGAGGTGATGAAGACGACCTGGTCGAAGCCCGATTCGGTGTCGATGGTGAACATCACGCCTGCGGCACCCAGGTCGGAGCGCACCATGCGCTGCACGCCGGCCGACAGGGCCACCACATCGTGGGCGAAGCCCTTGTGGACGCGGTAACTGATGGCACGGTCGTTGTAGAGAGAGGCGAACACCTCCTTCATCTTGTGCAGCACGTCCTCGATGCCGACGACGTTCAGGAAAGTCTCCTGCTGACCGGCGAAGGAAGCGTCGGGCAGATCCTCGGCAGTGGCCGAAGAACGCACCGCGAAGCTGGCCTGGTCATTGCCTGCGCTCAACTTGGCGAAGTGCTCGCGCACGGCCTTCTCCAGGTCGGCAGGGAAGGGCTGGGCCTCGATCCAGCCGCGGATCTCGGCACCGGCGGCGGCCAGGGCGCGCACGTCTTCGATGTCCAAGGTGGCCAGGCGCTGGCTGATGCGCTGCGTCAAGCCTTCGTGCGCGAGGAACTCGCGGAAGGCATGGGCGGTGGTGGCGAAGCCGGTGGGCACGCGCACGCCCTCGGGCAGTTGGGAAATCATCTCGCCGAGGCTGGCGTTCTTGCCGCCAACGGCCTCGACGTCGCTCATCCTCAGGTTTTCGAAGGGCACGACCAGGGCGGTCGCTTCGAACAGGGCAGACATGGGAAGACTCCGGAGTTTAAAAAGCGGTGTGTTCCATGCAGCGGACGGCCGGGCGCGATCGTTCTTCTTGCTCTGGGTGCGCGGGGCGACTGCATGGGAAGGGATGCGGGTGAGGCACACGGAGGGCGCGCGCCGATAATCTGCGGGATTGTAGGGGCCGGCCCGAGCCGGCGCCGCAGGACAGAAACTACAGGCCGCCCCATGCACAAGCGCACCGTTTTCTTCGTTTCGGACGGCACCGGCATCACCGCCGAGACCTTCGGCAACGCCGTGCTCAACCAGTTCGAACTCAAGGCGCGTCATGTGCGCATGCCCTTCACCGACACGGTGGACAAGGCGCACCAGGCCGTGCGGCAGATCAACCACACGGCCGAACTCGAAGGCTACCGCCCCATCGTCTTCACCACCCTGGCCAACATGGAAGTGCTGGAGGTGATCGAGACCGGCTGCAAGGGCATGCTGCTCGACCTCTTCGGCACCTTCGTGCGGCCGCTGGAGATCGAGCTGGCGATGAAGTCCAACCACCGCATCGGCCGCTTCTCGGACATCAGCAAGAGCAAGGAATACCACGACCGCATCGCCGCCATCGACTTCAGCCTGCAGCACGACGATGGCCAGAGCCATGCGGACTTGGAGGCGGCGGACGTGATCCTGGTGGGCGTGAGCCGCAGCGGCAAGACGCCGACCTCGCTCTACCTGGCCATGCAGCACGGGCTGAAGGCGGCCAACTATCCGCTGATCCCCGAAGACTTCGACCGGCGGCAACTGCCGCCCGCACTCATGACCTTCCGCAAGAAGATCTTCGGCCTCACTATCCAGCCCGAGCGGCTATCGGAAATTCGCAACGAGCGGCGGCCCAACTCTCGCTATGCCAGCATCGAGAACTGCCGCTACGAAGTCAGCGAGGCCGAGGCCATGATGCGCCGGGCCGGCATCCGCTGGCTT
>NZ_CAJYES010000130.1 GCF_913773995.1 uncultured Pseudacidovorax sp.
CGCAACCAGGATCTGGCCCGGGCGCCGGACTCGGCAGCAGTCCGCCCCGGCTGAGGGCTTCACTCCTCGTCGCCGCCCATCTCGGTCGCGATCTCCAGCAGGTCTTCCGCGCTCGGCTTGTCCCAGCCCGGGCCGAAGGTCGCATCGCCGAAGAAGCGCAGCATCTCCTGCCGCACCATCGGATGCTGCCAGCCGCTGGAACCCAGCCGCTTGATGATGGACGGATGGGCGCCGCGGCCCTGCAGGGCGAGCATCAACTGCCCTTCCAGCTCGTGCTGGGTTTCCTCGGACAGTTGCTCGATCGCGGAGAGGCACCGCTCGTTGGCGCGGCGAATCCATTCCGCCTGCCAGCGCTGGCGACGCTGCGATTGCTGCTCGCGCGCGGCCAGCGCCGCCGCGGCAGGGTGGGCCGCCGCGGCCTGCGCTGCGGCTTCGGCCTGGTCGCTGCCCCGCGCCAGCAGCGCCTTGAGATAGCGCGCCGGGTCCCGCAACGGTTCGGGATAGGCGGTGTTGACGCGCCGCTCCAGCACGTCGAGCGCCGCGCGCACCGCGGCCTCGTCACAGCCCGCGGCCATCGGCTCGAAGGCTTCCTCGCTCACACCCAGTGCAATGGCCCGGCTGACGGCGACCATGTCGACGGGCGCGGGCGCACGGGCCAATGTGAGTGCGGACTGCTTCTTTCGACCAATGTGGAACTGGATCTCGTCGATAAATCGGCCCTGCTTGTGCTCGACCAGCTCGATCTCCAGATCGGTGATCGCATTGACTTCGGCGATGGCTGGCTTGAGGGTGTCGCGCTTGAAGATCCGGTATTCGAGGCGGTCCGTCTTCTCGGTGTGGGGGTTGCCACTGAGCACCGGATACCACCAGCGCCAGGGTTGCCTCGCTGTCCGGCCGATGTCCTTGTAGCGGGTGCAGATCTCGTAGAGCACCACGCCCGCATGGGTGCGCAATTGGCTGATCACTTCCAGCCGAAGCCGCGCGAAGACGCTCGGGTCCAGCAGTTCCTGCTTGAGGTTGACCGCGTAGGACCACTCCACCCAGACCTGGCCGCGCTCCTTGCTCAATCGTGCATGGGCCAGCAGGCCGCTGACATTCCAGGCGGCGCCCTCCCCGCTCGTCGGCGACTGCCACTCCACGGTGGTGGACACCATGGCCCGCAGGTGCTTCTTGATGAGCGCATGGTCGTTGCTGTCGAAGTCCAGGCCCCGGACCACCGAATCCAAGGGGGTCCGGAAGACGTCCTTCTCCATCCCCTGCTCCTGCGCCAGGTACAGCAACACGTTGTAGCTCTTGCGCCCGAGGGTGGTGATCCGCGTCGACTTGGGCACGATGGCCAGCGTGTTGACGGCCTTGCGGAGCAACTGCACGTCGTCGGAGGTGGCCGCACCGCCACCGCTCGCCGATCCACGGGTACGCAAGGTTTCGGGAGACCGAAGGGTTCGAGCCATGGGCCGGTAATGTACGCGAGAGGTGATCCCGCCTTTCACCTGAAAGCATCCAGCCACTGTTCCTGAAAAGGCTCACGTGAGATCGTGTTGGCGCGCGGCCGTCCCCTGCAGAAGCGGAGAGTTTTCGGGATCGGCGACCGCGGCAACGGAGGCGCGGCCAGCCCTGTACGGCGCGCCGGCCCGGATTTGCGCTTTGATACCGCTTTTCTCTTCCGCAGCGCACCACAAAGCGGCGCGAGCTGCCTCGCCTACACCGCCGGCCACGGCAGGACGGACTTCTTTCCTGAAAACCCTCACGTCTGTCCCGCGCGCCTTGCCCCTACGGGACTCATGAATACACACACCTTCCCTACCGAAAATTCTCCGCCTTCTCCCGTCCTCCTGACCCCAAGTTCCCGGCCTTTCGCCAGATCGTCCCGAATCCCTGCATGTCTTGACTTCCAAGTGCCTGTCAGCATTGGACTTTTCGGACCCTAAAGGTATTAAAGGAGTTGAAGGGCTTAGAGTACTCCAAAGGCGAACTTGCACACAGAAATCAAAGCGGACTGCAGATGCGGTGGTCTTGACGTTTTTCCGAGCAATTCACGGAATTCCGTCAAGTGGCTCGGTAAACTCCAACGACCAGGAGTTTCATATGGCATCTTCCCCCCTTCCAGCCCCCCGGCCCATCAGCCTGTCGGACATTGCCGCACAGGCAGAGCGTGCCGTTTCCATGATGGAGCAGATCCGCTCCGCCATGCTGGCGCCTACTGCACGCAAAGAAGCCCCCCTATTCAGCCTCTCTCAGCTGGCCAGCCTGCTCGAGATGGAGAAAGGCTCGATCTCGCACCGTCTGGGAAAGGGCGACCTGCCTGCGGGGCGCCTCAACGCATCCGGCAGCCGGCGGGAATTCACACTGGCTGAAGCGCGTCAGTGGGTCCGCGAGTACCGCAAGGATCGCCTGCGGCCGGAAGGGGCCGAGGCGGTGACCATTTCCATCGGCAACTTCAAGGGCGGCGTGTCGAAGACAACAACTGCTGTCACCCTCGCACAAGGTCTGTCGCTTTTGGGGCACCGGGTGCTGGTGATCGATACCGATCCGCAAGGTTCGCTGACGACGCTATTCGGCATCCTGCCCGATACAGAAGTCGAGGAGCAGGACACCATCCTGCCGCTCGCCATGGGAACAGAGACGTCGATACGGTATGCCATCCGCTCCACCTATTGGGACGGTATCGACCTGGTCGCTGCCGCGCCGGTGTTGTTCGGCGCGGAGTTCGCGCTCCCAGCTCGGCAGACGCAGGAGCCCGGCTTCGAGTTCTGGCGAGTTCTGGACCTCGGCATCGATGATGTGCGCGGCGATTACGACGTGATCGTGATCGACACCCCTCCTGCCCTGTCGTACACGACCATCAATGCCTTCATGGCTTCCAACGGCATCATCATGCCGCTCCCGCCGAACGCGCTCGACTTCGCATCGGCCTCCCAGTTCTGGAGCCTTTTTTCCGATCTCACGGGGGAACTGCTCACCAAGCGCGGGCTGGACAAGCATTTCGACTTCATCCATGTTCTGCTCGCCCGGGTCGATTCCGCAGATGCGGCGAGCACGGTGATCCGTCAATGGATCGGCCAGACCTATGCGGAGAAGGTCCTCCCCGTGGAGATCCCCAAGACAGCCGTCACGGGGGTGGCCAGCGCCGAATTCGGAACCGTGTACGACGTGTCCCGCTACGACGGGAGTGCCCGGACCTTCAAGCGTGCACGGGACGCCTATGACAGCTTTGTCGGGCAGATCGAGGGCTCCGTGCGTGCGGTGTGGAACGGGCAGGTAGGGGTGTTGAACGGTTCAACACCTTCAGGCAGCCCAGCTAAGGAGGGTCGTCGATGAGCAAGAAGCTTGCAGCCAAGGCCAGCCTGATCCAGCTGCCGCCCTTCCGCACGCCGCCTTCAGTGCCCGCCGCCCCCGTCGTCGAAGCCCTGCCCGGCGAATCGCCGGGCAGCCCCCAGGGTGCGCCTGCCGTATCCAGTTCACCCAACGCGGATGCGAGGCCAAAGACCGCGCCAGGTTCGATGGCGGTGTTCATGGCTTCGCAGTCGGCGGCGGTGAAAGAGGCGGAGGAGCTGAAGCTCAAGCTGCGCGCCTTCGAGGGTGCCGTACCGATGAAGGCGTTGGACCCGCAGCGGATTCGGGCATCTCGTTGGGCGAACCGGCACGCCAATGCACTGGCTGACAAGGCCTTCGAGGAGTTGAAGGCCGACATCGCGTCGAGCGGGATGAACGTGCAGCCCGTCTGCGTTCGCGCGTTGGTCGCGGGCACTGATCCAGCAGCTGACTATGAGCTCGTGTTCGGTCACCGTCGACATCGCGCCTGCCTGGAACTGGGCATTCCTGTTCAGGCCATCATTGCGGACATCGACGACAAGGGCCTGTTCGAGGCCATGGAGCGCGAGAACCGCGCCCGCAAGAACCTCAGCGCCTGGGAGCAGGGCATGATGTACCGGCGTGCGCTCGACAACGGGCTGTACCCATCGCAGCGCAAGCTGGCGGAAGCGGTGGGCGTGGATCTTTCTCTGATTTCCAAAAGCCTTGCACTGGCGCGCCTGCCTGATGCGGTCGTCGAGGCCTTCCCTTCGCCTCTCGATGTGCAGTTCCGCTGGGCCCAGCCTCTCAGCGAAGTGCTGCAGCGCGATCCAGAGGGGCTCGTGGCACGCGCCAAAGAACTGAAGGCCAGCAAGGTGGCCTTGAACGCCAAACAGGTGCTCGATGCGTTGCTGGGCCCTGCAGAGAAGGTGTTGAACCGTTCAACGCCCGCCACTGAACGGCGCCTAGGGCGGGCAGGGCAGGGTGCTGTACTGGCCGCAGATGCGACGGGCCGCATGACGCTTCGCTTCGATCCGGGCGTGCTGACGCCGGAGCGTGAGTCTGCGCTGATCGACTGGTTGAACGCGCAGCTCGGGGCAGATTGATCGCACGACGTTGGTGTTGAACCGTTCAACGCCAACGTCCCGCATCACGGCGCCGCGGCCTTGCAGCCTTGAAGGAGTACCGACACAGCCCCCAACGCCGCTTGCCCCCGGCGTATGAATATCCTTCTTGCCGATGCGTGTGGCCCTGTCTTTAGGTGCGCGACCATGCTCCAGGTCTGCGCGTCACCCTCCGGTTTTCACTTGCGCGCGCCACGATCGAGGGTCGGCCCTCAAGGGCGCTCTCCGGTCGTGCGCGCCCTGACGCGCCCATTCGCCCACAGGTGTCACGGCCAGCCAATGCGCATTTCCACTGCAGGGCTTGCTGCCGACCAAGGTCAGCTTCGGGCACAAGACTTTGGACATGAGATGGCCCTCGACCCCGGCGCGCAGTCCTAGAAATGCACAAGCCGACGCGCCACCGAGCCCCGTGGTCTCGGTCCCCGCAGCAGGGTTGGCGTCATCGGCGGGCTGACCAAGCGGCGGCGCGTTGAAGTGGTGGGCAGGGCAGGGCAGGGCAGGGCAGGGCAGGGCAGGGCAAGGGCGCCAGCCCGTTCCGTTGACTACGAGCTGTCGCAGTGCCGATCCTCATACTGCGAGACGACGATCCGGCGGCGCGGGATCGCTGTCATTCCGATCGCTGTCCCTTGCTACATGGACCGGCCCCATGACCACGCCTCGCTCAGTTCGCGTAACTGCACTCTTCAATTGATGGGGCAGCGGCATGGGCGAGCGGCGGGCCACTCACACCAACAAATCAGCGGTGCGCCATGCCCTCGACACTGACTGTCCACTCAGCGATACCGCTGCCTCTTCCCAAAGCAGAAAGTCCTTGTTGATCAACGAGTTGCCACTCAATCAGCAAGTCTTTGACGAAAAATCCCGAGCTAAATCGCAAAAAACATAAGTATTGGTAATAAACTTCAGGCGCTGTAGAGGGCGAGGCAAGGAGCCTCACAACCCAAAGCGACTGAGCGACGTGCAAGACGGTTCCTGACCCAAACGACGTCGATCCCGCGCCGGTCCTCTCCCCGCCAACGCCTGCCCATGCCTCCTGCTCCTGCCCTGAACGCCGCCCCTGTCTCCGCACCCGGTGCGAAGCCCCGCGCCCTTCATCGCGGCCACTTCGCCTTCATGCGTGCCGTCATCCAGGGCATCGATGCGCGGCAGGCCTGGTCGCGCTACATGCAGGGCGAGGACGACCGGGTGGACGAGCGGCTGATCCGCCGGGTGATCAACACCTACCGCGACGAACTAGCGGCTGCTGCCCGCCGCCATGCCCGTCCGGGCACGGCGCGCCTCGTGCTGATGGATGCAAGCGACATCCCCGATGCCGCTGCGGCGTGTCCCACTCTGGAAGAGTTCGCCCTGGAGCGCGGGCTCGAGGACTTCTCGCTGGAAGATCAGCTCGCCGCCTTCGAGGAGATCTGGGGCACCGAAGCCGACGGCCATCGTCGGCAGTCCAAGCGCCGACGGCTGGTGGATCGGCAGCTGGAGGCGCTGTCGTGGCTCGAGGGCCTGGCTTCCCGCGCGCCCAGGGCCGACGATCCGGTGGAGGATTGGCTCGCACCGGTCCTGGCGCAGCGGGTCTCGGCCGCGGGCATGTCCACGTTGCGCAGCGTGGCGGAGCGCATCCAGGCCGTCGGCATGCGGTGGTGGGTGGCCGTGCCGGCCGTCGGCCCCACCAAGGCCGCGCGAATCGTCGAGTGGCTGCGCGTCCATCAGCAGGAGACCGGATTGGTGCTGGGACCCCACGCCTTCGCGCCGATCTCGCGCCTGGGCCGGGGCGCGTTGGGGCCGGTCGTGCCCGCTGCGACCGCCTTGCGTCCGCTCGAGAAATTCGTGGTGCCTGAGCCGCTTCGCGGCAGCAGTGGGCACTTTCGCGCACCGCCGTCCCACTGCCGAATCCCTGCGTCGGACGACCTGGAGGCACTGGACATCTGGCTTCGGGGCCGTGGACGCCGCTCGGCGGGGGGTGAGGCCGTCGCACCTGCGGAAGAGACGCGGCGGGCCTACCGCAAGGAAGCCGAGCGCCTGGTGCTTTGGGCGGTACTGGAGCGGGAAAAGGCGCTTTCGTCCCTGGACGAGGAGGACTGCGCCGCATTCATCGCCTTCGTCCGCTCCCCGCCCGCCGGGTGGTGCGGCCCGCGTCACCACGAACGCTGGTCGCCCTTGTGGCGGCCGTTCGAGGGGCCTTTGCACGGTGCAGCGCTGCAGCGCTGCATCGCCGTGCTGCGGGGGCTGTTCCGCTTCCTGCACGGCTGCGGGTATCTGACGCACGACCTATCCAGCTCATGGCGTGCCGACTTCGGGGGCAGGGCGCCCGGCAGTTCCATCGTCCGGGGAGAGAGGGCGGTGGCGCCCGATGTCGATCCTTCCTCGCTGCCGGCGCCGGCGACGCCGGGCATGGTGCGCGCCCGCCGAGTCGCGGCATGGCTGCAGGAGACGGAGGTCAAGCCCGGTGCATTGGCGCGCGGCCGCTGTGCGGATCTCGTTCCACCTGCAGCCACCGGCGCTGTCGACGCACCATGGGGACTGCGCGTGCAAGGTGAAAGGCGCGGCAGGCGGGAGACGTCGCAGCAAGAAGGCATGCTGGCGGTGCCGGCCGCCCTCGTCGCGCAGCTGCAGTCGCTGCTCGGTGCGCTGGGCCGACCCACCGATCCTGGCGACCCCGCCAATGCCGATCTACCCCTGATCCTGGACGTGCGCGATGGACGCGTGATCGGTCTGAGCCGGGGTGGCGTCTACAAAGCCATCAAGCGACTGCTGCATCACTGCAGCATCGGCATGGCCGAGCCACAGCGGCGGGCGCTGCGGGCTGTATCACCCCAGCACCTATGCCGGCCTCGCCGCAAGGCAAGGCAGATAAATCCATCGGGCGATGCCACCGATACCCCCGATCACTTGCGCGCCTGAGCGCCGTGCAAACCCTCGGCGTGCTGGAGGTGCTTCTGCACGACGGGAATCGTCTTCGCGGCGTAGGCCCGCAAATCGTTGTCTCCGGTCTCGCGCTGCACCCGCTGCAGCTTTTCGAGCGTCTGGCGATGGTCGGTCACGCCCACCATGCGGATGTACTGCTTGTCGAAGGTCTCGCCGTTCAGTGGCTTCAAGCCGGTGGCGATGAGCTTGTGCTTGGCGTCCGGCTCGGTGGGCAGCTCCACGTTCTTGCCCCGGGCAAGTTCCTGCAGCTCGGAGAGTGCTTTCTGATGGTCTTCCACCATCTGGCTACCGAAGCGCTTCACGTCTTCGCTGCTGGCCTTCTCCTGCGCCAGGCGGCCGGTCTCGATCTCGGCCAGGTTGGCTTGGGCAAGACCGCGCATCATGCGCTGGTCGGCCACGGCGACGCCCGGTGTCTTCTTGGCGGTGGCGCGCTGCGCGGGAGGCTGGGGCGCAGCCGGAGCCGTAGGCGAGGTCTGTGCCGGCTGGGCGGCAGCGTTGTGCAGGAGCGCGGGGCCCAGGGCCAGCGCGGTGGCAACGCCGAGGGCATGGAGACGAGTGGTAGGTTGACGGGTCATGACGGTCCTTGTCTGAGAGAAGGGGCGGCGCTGAATGCGCCGGCCTCTGGCCAGACTAGGCAGCCGGACCGCCATCCCCGTCGGACGATTCATGCCCCGGCGTGGGACCTGGGGCAGACCGTCGATCCCCTTTGACTTACGGCGACCGTGGGGCCGCAGGAAGGGCATAAGCCCGCACGGCATCACCCGGCTTCGTGCCCGTCGAGCCATGGCCACCGGCGGCCACGAGCACGTACTGGCGGCCGTCTTCGCCGGTGTAGCTCATCGGCGTCGCCTGCCCGCCCGCGGGCAGCCGGTCTTCCCACAGTTGCCGGCCAGTGCGCACGTCGTAGGCACGCACATAGTTGTCCAGCGCACCGGAGTAGAAGGCCACGCCCCCCGCCGTCATCATCGGCCCGCCGATGCCGGGCACGCCCATGCGGAAGGGCAGGGGCAGGGGCGACAGGTCGCGCACCGTTCCGTTGCGGTGCTTCCAGGCCACCTGGCCCGAGCGCAGGTCCACACCCGCCACATAGCCCCAGGGCGGCGCCTGGCAGGGCAGGCCGACGGGCGACATGAAGGGCTTCATCGAGGCCGCGAAGGGCGCACCGAAGTTCTCATTGAGCGCGGGCAGGGAGCCCTTGGGCGGCCCGCCGTCCTGGACCATCAGCGTGGTGTCGTCGGTCCGGCGCACCAGGCGCGACACGAAGGCCAGGTACGTGGGTGTGGTGAAGGCCCAGCCATGCTGCGGATCGACCGCGATGCCGCCCCAATTGAAGACGCCGAAGTTGCCCGGGTAGATGATCGAGCCCTGCTCCGACGGCGGGGTAAAGCGACCTTCGTAGCGCAGGCGATGGAAGGCGATGCGGCAGGCGAGCTGGTCGAACATCGTTGCGCCCCACATGTGGCGCTCCGTGAGCGGCGGCGGCTCGAAGGAGAGCGCGGACTTGGGCTGCGTGGGCGCCGTGTGGTCGCCTTCTGCCGCGCCCTGCGGCGCCGGACGTTCGCTGACCGGCAGCAGCGGCTGACCGGTGCGCCGGTCGAGCACGAAGAGCTCGCCCTGCTTGGTGGGCTGCACCAGGGCCGGCACGCGCTGACCGCCGATGTCGAGATCGATCAGCGTCGGCTGGGAAGGCACGTCGTAGTCCCAGAGATCGTGATGCACGGTCTGGAAGTGCCAGCGCACGCGGCCGGTGGCCAGATCGAGTGCCACGACCGACGACGAGTAGCGTTCCACCGCCTCGCTGCGCTTTCCTCCCCATTGGTCGGGCGGCTGGTTGCCCATCGGGATGTAGACCAGGCCCAGTGCCTCATCCACCGAGGAGATGGACCAGCTGTTGGGCGAGTTGGGCGTGTAGGTACGGCCCGGCGGCAGGGGGGCCGTGTCGTCCGGGTTGCCCGAGTCCCAGTTCCAGACCAGGTCGCCGGTCTGGATGTCGAAGGCGCGGATCACGCCGGACTGCTCCTTCACCGAGGCGTTGTCGAGCACGGTGCCGCCCACGATGAGGAGGCGGTCGGTCACCACCACGGGCGAGGTTGAGTAGTACGCGCCCGGCCGCACGTTCGGCATGTGACGCCAGAGGTCGATCTGTCCGCTGCCGCGCCCGAAGTCGGCGCACACGGCGCCGTTCTCCGGATTGAGCGCGATCACGCGGCCGTCGGCGGTGGGCATGAAGAGCTTGGCCGGGCAGCTGGGCGCCGTGGGACCCTGGCGGGCGGCCACGGGCAGCGGCTGCTTGGCAGGATGGCTGCTGTCTTCCCGGATCGAGCCCTCGCCAGTGGGGATCGTCATGGGGACGGGATTCGCCGCGGTGCCGGCACCGGGCGGGGTCGCAGCTGGCGCGGCTGCGCCGGCGGGATCGGTCGGTGCGCTGGCACTTTCCGCGGCCGGCAGGGCGGACGCGGCACGGTAGGACAGGCCGCGGCAGGTCAGATGCTGCAAAGCCAGGTCGCCCGCAATCTGCGGGTCGAAGCGCCACAGCTGCTTGCCGCTGGTCGCGTCGAGCGCGATGACGGACTGGTGAGGCGTACACAGAAAGAGCCGGTTGCCGATCTTCAGCGGCGTGACCTCGAAAGTGGTTTCTTCTGGGTCGCCGGGCCGGCCGCGCAGGTCGCCGGTGTTGAATTCCCAGGCCAGCTTCAGCTGGCCCACATTGGCGGGCGTGATCTGCGACAGGGGCGAATAGCGCTGGCCTTCGCCGGTGCGGCCATAGGCGTGCCATTCGCCGGTCGGAAGGGCAGGGGAGAGTGACTGCGCGCTCGCGGCCGGTGTGGCCTGCAGCTCGCCGGCCACCTCATGGGGGGCCCGGAACCAGGACACCACCGCCAGTGCAGCCGAGGCGAGCAGCACGAGGCCGAGGGCCGCCCTGCCATGCCCCACTGCCGCGTCGTCTGGCGAGCGGACGGCCCTCGGTCGAAGACCGCGCTCCAGTGGTCTTGGGCGCCCGATGTCACGCGACAGCGCCCGCCGCATCCAGGGCAGGACCAGCCACAGCCCAAGCACGAAGAGCACATCCAGCCGGGCAGCCAGCGGCCACCAGTCCAGGCCCACTTCCCACAGTGCCCATGCCGCCGAGCCGAGCAGCAGCGCGGCATACAGCCACAGCGCCGAGGCGGCGCGCCGCATGAGCAACACACCCGTCACGGCCAGCGCTGCGCCGGCGATCAGGTAGTAGGGGCTGCCGCCCAGGGTGAGCAGCCAGACGCCCGCCGCAGCCAGGGCGAGGCCGAGCAGGAGGAAGAGGGCGCCGGTGACGCGTGCCATGGATGCCTTTCGCGAGAAGGCGCCGAGCCCAGCAGGCCATGGGATGCATGTGGACGGCGCACGATGTACACGTCCGTGAGGTTGAGGCCGACACGGCCGAAGCGCTGTCGGTCATCGCCCGGCAGGGTTGTCGTCTTCGGCGGGGAGCGTGGGCCTGCGACAGTGGCTGTGAGCGTCGATGCGCCTGTAAGCGCCCGCGTTCTGCCACATGATCGCGGGCTGGGTGAGCGCACGTCGCTTCTGGCGGTCCCCATCGCGCTTGCCTTACACCATCGTCTCGGACTTAGGCGCTACGCGGTCGTAGCGCTTCATCTCCGCGGGTTCCACCCCCATCCAGCGCGCGACCATCTCAGGCCGGATGCCGCGGCGCAGCTGCCGCAGCGCAAAGGTGTGCCGAAGCCGAAATGAGCCGCCCGCGCCGCGTCCGCCGACGCCCGCGGCCTCCAGCACCTTGCGCGCGCACTGGTATTGCGAATCGGCCAGCCACGGCTTGCCGGTGCGCGTGGACGGGAACAGGAATTCGCCCGCGATGCGTGAGGCCGCGCGCACCTGGAGCCAGTGGTGCAACAGCTCGGCTGCCCAGGATGCGACTGGCGTCTCGCGGGCGCGGAGGGTGCCATTGGCTGGAACGCGCAGCTTCCAGGTCCGGGCCTTCGGTCCCACGCCGTTCATCACCGGCGAGGCCAAGGTCAGGGCGCGGACATCGCCAGGCGCCAGACCGGCACCGAGCTGGAGCGCCACCGAGGCGCGGTTGCGCACCTCCTGCCAGGGCAGGCCGGCAAGCGCTGCCGGGTCCTGCCCGGGCCGCGGTCGCGCGGCCGACAGATGGGCCAGCAACTGCCGGGCCTCCTGCGGCGTCAGCACCTCGGGCGGCGGGTCGGCCCGCTCGGATTCCGCATAACGCACCTGGGGATTGGCCCGCACCCAGTCGGCTGGCGCGCGGTTGGGGCGGCTGCCGGTCCGGCCGGCGTGGTGGGCGAGCACGCGCTCGATCAGTCGCATCAGCCGCAGGGCATAGCGGGGCGAAAGCGACTGGTCCGTCGCCTTGCGCCCATAGCGTGCGGCCTGGAAGGCGTGCAGATCGCGGGCGTCGACGGTGTCGAGCTGGACGGCCGGCGACTGAGCCAAGCACCAGGCGGCAAAGCTCTCCCACATCGCCTGGTAGACCACCCGGGCGCCCGCCTTGCGCAGCACGCCGGCACCATGCTGATCGGCCGCCCATTGCTCGAAGGCCTGCGGGAAGGACGACTGGGGAGGAGAGGGGGGCAGGACTTCCATGAGCAGCAAAGCAAAAATACGTTAACGCCATGAGTGTTGTCATTGTTGGGTGCGGCCTGGCAGTTTCGTTTGGGCTTTCCGTTAACTTATTTTCAAGATAGCGGACTGGAATATATCCGCGGCTTGCAGCGCATTGAGGCGCACTCCGACTTCAGCCCTTGTCGATCTCGCCAAGCATGTGCGCACCAAAGTGTCTGCCATGCCCGCGAGCGAAGCGTCCTCTCCGCTGAATGAAGCGCCCGACGGCATCGTCCGGGCCCATACCCTCCCGCGCGAAGGGCTCGTCCGACATGCCAGCCCTCTGTCATTGCTGGTGCTCGGAGCATTCATGCTTCTGGGTTTGTCCGGATTGTTGGGTCATGCCGGCATGGACTTGCAGACCTATCGCAGCAACGCGCAATCGCACACGCTGGACGTCGAAATGCCCAAGGTCATCCGCACCGGCGATTTCTTCGAGACGCGCCTGCACGTCAAAGCCGGGGTGGACATCGCCAAGCTGACGCTGGCAGTGCCTGTCGAGCTCTGGCGCGAAATCACCGTCAACGCCATGGTCCCGCAGCCTGAGTCCGAAAGTTCGGATGCCGAGACCTACACCTTCGACTTCGGTCCGCTCGCGGCCGGCAAGGAGATGCGCATCAAGATCGCGGCTCAGGTCAACCCGCGCCTGCACGGCGTTCTCGAAGGCGAGCTCGAGCTGCGCGACGGCGAGTCGCTTCTGGTGCGTGCCCCACGCCATATGCGGGTGCTCCCCTGATGGAAGTCGTCCTGCGCGCCACCGCCATGTTCGCCGTCGTGTACCTGCTGGTGCGGGTGCTCGGCAAGCGCGAGCTGGGGCAGATGACGCCCTTCGAATTCATCGTGATGGTGGTGGTGGGCGACCTGATCCAGCAGGGCATCACCCAGAACGACTTCAGCCTGACCGGCGCCACGCTGGCGATCACCACCTTTGCATTCTGGGGTGTGGTGCTCAGCTGGGCGTCGTATCTGTCGCCCAAGGCCGAGCGCCTGCTGGAGGGTGAGCCTCGCGTCCTCATCCAGCAGGGCCGGCTGCTGGAGCACAGCCTTCGCCGGGACCGCCTGACCCGTTCGGAAGTCGAGTCCGAAATGAGGCTGGCCGGCATCGCGTCGATGAAGGACGTGGCCTGGGCCGTGCTGGAGCCCAATGGCAAGATCAGCTTCATCAAGCGGGAGGCGGGCCCAGCAGAGCCGACGCGTCAACAGGACGACCAGGGCGCGGGCTGACGACAGCCGACGGGCCAGGCCGCGCCGACCGAAGGCTCGCTGCGCAAGAATGTGCCCGCCCCAGGCCTGTCACAAACGGTCCGCCCCAAACGTCTGCCGGTCATGATGAACGACACCACGGATCTCTTCCTGCGCCTGCGTCCCCGGCTGCACGGCATCGCCTACCGGATGCTCGGTTCGCCCGCCGAGGCGGAAGACGTGGTGCAGGACGCCTGGCTGCGCTGGCAGTCCAGTCCGCACGACGCACTCTCAAGCGCGGAGGCCTGGCTGGTCACGATCACCACCCGCCTCGCCATCGACCGGCTGCGCAGCGCCCAGCACCAGCGCGAGCACTATGTGGGCACCTGGCTGCCCGAACCGCTGCTGGCGGACGAGTCGGCCCCTTCCCCTGAAGCCATGCTGGAACAGGCGGACGACCTGTCGGTCGCCTTCCTTGCCGTGCTCGAACGCCTGGCACCCGAGGCCCGCGCCGCCTTCCTGCTGCGCGACATCTTCGATGCCGGCTACGACGAAGTCGCGCGCGCCCTGGGCAAGAGCGAGGCCGCCTGCCGGCAGATCGTGCACCGGGCCCGGGCCCAGGTGCAGGATGCGCGCCCACGCCACCAGGTGCCGCCCGAACATCAGTTGCGGCTGCTGCGCGGCTTCGCCGATGCGGCCGGCAGCGGGCAGTTCGCGGCGCTGCAGGACCTGCTGGCCGAGGATGCCAGGCTCGTCAGCGACGGGGGCGGCAAGGTTCCCAGCTTCGGGGTGCCGCTCGTGGGGTCACGGCGCATCGCCCAACTCTATTGGGCCGCGCATCGGCGACATGGCGCGCGCGTGCGCTATGAGGTTGTGGTGCTCAACGGCCAGTGGGGCGTGCTGCGCTTCATCGACGAGGCGCTCGAATCGGCCCAGACCTTCCAGACCAACGGGCGCCACATCCAGGCGGTACACACCCAGCGCAATCCCGACAAGCTGGCCCGGATCGCTGCCGCGCTGGGCCGGCCGCTGGCCGCTGTCACAGGCGCCGGAGCCCGCTCGTCTTGAAGGTGTGTTCCACACTTTTTCAGGATGACGACCATGCACGACCAACCCCGCCTCGCCTGGATGCGCATCGCGCCCAAGCCCTACCAGGCCATGATCGCCGCCGGCGCCACGCTGGCCGAGTCGACGCTCGGACCGGTGCTCACCGAGCTGGTCAAGACGCGCGTGTCCCAGATCAACGGCTGCGCCTTCTGTCTCGACATGCATGTACGCGACCTGCGCAAGCTGGGCGAGTCCTGGCAGCGCATCAACAGCCTGGCCACTTGGCGCGACGCGCGCCTCTACGGCGAGCGCGAGCGCGCCGCGCTGGCCTGGGCCGAGGCCTTGACGCGCCTGCCGGACGGCCATGCGGGCCAGGACGAATTCTTCGAGCGACTGCGCACCCACTTCAGCGATCAGGAGATCGTCGAGCTCAGCTGGGCCATCGCCCAGATCAACAGCTGGAACCGCATGGCGGTCGGCATGAGCACACCGGTGCCAACGCAGGACATTGCCTGAGGGCCCGCCGCATGCTCGCGGCTCGACGCGTCTGTCAGTCCGGCAGATCGTCCAGCGTCGTCGGCTGAGCCACCGACGTGCGATTGCCTCGTTCGCGGTAGGCCGCCGCGGTCGTGTACGCGATACGTCGAACGCGCATGATCGAGCCCAGTGGCCGATGGGCCGCGAGGCCATGCCACGGCGAGAAGGCCATGCCATCGTCGACCGCCTTGACCCGCGCCTCGCTCCAGGCTTTCTGTGGGCCGGCCGTCACCCGGGCCACCGTCACATAGGGGCTGCGCTCCTCGGGCCACTCTACGGTCGCGTCCTCGATCGGCATCGCGTCGAGGTCGGTGCACAGCTGCACCTGCAGGTCCCAGGCGCCGCCCTGGGTCCGGAAGTGGTCGACCACCGCGTCCCGGATGGCGTTGGGGCTGTCGCCCATGTCCAGCACCTTGTCCTTGAGTGCCAACAGTTCCGGCGACACCGGCGTCATGCGCAGCTTGGCCATGTACTTGCCGTACAGGACCGGCACCTGGGTGAAGAAAGTCTCGCCAAGCAGGTGCGTAAGTGGATGCGCGCCCATGGACTTGAGCGCTCCGCTTTCGGTGCCGACGGCTTCCAGCGTCTTCTCCACGCCCCTCAGTGCCGCGGACAGCCACTCCTTGGCCTTCGGCGCGCGGTCAGTGGTCGACGCCAGCAGCTTGAGGTTGCCCAGAAATTTCTTCGCGTTGGGCGTGCGAAACACCGGGCCATTGATCATGATGAAGTCCTGGGTGACTTCGCCCTCCGAGCCCTCCATCCGGTCGCCCGGCACGCCGACCAGCTTCAGGGCCACGCCACGCGGCGTCGACACCTTGTCACTCAGCAGGTCGCCCGGCGGCGTGGACAGGCGCATCACGGCCGGATAACGCGCCGGTGTGGCGAACAGGCCCTGGGCGTACTCCGGCGGCAGGCCCTCCAGCACCTCGACCTCGGCGCGAAGAAGGCCGTGCGACTTGGCATGCACGCTCCGGTAGGCGTGACCTTCGTCGCGATGCACCTTCTGCGCGATCTCGATCATGGTTTCGCCCAGCTCGCGTGCGGTCTGCAGCTCGTCGTCCTCGGTGTGCTCGAACTCAGGCCGGTAGGCCAGGGGAGCGACGGCAGCGGGAGAGTGTGGGGTCATGGGGTGGCGTTCTCGGGTTGGACGAAGATGGGCACCGACTTGTAGGCCGGCACATGGCTGCCTTCCGCGTGGTGCCACAGCGGCACCAGCGGGTTGCATTCGGGGTAGTAGCCGGCCACGCAGCCTTCGGGGATGTCGTAGGCACGCACCGCCAGGCCGCGCACCTCGCGCACCACCCCGTCGTCGGCGGCCGTGCGAACGGCGATGCGCTGGCCCGGCTGCAGGCCGTGGCGGGCGATGTCGGCTTCGTTCATGAACAGCACTTCGCGCGTGCCGCTCACATCGCGGAAGCGGTCATCCAGGCTGTAGATCGTGGTGTTGAACTGGTCGTCGCTGCGCATCGTCATCAGGCGCAGCGTCTGCGGCGGGTGGCCCGGTGCATCGGGGTCGGCCACCAGCGCGCCGGGCACGATGAAGTTGGCCTTGCCCGTGCGCGTCTTCCAGTCGCGCTCACGCGCCGCGTTGGGTTTGGGAAAGCCGCCGGGCTGCAGGAAGCGGGTCTCGAAATCGTGGAAGATCTTCGGGTAGGTCATCGCGATGGCAGCGCGCACGCGGGCATAGTCCTCCCGCCACGCCGCCCAGGGCACCTGGGCCGCATCGCCCACCGTCGCCTCGGCCAGCGCACTGACGATGGCCAGCTCCGACCGAAGGCGCTCGTCGGCCGGCTCGGCCACCCCTTGCGAGGCATGGATGAAACCGGTCGAGTCTTCCATCGACACACGCTGTTCGCGGCCTGCCTGCCGGTCGATCTCGATGCGGCCGATGCAGGGCAGCAGGTAGCTGGTCTCGCCGGGCACCAGGTGGGTGTGGTTGAGCTTGGTCGCCACATGCACGGTCAGCGCCAGCCGAGACCATGCGGGTTCGAGCCGCGTGTTGTCCGGCACCGAGCGCAGCAGGTTGCCGCCCAGGTTGAGCATGGCGCGCACACTGCCGTCCAGCACCCCCTGGCAGGCGCCCACCGTGTCCAGCCCCTTGTCCCGCGGCGGCTCGAAGGCGTACTGCGCCGCCAACTGGTCCAGCGGCGCCAGCTCCGGCTTCTCGGTGATGCCCACGGTGCGTTGACCCTGAACGTTGGAATGGCCGCGCACCGGGCAGATGCCGGCGCCCGGCCGACCCATGTGCCCCCCCATCAGCAGCAGGTTGCACAGCATCTGGACGTTCTTGACGCCCAGGCGGTGTTGCGTGAGACCCATGCCGTAGACGGCGATCACCGCCTTGGCGCCGCCTAGCACGGCGGCCACGCGCTCCAGCGCCGCACGCGCCAGCCCCGACTCGCGCTCGATCTCTTCCCAGGACTGCTGCATCACCCACGCGGCAAAGGCGTCGAAGCCGTGTGTGTGCTGCGCAATGAACTCGCGGTCCAGGCCCTGGCCCCCGGCTGCAGCGGAGGTCAGCAAGGCCTTCGCCACGCCGGTCATGGCGGCCAGGTCGCCGCCGATCTTCACCTGCAGGTACTGCGTGGACACCGTGGTCGACGCCGGCGTGAGCATCTGCATCGGCGACTGCGGATCGACGAAGCGCACCAGCCCGGATTCACGCAGCGGGTTGAAGCTGATGATCGGCACGCCCCGGTCGCGCGCCTCCTTGATCAGATGCAGCATGCGCGGGCTGTTCACACCCGGGTTCTGGCCGACGAAGAGCAGGCAGTCGGCCTGGCCGAAGTCCTCCAGGTGCACCGTGCCGATGGGAACACCGATGCTCTGCGGCAGCGCCACCGAGGTGCTCTCGTGGCACATGTTCGAACTGTCGGGCAGGTTGTTGTTGCCGTAGACCCGCGCGAAGAGTTGCCAGGCATAGCTGGTCTCCAGCGAGGCGCGGCCCGAGGCATAGAAGACCGCGGATTTCGGGTCCTCGGCGCGAAGGACCCGCAGCCGGGCCGCGATGTCGGCAATGGCCTCCTCCCAAGTC
Source organism: uncultured Pseudacidovorax sp. (assembly GCF_913773995.1). GTDB lineage: Bacteria > Pseudomonadota > Gammaproteobacteria > Burkholderiales > Burkholderiaceae_C > Xenophilus. Next base: position 17,749 of record NZ_CAJYES010000130.1, read on the forward strand.
ACCTCGACATAGCGGTCAGTCGTAAGGTCGTAGCGCATCGGCGCGGTGAGGCGGCCGCCGGCTTCGAGCTCATGGTCCGACCAGCCGCGCAGCTCGCCCACGGGATGCGCATCGAAGAACTGCGGCGACAGTCGGCGCGATGTCAGCTCCCACGCCGTGGCCTTGGCGCCGTTCTCGCAGAACTCGGCCACCCGGGGTTCGGCCGGTTTGGCCCAGGCGCAGCTGACACAGGCAAAGCCGTCGGTCTTGTTCTGCTGGAGCAGGGCACGCGTGATCTGCGCGACGTTGCCTTCTTCCAGCGTGTAGCGGGCCACGGCCTTGAGCGACTGCCAGCCGCCGGCGGCCATGGGTTCTTGGGAATCGTTGGAGCCTCGGGTCATCCCGCGAGGGTCGGGCCGTCCGGTCCATGGCAGGGTCGGCCCGGGCGCGCCGCGGACGTAGGCGCGTCGGCCGGCCGGCGTCATCCACCACGCCGCCCTCGCTGTGCCCGGTCAGCCCGCGTTCAGCCCACCGGCGGCATCTGCTGGGCCACGGCCACGATCTGCTCGCGCACCCAGCGCACGCCGGGGTCGTCGTCGCGCAGGCGGTGCCACTGCAGCACCTCGGTCAGTCGCGGCGTCGGCATGGGCGGCGCGAGCAGCCGCAGCGGCATGGCCTGCACGAACTGCTGGGCCAGCCGGGTCTGGATGGTGGCGATGCGCGTCGTGCCCAGGATGAACCGCGGCATCAGCAGGAAGCCATGGGCCACCACCTCAACCCGACGGTTGCCGCCGTGCTCGTTGGCATACCACTGCTCGAACCAGGGGTTGGCGCCCAGGTCGGCCTGGTAGACCACATGGCCGAGTTCCACGTACTGCGCGGGCGTGATGCCGTCCGCCAGCGCAGAGTTCTGCGCGCAGGCCACGACGTGGTAGGTGTCCTCGAACAGCAGCTCCTGCGGATGGTCGGCCAGCGTGAGGTGGGCCGGCGTGACCAGCAGGTCGACGCGGCCCTGGTCCAGGTCCTGCGCCATGGCGGCATGCGTGGGCCGCACGTCGAAGCTCAGGCCCGGCGCCAGCTGGGCGATGCGCCGCAGCGCCTCCGCCATCAGCACCTGCACAACATAGTCCGAGGCGATCACGGTGAAATGCCGGCGCGCCGTGGCCGGCTCGAACTCGGGCTGCACGCCCAAGGTGGCATCCACCTGCAGGATGATCTGCCGCACCGGCGCGATCAGCGCCTCGGCACGGGGCGTGAGCTGCAGCGTGCGCCCGACGGGCACCAGCAGCGCGTCGCCGAAGTAGTCGCGCAGGCGGGACAGCACGCCGCTCATGGCCGACTGCGTCATGTGCAGCCGCTCGGCGGCGCGGGTCACGTTGCGCTCGGCCAGCAGGGCATCGAGCGCGGCCAGCAGGTTGAGGTCGATGCGTTGGTAGCGCATGCAGGTCGTCTCCAGGTGGGGCGCAGATCATAAGGACGCGCCGCCGCAGCGCGCGCAATGAGCGACACGCATGCCTGCCGCGCCCAGCCATCGCGCCGGCCGATGGCTCGCATCGACCGAATCTGTTGGTCTTCTCGGCGCGGACGGACCACACTGCGGCCCGCTTCGAGATTCCGCCAATGACAAGAGACAACCCCCTGCGCGGCTGGCAGGTCGACCGCGCCGCCATCCGCCACGTCGGCCGCGACCTGCAGCGCCCCGAATGCATCCTGTGCCAGCGCGACGGCACCGTCTGGGCCGCCGATGCCCGTGGCGGCGCCATGCGCATCGCGCCCGATGGCAGCCAGCAGCTGGTGGTGCCCGTCGCACCACCCGCTACCGACGATGCCGTGGACTTCGACCAGCGCTATGTGCGCAGCGAGGGCTCGCTGCCCAACGGCATGACCTTCCTGGCCAACGGCGACCTGCTGATCGCCAATTGGGGCACCGACGCCGTCGAGGTGATGGACCGCCGGGGCCGCGTGCGCCGCCTGTTCGACCGCATCGACGGCCAGCCGCTGGGCAAGGCCAACTTCCCGCTGCGCGACCGGCAGGGCCGGATGTACCTTACGGTGACCACGCGCATGCAGCCCTGGACCGAGTCCATCAACGCCCGCGCCACCGACGGCTACATCGCCCTCTTCGACGAACACGGCCAGGCCCGTATCGTGGCCGACGGCTTCGAGGGCACCAACGAGATCCGGCTGGACGATGCGGGCGAGTGGATGTACGTGGTCGAGAGCAACGCCCGCCGCATCTCGCGCCTGCGGGTGCGGCCCGATGGCTCGCTGGGCGAGCGCGAGGTCTACGGCCCGACCCGGCTGCCCGGCTTTCCCGACGGCTTCGCCTTCGATGTCTTCGGCAACCTGTGGGTCACGCTGATCATGACCGACCGCCTGGTGGCCATCACACCCGACGGCGAGCTGCTCACCCTGCTGGACGACAGCAACCCCGCCGCCACGCAGGCGCTCGATGCGCACTACGAGGCCCGCACGCTCACGCCCGAGATCATGGCCGCCGCCCACGGCACGCTGGCGCCGTGGATGGCCAGCCTGAGCTTCGGCGGCCCCGACCTGCAGACCGTCTACCTCGGAAGCCTGCGCGGCACCACCCTGCCCAGCTTCCGCGCCCCGGTGGCCGGCCAGGCCCCCATCCACTGGAACGAGGACTTCCCCGCATGAAACTCGCCACCCTCAAGAACGGCCGCAAGGATGGCCGCCTCGTCGTCGTCTCGCGCAACCTTCGGCACGCCGTGGATGCCGCGGCCATCGCCCCCACGATGCTCGATGCGATCGAACGCTGGACGCAGACCGAGGCGCCGCTGCAGGCGCTGTATGCCCAGCTCAACGCCGGCGATGCGCAGGGCGCCTTCGCCTTCGACCCCACGCAGGCCGCCGCACCACTGCGGCGCGCGGGGCAGCGGCGCGGCGGCCTGCGTGGGGTCGAAG
>NZ_CAJYES010000131.1 GCF_913773995.1 uncultured Pseudacidovorax sp.
ATGTGGGCGCCGAGGAGGTGATCCCCGACTACGGCGTGATGGGCCCGGTCAAGGCCGCGCTGGAGAGCAGCACCCGCTACCTGGCCACCGAGCTCGGGCCCAAGGGCATCCGCGTCAACGCCATCTCGCCGGGGCCGCTGGCCACGCGGGCGGCGTCGGGCATTCCCAACTTCGAGGCCCTGCTCGACGACGCCCGCCGGCGCGCGCCGCTGCGCCGGCTGGTGGACATCGCGGAGGTGGGCGCCCTGGCCGCCTTCCTGGTCAGCGATGCGGCCCGCGCCATCACCGGCAGCACGCTGTACGTGGATGGCGGCTACCACGTGCTCGGCTGAGCATGGCACGCCGGATCGCCCCGGCATGGACGACGCAAAGCCGGGCCCGGCGAGGCCATCCTGTACCGCGGCGCCGGCCTCGACGTGGTGTGGCCTGCCTTCGTGGCCCTGTTCGTCATCGGACTCGTGCTCTTCGTCATGGCGCTCTCGCGTTTTCGGCGCACCATCAGCCAGATGGCCTGAACGTCCCTGTTCTTCATCGCAAGGAGATTCCCATGCATGACGCCCCTGTCACCCCCCTGCCCGTGGCACTGGCCACGGCCAACACCGCGCTGGCCCTGCGCTCCTTCGCCCTGCTGCAGCAGGCCGGGCGCGAGGCCTGGGAGCGCCGGCTGCGGCTGCTCTCCGACACCGAGGAAGAGGCTGCCTCGCAGGTGGGCCATGCGGCCAACACGGGCGACTGGCAGGCGCTCGGCACCTGGCCCGCCGACCTGCTCTGGCGCGGCACGCAGCGCAACCTGGAGGCCTGGCGCACGCTGGTGCAGGGCGGCCTGGCCAGCCAGACCGAGCTGGCCCAGGGCCTGCGCGAAGCCTGGGCGCAGTGGCAGAAGAGCACGGCCGAGGCCCTGGCCCCGCAGGGCAAGCCCAAGGACGGCGCATGAGCGCGCACAGCACGGATCCGGCCGAGGGCGGCCCGGTGAGCGACGCCGCAGCCGACGCGCCCCTGGCGCTGGTGCGCAACCGCACCTTCGACGAGATCGCCGTGGGCGACAGCGCCAGCCTGCAGCGCACGCTGAGCGCGCAGGACATCCAGCTCTTCGCCGTGCTCTCGGGCGACGTCAACCCGCAGCACCTCGACGCGGAGTTCGCCGCCTCCACCCGCTTCCATGGCGTGATCGCCCACGGCATGTGGGGCGGCGCCCTGATCTCCGCCGTGCTCGGCACGCGGCTGCCCGGCCCGGGCACCGTGTACCTGGGGCAGACGCTGCGCTTCCTGCGGCCGGTTCGGGTGGGCGACACGCTGACCATCCGCGTGACCGTGGCCACCCGCGACGCCGCCAAGAAGCGCCTCACCCTCGACTGCCGTTGTACCAACCAGGCCGGCGAGGACGTGATCGCAGGCGAGGCCACCGTGCTCGCGCCGACCGAGAAGATCGAGCGCCCCGCGGCCACCCTGCCCGAGGTGCGGCTGCATGCGGCCGGCGACGGCCTGCCGCGGCTGCTGGCCCATGTGCGGCCACTGGGCGCCATCCGCGTGGCGGTGGTGCATCCCTGCGACGCGCTGAGCCTGGGCGGCGCACTCGATGCCCGCGCGGCCGGCCTGATCGAGCCCGTGCTCGTGGGCCCGCGCGCGAAGATCGAGGCCGCCGCCCAGGCCGCCGGACTGGACCTGGCCGGCATCGCCATCGAGGACGTGCCGCACAGCCATGCCGCCGCCGCGCGCGCCGCGACCCTGGCCGGTGCGCACGAGGTGGAGGCGCTCATGAAGGGCAGCCTGCACACCGACGAGCTGATAGCCGCCGTGCTCGACGCCGCAGCCGGCCTGCGCACCGGCCGGCGCCTGTCGCACTGCTTCCTGATGCAGACACCGGCCTATCCGCGGCCCTTCATCGTGACCGATGCGGCCATCAACATCGCGCCCGGCCTGGAAGAGAAGGCCGACATCGTGCGCAACGCCATCGCCCTGGCCCAGGCCGTGGGTGTGGCCACGCCCCGGGTGGCGTTGCTGGCGGCGGTGGAGACGGTCAACCCGCGCATGGCCGCGACGCTGGACGCCGCCGCCCTGTGCAAGATGGCAGAGCGCGGCCAAATAGCCGGCGGCGTGTTGGACGGGCCGCTGGCCTTCGACAACGCGGTCTCGGCCGCAGCGGCGCGCATCAAGGGCATCGAGTCGCCCGTGGCGGGCCAGGCCGACGTGCTGGTGGTGCCCGACCTGGAAAGCGGCAACATGCTGGCCAAGCAGCTCGAATACATGGGCGACGCGGCCAGCGCCGGCATCGTGATGGGCGCACGCGTGCCGATCGTGCTGACCAGCCGCGCCGACTCGCGGGCCGCGCGCATCGCCTCCTGTGCCATTGCCGTGCTGCTGGCCCACCGCTGGCGCACCACGCCGCCGTGAATCCCGGAGCAAGCCCGACATGAACACCCATCCGCCCCGAAGGGCTCATGTGCTGCATGCCAAGCCGGAGGTGGCCCGGTGAACGCGACCGCCACCGCCTTCGTCCTGGTACTGAACTGCGGCTCGTCCAGCATCAAGTTCGCCCTCTTCGCCGCTGGCGACGGCGAGCCGCCGCGGCGCCCGGCCTGGAACGGCAAGGTGCAGGACATCGGCGGCCCGGCACCCGACATCGGCGCCAGCGACCTGCCCGTGACGCCCCTGGCGCTGTCGGCCGAGCAGCCCTACCACGACGCCCTGGCCCGCATCCGCGACGAGGTGCTGCGCTGGCTGGCCGGCCGGCCGCTGGCCGCCGTGGCGCACCGCGTGGTGCATGGCGGCAGCCGCCATTTCGCGCCGGTGCGCGTCGATGCGCAGGTGCTGGCCGAGCTGCGCAGCTACATCCCGCTCGCGCCGCTGCACCAGCCCTTCGCGCTGGAGGCCATGGAGATCCTGCTGGCCGAGCGGCCGACGCTGCCGCAGGTGGCCTGCTTCGACACCGCCTTCCACCACACGCTGCCCCAGGTGGAACGGATGCTGCCCTTGTCCTGGGAGGCCTGGGAGCGCGGGCTGCGGCGCTATGGCTTCCATGGCCTCTCGTACGAGTACATCGCCATCGCCCTGGCCGAGCGGCACGGCCGTGCGCCGGCCGAAGCGGCCCGCACCGTCGTCGCCCACCTGGGCAGCGGCGCCAGCCTGTGCGCGATGCAGGGTCTGCGCAGCGTGGCCACCACCATGGGCTTCTCGGCCCTGGACGGGCTGATGATGGGCACGCGCACCGGCGCGCTCGACCCCGGCGCCGTGCTGTACCTGATGGAGATCGAGCGGCTGAGCCTGCAGCAGGTGGGCCACGCGCTCTACCACCAGTCGGGGCTGTTGGGCATCTCGGGCCTGTCGGGCGACCCGCGCGTGCTGCTGGCCCGCGAGGCCGAGGACAGCCCCGAAGGCGAACGCGCCCGGGCCGCGCTGGCGCTCTACGTGCGCCGCATCGTGCGCGAGATCGGGGCGCTGGTCGCCGTGCTGGGCGGGCTGGACCGGCTGGTCTTCACCGCCGGCATCGGCGAACACAACGCCGTGCTGCGCGCGCGCGTGTGCGCGGCGGTGGGCTGGCTGGGCCTGGAGCTGGACGAGGCGGCCAACCAGGCCGACCGGTCCCGAATCTCCACCACCGCCAGCCGGGTCGACGTGGGCGTGGAGCCCACCAACGAGGAATGGATCGCGGCCCGCCATGCGGCGGCGCTCATGACCCCCTGAACACCAAGGAAGAGGACCTTC
>NZ_CAJYES010000132.1 GCF_913773995.1 uncultured Pseudacidovorax sp.
ACCGGAAGATCCGCACCAACGCCACCGTGCTGGATCGCGGTCTCGTCGGCGATCTCATCGACCACAACGTCAAGTTCGACGTCAAGCCGCGCGAAGAGGGCTCGCTGCTCATGACGTTGCTGGTGAGCTGGGGCCCGATGCTGCTGCTGATCGGGGTGTGGGTGTACTTCATGCGCCAGATGCAGGGCGGCGGCAAGGGTGGCGCCTTCAGCTTCGGCAAGAGTAAAGCGCGCATGCTGGACGAGAACAACAACACCGTGACCTTCGCCGATGTGGCCGGCTGCGATGAGGCCAAGGAAGAGGTAAAGGAGGTTGTCGACTTCCTGAAGGACCCGCAGAAGTTCCAGAAGCTGGGTGGTCGCATCCCCCGAGGCCTGCTGTTGGTCGGCCCTCCGGGCACCGGCAAGACGCTGCTCGCCAAGTCCATCGCTGGCGAAGCCAAGGTGCCGTTCTTCAGCATCTCCGGTTCCGACTTCGTCGAGATGTTCGTCGGCGTGGGCGCGGCCCGCGTGCGCGACATGTTCGAGAACGCCAAGAAGAACGCGCCCTGCATCATCTTCATCGACGAAATCGACGCGGTGGGTCGCCAGCGGGGCGCCGGCCTGGGCGGCGGCAACGACGAGCGCGAGCAGACGCTGAACCAGATGCTGGTCGAGATGGACGGCTTCGAGACCAACCTCGGCGTGATCGTGGTGGCTGCAACGAACCGCCCCGACATCCTGGACGCTGCCCTGCTGCGTCCCGGCCGCTTCGACCGCCAGGTGTACGTGACGCTGCCGGACATCCGTGGCCGCGAGCAGATCCTCAGCGTCCACATGCGCAAGATTCCGGTGGGCCAGGACGTCAATCCGAGCATCATTGCCCGCGGCACGCCCGGCATGTCCGGCGCTGATCTGGCCAACCTCTGCAACGAAGCTGCCCTGATGGCCGCGCGCCGTAACGCGCGTGTGGTGGAGATGCAGGATTTCGAGAAGGCTAAGGACAAGATCTTCATGGGCCCCGAGCGCAAGAGCATGGTCATGCCCGAGGAAGAGCGCCGCAACACGGCCTACCACGAGTCCGGCCACGCGCTGATCGGCAAGATGCTTCCCAAGTGCGATCCCGTGCACAAGGTCACGATCATTCCCCGCGGCCGTGCCCTGGGCGTGACGATGAGCTTGCCTGAGAACGATCGCTACAGCTACGACCGTGAGTACATGCTGAACCAGATCAGCATGCTGTTCGGCGGCCGGATCGCCGAAGAGGTGTTCATGAACCAGATGACGACCGGCGCTTCGAACGACTTCGAGCGCGCGACCAATCTGGCCCGCGACATGGTCATGAAGTACGGCATGAGCGAAGCCCTGGGGCCGATGGTGTATGCCGAGAACGAGGGCGAGGTCTTCCTGGGTCGTTCGGTGACCAAGACCACCAACATGAGCGAAGCCACGATGCAGAAGGTGGATTCGGAGGTGCGCCGCATCATCGACGAGCAGTACGCTCTTGCGCGTCGCCTGATCGAAGAGAACAGCGACAAGATGCACGCCATGGCCAAGGCCCTGCTCGAATGGGAGACCATCGACACCGAGCAACTGGACGACATCATGGCGGGCCGCGAGCCACGTCCCCCCAAGGACTTCACGCCGCGCACGCCGTCTTCCGGTGGCGGCGGCAGCGGTGGTGCCCCGGCCGTCAAGCCCGACCCGGCACCTACCGCAGCATGATGCCTGCTGAGCACGGCGCGCAGACGGGGCCTTCGGGCCCCGTTTTCTTTGGTTGGCAGGCCGGCCGTTTCCAACTCGATCTAACGCGACCGCTGGTGATGGGCATCGTCAACGTGACGCCCGATTCCTTCTCGGATGGCGGCTCGCATGCCGATGTGGCTTCTGCGCTAGCGCACTGCGAGCAACTGATTGCCGAAGGGGCCGACATCCTCGATATTGGCGGTGAGTCCACCCGGCCCGGAAGTCCCGCCGTGCCCTTGGAGGAAGAGCTTCGACGGGTCGTGCCGGTGATCCGTGAAGCGGTTCGGCTGGGCGTGCCGCTGTCCATCGACACCTACAAGCCGCAGGTGATGCAGGCCGTGCTCGACCTTGGGGCGGACATCGTCAATGACATCTGGAGCCTGCGGCAGCCCGGTGCCCGTGAGGTCGTGGCAGGCCATCCTCGCTGCGGCGTCTGCCTGATGCACATGCATCGCGATCCCCAGACCATGCAGGCCATGCCCATGGAGGGCGACGCCGTCGCGCCGGCGGTGGACTTTCTTCTCGAACAGGTGCGCCAACTCCAAGCCTTGGGCGTGGCGGCCCATCGCATCGTGATCGACCCCGGCGTGGGCTTCGGCAAGACGGTTGAGCAGAACTTCGCACTTTTGGCGCGCCAGCAGGCCTTCGTGCAACTTGGTTTCCCAATTATTGCGGGATGGTCGCGAAAATCCTCGCTCGGTGCCGTCACTGGCCTGGCGGAGGCGTCGCAACGTGTCCTGCCCAGCGTGGTGGCCGCAGTGCTCGCGGCGGATCGTGGGGCTCGCGTGCTCCGTGTCCACGACGTGCGCGAGACGGTGCAGGGGCTGGCCGTGTGGTCGGCCATGCAGGCGCAGATTCACGCTCCCTGATCACAACAACAAGAACCCGACTCATGACCAGACAGTATTTCGGCACGGACGGTATCCGTGGCACCGTGGGGCAGGCCCCGATCACCCCCGACTTCGTGCTGCGCCTCGCGCATGCAGTGGGGCGCGTGCTCAAGCGCAAGGAGGCTCGGCCCACCGTTCTCATCGGCAAGGACACGCGCATTTCCGGCTACATGCTGGAGTCGGCCATGGAGTCCGGCTTCAATTCCGCAGGCGTCGACGTGCTGCTGCTCGGTCCTCTGCCCACGCCCGGCGTCGCCTACCTGACCCGTGCGCAGCGGGCCAGCATGGGCGTGGTGATCAGCGCGAGCCACAACGCCTATCCCGACAACGGCATCAAGTTCTTCAGCGCACAAGGCACCAAGCTGAGCGATGCCGCGGGCCGCTACATCGAGTTCTGCAAGAGCACCTTCCCGACCGACCTCAGTCTGCGCGGCATGCGCCTGGTGGTCGACGCAGCGCACGGCGCGGCCTACCAGGTGGCGCCCAACATCTTCCATGAGCTGGGCGCGGATGTGGCCAGCATCGGCGTGAGGCCGGACGGACTCAACATCAACAAGGGCGTGGGCGCCACGCATCCCGGCGCCTTGGTGGCCGAGGTCAGGGCCCAGGGCGCGGATTACGGCATCGCGCTCGATGGCGACGCCGACCGCCTGCAGATGGTCGATGCGTCGGGCCGGCTGTTCAACGGCGATGAGCTGCTTTACCTGATGGCCATGGACCGCGTGGCCCGCGGCATGCCGGTTGAAGGCGTGGTGGGCACGCTGATGACCAACAAGGCGGTGGAGGTGGCGCTGCGCAATGCCGGCATCGACTTCGTTCGCGCCAAGGTGGGTGACCGCTACGTGCTGGAAGAGCTGGATCGTCGGGGCTGGCTGTTGGGCGGCGAAGGCTCGGGGCACCTGCTGGCGTTGGACCGTCACACCACTGGGGACGGCCTGGTCAGTGCGCTCCAGGTGCTTCAGGCCATCGTGCGGCGGGGGCGCAGCATGGCCGAGCTGCTGGCCGAGGTGCAGCTCTTCCCGCAGAGCCTGGTCAACGTGCGGCTCGTCCCGGGGCAGGACTGGAAGTCCAATCCAGCCCTCGCCGAGGAAAGTGCCCGGGTGGAGGCCGAATTGGGCGATCAGGGCCGGGTGCTGATCCGTGCCAGCGGCACGGAGCCGCTGCTGCGTGTGATGGTGGAGGCCCCCGAGGAGGGGCGCGCCCGGGCGCTGGCCTCGCGGATTGCGGCCACGGTCGCGGCAGCCTGAACGCGGCGGCATGCAAGCACGCGTCGTGGCCGTCCACGCCAGCACCGTGCATGGCTTCTCCAAGTTCGAGGAAGACCGCATCGTGCTGGTCGAAGGGCAGGGTGTTGAAGGGGATGTCCATGCCGGGGCGACCGTGAAGCATCGCTCGCGTGTGGCCCGCAACCCGCAGCAGCCCAACCTGCGGCAGGTGCACCTGCTGCATGCCGAACTGTTCGATGAACTGTTGCCGCGGGGCTTTCCGGTCTTTCCCGGCGAGATGGGGGAGAACATCACGACGCGCGGCCTGGACCTTCTAGGCCTGCCAGCCGGTACGCGGCTGCGGCTCGGGGCGGCCGCCGAACTGATGCTCACTGGCCTGCGCAACCCTTGCAAACAGATCGACCAGTTCCAGCCCGGGCTGATGGCCGCCGTGCTGGACCGCGATGTCGAGGGCCGCACCGTACGCAAGGCAGGTGTGATGGCCGTCGTGACCGCCGGTGGCTCGGTGGCCGCGGGCGATGCGATCACCGTCGTCCTGCCTGACCAACCCCATCACCCGTTGGAGCCCGTCTGATGCGCACCGTTCTTGTCGACTACCTCGATCCGCAGCAGGCCGAAGCGCTGGTGCAGTTGCTCGATGCTTATGCCCGCGACCCTGCCGGCGGTGGGCACCCGCTGGATGCCGACGCGAAGCGCCAGTTGCCGGCTGCACTTGCGGCCCGCCCGCAGGCCTTCAGTGTGCTGGCCTACGATTCCCAGGACGTGCCCATTGGGCTGATCAACTGCTTCGAAGGCTTTTCCACCTTCGCCTGCCGCCCGCTGGTGAATGTCCACGACGTGGTGGTGCTGGCGCGTGCGCGCGGGCAGGGCGTGGCGCAGCGTCTGCTCGCGCATGTGGAGGAAGAGGCCCGTCGGCGCGGCGCCTGCAAGCTGACGCTGGAAGTGCTGTCAGGCAATGCGCCCGCGCTCAAAGCCTACCGGAGTGCGGGTTTCGACGGCTATGAACTGGATCCAGCATTCGGCAAGGCGCTCTTCTTGCAGAAGAAGCTCTAGCGGGACCCAACTCCCGGGCGTCTTGCGCTTGGGTGGGGCGGGCGATGCACTCGCCAAAGTAAAAGCCGCTGCAGCCTATCGAGGCCGCAGCGGCTTTTCTGTCGCGGTGCTTAGAAGCGCGTGACAGGCGGCTCCATCGACGTCTTGTCCGCCGCGTACTTGCCCAGTTCCCACTTCGCGATCGCGTTACGGTGCACTTCGTCCGGGCCGTCGGCAAAGCGAAGCGTGCGGGCATTGGCATAGGCATAGGCCAGCGGGAAGTCGTCGCTCATGCCACCGCCACCGTGAACCTGCATTGCCCAGTCGATCACCTGGCAGGCCATGCTGGGTGCGACCACCTTGATCATGGCGATGTCGGTCTTGGCGACCTTGTTGCCGGCCACGTCCATCAGCCAGGCCGCCTTGAGGGTCAGCAGTCGGGCCATGTCGATGCGGCAGCGCGCTTCTGCAATACGCTCCTGCGTCACGGTCTGCGCGGCGACGGCCTTGCCGAAGGCGACGCGCGAGGATGCGCGTCTGCACATGAGTTCCAGTGCACGCTCGGCCAAGCCGATCAGTCGCATGCAGTGGTGGATGCGCCCGGGGCCGAGGCGGCCCTGGGCAATTTCGAAGCCACGGCCTTCGCCGAGCAGGATGTTGCTGGCCGGCACGCGCACGTTCTCGAACACCATCTCCATGTGGCCGTGGGGCGCGTCGTCGTAGCCCATCACATTGAGAGGGCGCAGGATCTTGATGCCGGGCGTGCCCTCGGGCACGAGCACCATGCTCTGCTGCGAATGCTTGGGTGCTTCAGGGTCGGACTTGCCCATGGTGATGAAGACCTTGCAGCGCGGGTCGCCCGCGCCTGAGATCCACCACTTGCGGCCGTTGATGACGTACTCGTCGCCCTGGCGTTCGATGCGGGTTTCGATGTTGGTGGCATCGCTGGAGGCCACGGCGGGTTCGGTCATGGCAAAGGCCGAGCGGATCTTGCCGTCGAGCAGCGGCGTGAGCCATTGCTCGCGATGCGCATCGGAGCCGTAGCGTGCGATGGTCTCCATGTTGCCGGTGTCGGGCGCCGAGCAGTTGAAGACCTCGGAGGCCCATGGCACGCGCCCCATCAGTTCGGCCAGAGGCGCGTATTCCATGTTGGTGAGGCCACCGCCCTTCTTCTTGGCCAGTTCTGCGGTGTCGTTGGGCAGGAACAGGTTCCACAGCTCCTGACCGCGGGCCTTGTCCTTCAGGCGCTCGATCACCTGCAGCGGCGTCCAGCGCTTGCCGGCGGCTGTGTTGGCTTCCATCTCCTGCGCGTACTCCGCCTCGGCCGGAAAGATGTACTCGTCCATGAAGTCGCTGACGCGCTTCTGCAGGTCCTTGACCTTGGGGGAAAAATCGAACTCCATGCTGTCTCCGGTGGTGGGTGTCGGGTCGTGAAAAGTGGCGCTGCCTTCAGGCGCGCTGCGCGAACTGCCAGGCCAATTGCGCCATGGGCCGTGCGCCCTTGGCGGAGTTGACGGCCTGCTCGCTGGAGGCAGTGCCAGCCTCCACGCGCTTGGCAATGCCCTGCAGGATCGCGGCGATGCGGAACAGGTTGTAGGCCAGATAGAAGTTCCAGTCCTGCGCCAGTGCCTCCGGGGTTGTCAGCCCCGTGCGCTCGCAGTACCGGCGCACGTACTCCTTCTCGGATGGAATGCCGAGTGGCGCCAGGTCGACGCCGCCGATGCCGCGGAAGGTGCCTGCCGGGATGTGCCAGGACATGCAGTGGTAGCTGAAATCCGCCAGCGGATGGCCCAGCGTGGACAGTTCCCAATCCAGCACGGCGATGACGCGGGGCTCGTCGGCCGCGAACATGATGTTGTCGAGCCGGTAGTCGCCATGGACGATCGACACCTTCGACGCATCCAGCGCACTGGCCGGGATGTTGGCGGGCAGCCATTCGAGCAGGCGCTCCATCTCGTCGATAGGCTGCGACAGCTCGCCGGCGCCGTCGGTGGAGGCCTTGTACTGCTTGCTCCAGCGGCCGATCTGGCGCTCGAAGTAGTTGCCGGGCTTGCCGTAGTCGCCCAGGCCGCGAGAAGCGAAGTCGACGGTGTGCAGTGCCGCCATGACGCGGTTCATCTCGTCATAGATGGCGGCCCGCTCGGCATTGGACATGCCGGGCAGCGTCTGGTCCCACAGCACGCGGCCCTGCATGCACTCCATGACGTAGAAGGCGCGGCCGATCACCGATTCGTCCTCGCACAGGGCGAGCATCTCTGGCACCGGAACGTCGGAACCCGCCAGGCCGTGCATGACCTTGTACTCGCGCTCCACGGCGTGGGCCGAGGGCAGCAGCTTTGCGACGGGCCCGGGCTTGGCGCGCATCACATATTGCCGCCCGGGCGTCAGGAGCTTGTACGTGGGGTTGGACTGGCCGCCCTTGAACATCTCGATGCTCAGCGGGCCCTTGAAGCCATCCACATGCGCCGTGAGCCAGGCTTCGAGGGCCTGCGCGTCGACCGCATGCTGGGAGGACACCGCACGGGTGCCGACGAAAGTGCTGAAGTCCTGGGTCATGTCTCTGGTCGTTGTCGTTGTCTTTGCTCTCGTACGTGCGCGGGGCCGACCCGAGGCGTTCCCCTCGCTGCGTTCAGCTGTCCGCCTGCGAGATGCGGGTGAGCGCGTCGCGATCCAGAACCACCAGACCGGCCGGCTCGATGCGGATCGCGCCTTCCCGCTCCATGGTCTTGAGCTCCTGGTTGACGCGCTGGCGGGATGCACCGAGCAGCTGGGCCAGTTCCTCTTGCGCGAGCTGCAGGCCGATGCGCGTCTGGCTTCCGTCGGCCAGATTGGGCACACCGTAGCTGCGCACGAGATGTACCAGTTGCTTGGCCAGCCGCGAACGCAGCGGCAGCGTGTTCAGGTCTTCGACCAGGCCGAACAGCGTGCGTATGCGACGCGCCTGCAGACGCATCAGGGCTTCGTAGAGCTCCACATGGGCTGCGAGGATCTTGTTGAAGTCCGCGCGCGCCACACACAGGATGGTGGTATCGCCATGCGCATAGGCATCGTGCGTGCGCCGGTCTCCGTCGAACATCGCAACGTCCCCGAACCAGATGCCTGGTTCGACGTACGTCAGTGTCACCTGCTTGCCCGAGACCGCCGTCGAACTCACGCGCACCGCGCCCTTGGCACAGGCGATCCACTGGTCGGGCGGATCGCCACGCGCCGCGATCAGGTCGCCGTCCTTGTAGCGTTTGACGAAGGCACATCGAAGGATGTCGTGACGAAGGGAGGGAGAGAGTGAAGTGAACCAGCGGCCACCGTTGATGGCTTCTCTTTCTTCGATGGTAAGAATGGGGTCATCCATGGCGTGTCGTTTGCGTGACTGAATCTTGCTGGCTTGTCGCGGGGGCGACCAGGGCATTCATTGGTAGTTCGGCGTGGTCTTGTTGAGGAAGGCACCGATGCCGATGCCGGCGTTGGCATGGTGAAGGTTGCGCACGAAGTGTTCGCGCTCCTGGCCCAGGTGTTCGCCCAGCGTGCGGCCCCGTGCCTCGCCCAGAAGCTCCTTGATGCTGGCGAGCGCATTGGGTGCCCGAGCTTCGAGCTTCTGCGCGAGGGACATCGCTTCATCGAGTGCGTTGCCCGTCTCTGTCAGCGTGTTGATCAGCCCCAGTTCATGCAGGCGCGATGCGGTTATGCGCTCGCCGTTCATCAGCCATTCGGTGGCCAGTTGGCGTGGCAGCGACTGCGCGAGGTGCCAGCTCAGCCCGCCATCGGGGGACAAAGCCACGTTGCTGTAAGACGCAGCGAACACGGCATCGCGCGCCGAAACCACCAGGTCGCAGGCCATGGCCAGCGAGAAGCCTGCGCCGGCGGCGGCACCTTCCACCGCGGCGATCACCGGCTTGGGGAAGCTGCGGATCGCCTCGATCCAGTGGTGGAGGGCATCGATGCTTTCGGCCTGCACGGCCGGATCGCGTTCCCGATTGGCTTGCAGGCGTTGCAGTGAACCGCCGGCGCAGAACCAGCGGCCCTCGCCGACCAGCACTGCACAGCGAATCTCGGGATTGTTGCCCGCACCGTAGAGGGCCTCGACGCCGGCGGCGTACATCTCCGGCCCCAGGGCGTTGCGCTGCGCGGGATTGGACAGGGTCAGCACCATGGTGCGGCCTTGCGTGGTGCTCTTGATTTCGGCGCTCATCCATGTCGCTCCATGGGGTGGCGGAGCAAGGACAAAAGAGGCATGGCGTTTGTCTCCAGGAATACAAAAAACCTGCCGATTGTCATCGCCGGCCGGGGCGATGCCACGGTGTGAAAAAAGGCCGGGAAACAGACGCAAATGTGGCGTTATCGTTTGCGCGGACGGCTGCCCTGTTAGAAAGATGCATCTTGTTTGTTCATAAACGTCACGGTGGTGTGAAAATATTTAAACCTTTTACTTCCACTCAGCGCCCCGCCGTGCCTCCGAAACCTGCATCAACTGCGTCGTTTGTACTCGGACTGGGGCTTGTGCTTCCTGTCGCCGCTTCTGCGTTGACGATCGGCCGGCCGGAAGGGCAGGTGTGGATCGGCAAACCGCTGGATTTGCGGGTGCCTGTTCAGCTCGAAGGCGGGGGGGGGGCTTGTCCGTCGGTCGGCGTGAAGCTGGGAGACGTCGTGCTCTCCGAGCGTGATTTCGCGACCACCGTTGAGCCTGGGCGCGCGCCGGAAGCGTCATGGCTGCGCATCCGTACCACTCGGCCGATCGACGAGCCTGTTGTCATGCTGAACGTGCGCGTCGGCTGCGGTACCACCATGGTGCGGGAATTCGCGTTGCTGGCCGACCCGCCGCCGGTTTCGACGATCGATGCGGACCGCAATGATCGTGCGGTCGGCGCATCGTTGCCACCCATGGGGGCTCAGCGGCGTCAGGGTGCCGACGGCACGGCCGGCCGGACTACCGTGAGGCCGCGCGAAACAGCGCAGGCGCGGCGTGCCGGAGGGTCGGTCCGCACCGCGCCCTCTGCCTCCGCGACCCCCTCCGGTGGTCGCTTGCGCGTCGACGCTCTCGACCCTCGCGCAGCGGGCGTGGCTGGCGCTGCGGCGGCGTCCCTCGCCGCAGAGGACTACACCCTGCCACCGGCATGGCTCAGGATCGCGACGCGCCTCCAAAACATCGAAGCAGGTGCCGTGGCGCCGCTGCCGCAAGGAGCGGCCAGCGACGCGGCGGCCTCGCCGATTGGGCTTGCAAGCGCACCCGAAGCCCAGGCTGCAGACCGTCAGGCCGAGGCCTTGCGCGCTCAGGTTGTGCAGCGCGACCGCACGATCGAGAGTCTGAAAACCGAATTGGCGCAGACCCGGGCCGCCGCCGAAGAACGCCCCTGGTGGCTTTGGCCGCTGCTCGTTCTGCTGGCGGTCCTGCTGGGCGTAGCCGCCGTGCTCTGGCGCCGGTCTCGACGGCAAGCGGCCGAGGCGTCCTGGTGGCAGTCGAGCACGGCCGAGCTTGACCCGGACTTGCCTGACGAGCCGTCGGTCAAGCCTGAGTCAGCTCCTCCCGTTGCCGCTGCTGCGGTGGGCGGTCTTGCTGCAGGGGCGGCCGTCGCCACCCTTCCGGCAATGCCTGCCGCGGACCCGGGTCCGGACACCATTTCCACGCTCCCGCCCGATGGGCCGGAGCCGGTGAGCGCGGACAAGTTGCTCGACGTCCAGCAGCAGGCCGAGTTCTGCCTCTCGCTGGGCCAGCTGGACCAGGCGGTCGGTGTGCTCGCGGACCACTTGGACGAGTACGGACTCACCAGCCCACTGATGTACATGGAGTTGCTGCGGCTGCTGCATTCGCAGGGACGCAAGGCCGACTACGACACCACTCGCCGCGAATGCCGCAAGGCTCTGGGACTGGAACTGCCGACCTACGAGGACTTCCACGATGGCGGTCGTTCTCTGGCGGCCTATCCTGAGGCGGTCGAGCGCATCGAAAAAGCGTGGCCCCGCCGCGAGGTGTTGGGTGTGATCGAAAGCCTCCTGTTCCAAGGTGTGGATTCGCAGGGCCACGCGCCCTTCGAGCTGCCGGCCTATCGGGAGTTGCTGGCGCTGTACGGCGCTGCCCAGGAGCGCATTGCCAATCGCGGCATGATGGAGAACGAAGGCTTGACGAGTTCAGCGATGGGACTTCTGACGCCCGTCGCGGTGTCGCAGCCGCCCACCACGCCTCTGCCGTTGTCGGAAGCGGGCGCCACGCCGGTGGCCTCCGCCGCGACGGGGCCTGCGCCCGGCACCATCGATTTCGACCTCTCGCACCTGGAGGCGACCTCGATCGACATCATTCCGACCGCACTGAAGGGCAGCATGCCCACCGAGGAACTCACCCCCAAGTCGGGGCTCGACGCCGAGCCGGCCCCGACCGTCCCCAACGACTTCGAGCCGGTGCCGCCGGACTTCCAGCTTTTTGATCCTGAACTCGAGGACAGCATTCGTCCCGGTGCGTCCGTCAAAAAGCCTTCTGGGTCTTGAGTCGGCTCGTAGTCCCGGCTGGCCTGCGACGACAGCGCCTCAACCGCGCAGGGCAGGGCGGGCCAGATGCCGGCTCAACAGCATGGCCGCCAGCAGGCAGACGAGCCCGCACCAATTCATCCAGGAAGCTGCGTTGCGTGCCAACAGCCAGCCGCCGAGGCCCGCCCCTGCAGCCTGGCCCATGTACATCGCAGAGCTGTTGAGGGCAATGGAGGCCGACGCCACGCCCGGCGCCAGGCCCACCAGCCGGGCTTGCTGGGAGGAATTGGCAGCGAAGCATCCCAGGCCCCAGGGCAGCAGAACGACCGTCAGCACAGCCCAACCTGCTGCAAGGCCCAGAGGCCAGAGCAACAGGCTCAGACTCACGAGGGCCATGGCGAGCATCGCCGTGCCGGCACTGCCCAGTCGGTCCATGTAGCGAGTGGCCAGCAGATTTCCCACCACGCCGCACAGCCCGATCCAGAGCCAGATCAGGCTCAGTTGAGCCGGGGTGGCCTCCAGGCGCTGAATGAGCAGCGGTCCGAAATAGCTGAACAGGACGAACTGCCCTGCCGCCTGCAGCAGCGTGATGCCTACGACGGGCATCAGCACGGGGTGGCGCACTACCTGCAGCCACCCCTCGCGCGACAGCGGTGCAGGCCTGATGCCCACAGGCAGGGTGCGCCAGACCCAGAAGGCGCTGATCGCGGACACGGTGGCAATGACCGCGAATGCGGCGCGCCATCCCCAATGCCCACCGAGGTAGGCGGCGATTGGCAGTCCAAGCACGGACGCAAGGGACCATCCCAAGAAGATGAAGGCCACCGCCGCGGCTCGCCGGTGAGGGGCCACCAGCATGCCGACGCAGGCGGCTGCCTGGGGCGTGAAGACGGCCGGTGCCACGAGTGTGGCCATGCGCACGGGCAGAAGGGCTGTCAGTGTCGGCATCAGGGCGCACAGCAGATGCCCGAAAGCGAACCACCCCAGTGAGAGCGCAAGGAGGCGTCGGCGATCCCAGTCCGCCACCAGGCCTGCCAGCAGTGGCGCGCCCACGCATACCACCAGCGCGCCGGCGGTGATCAGCTGTCCAGCGGCGGCAATGGATGTGGAAAAGGAGGTGGCCAACTCGGGCAACGTGCCCGGTACGACCATGACGCCCGTGCCGATGGCGAAATTGCCAAGGAGCAATGCCCAGAGCGCCGCTGGCCAGGGCGCTTCGCGCTTCACCGACGCACCTGCAACGCCCCCGGATTGACGATGTTGGTGGGATTGCCGCGGATGAAGCTCACGACGTTGTCGAAGGCCTGGCCGAAGTACAGCTCGTAGCTCTCCTGCTCCACATAGCCGATATGGGGCGTGCAGATGCAGTTCTCGAGCCGAAGCAGGGCATGGCCCTGGAGTGGCGGTTCGCTTTCGAAGACATCAATGGCCGCCATGCCCGGCCGGCCGCGGTTGAGTGCGGCAAGCAGCGCATCGGACTCCACCAGCTCGGCACGGCTGGTGTTGACGAACAGGGACGTCGGCTTCATGCGAGATAGGTCTTCGAGCGTGACCAGGCCGCGCGTCTCTTCGTTCAGGCGCAGGTGCAGGGTGAGCACATCCGCCATTTCGAACAGCCCCTCACGGCTGGGGGCAGTCTGGAAGCCATCGTTACGTGCACGCTCGCAACTGGCCTCTCGGCCCCAGATCACCACCTGCATGCCGAAGGCCTGACCATAGCGCGCCACCAGCTGGCCGATG
>NZ_CAJYES010000133.1 GCF_913773995.1 uncultured Pseudacidovorax sp.
TGCAACAAGCCGGTCAGCGCGAGCGTGCACCGGGAGCGCGCATGCCGGCGTCCTCTGCCGGGTTAGCGGCGCGCCGGTCGATCCGCCGAATCGCCGGTCGACCACCCGAATCGCCGGTCGATCACCCGAACCAGCGATCGATCACCAGAGTCAGCGATCGATCACCCGGCCCAGCACTTGCTCAGCCCATCGACCCACGGCCACAAAAGGCGCACCCCCTAGAATCCGCGCCCTTTGCCCGCCCCTGCCATGACCGCCCCGTCCTGCTGCGCCATCGACTTCGGCACCTCCAACTCCGCCATCGCCCTGCCCCAGGCGGATGGCAGCGCGCGGCTGGTGCTGGTGGAGGACGGGAGGCCCACCATGCCCACCACCGTCTTCTACGACGTGGAAGACCTCGCAGGCCACGAGGCACCGCGCCAATTGCATGGCCGGGCCGCCCTGGCCGCCTATGTGGAAGGCCGCGAGGGCCGGCTGATGCGCTCCATGAAGAGCATCCTGGGCTCGGGCCTCGCCGAGCAGTCCACCGAAGTGGGCGAAGGCCGCTCGGTGCGCTACCTCGACGTGATCGGCGACTACCTGCGGCACCTGCGCCGCCTGGGCGAACAGGCCGCCGGCGGCCCGCTGGCGCGCGTGGTGCTCGGCCGGCCGGTGCACTTCGTCGACGAGGACGATGCGCGCGACGCCAAGGCCCAGGCCTCGCTCGAAGCCGCGGCACGCGAGGTGGGCTTCGCCGAGGTGCACTTCCAGTTCGAGCCCATCGCCGCCGCCCTGGACCATGAGCAGTCCGTCACGCAGGAAGAGCTGGTGCTGGTGGCCGACATCGGCGGCGGCACCTCCGACTTCTCGCTGGTGCGGGTGGGGCCGCAGCGGCGCGAACGCCTGGACCGCAGGGACGACATCCTGGCCAACCACGGCGTGCACGTGGCCGGCACCGACTTCGACCGACGTCTGGACCTGTCCGCCATCCTGCCGCTGTGCGGCTACCGTTCGCTGGGCCCGGCCCGGCCGGGCGAACGCCCGCGCGAGGTGCCCAACGCGGTGTACTTCGACCTCGCGACCTGGCACCTGATCAACGGCGTGTATGCCACCAACCGCGTGCTGGAGCTGCAGCGCATGCGCAGCTTCTATGCCGACGCACGGATGCACGGCCGCCTGATGCACGTGGTGCAGGCCCGCATGGGCCACGCCCTGCTGGCGCAGGCCGAGTCCGCCAAGATCGCCGTGGCCGCGGGCGGCGCCACCACGCTGGCACTGGACGAGATCGAAGCGGGCCTGACCGCCTCGCTGGATGCCGCCACCGCGCTGGAAGCACTGGATGCGGACCTGCAACGCATCGCCGACGCCGCGGCCGTGACGCTGGCCCGGGCCGGCGTGACGGCGCAGGACGTGCACACGCTCTATTTCACCGGCGGCTCCACCGGCTTGCGTGCGCTGACCCAGCGGATCGCGACGGTGGTGCCCGGGGCGCGCGTGGTCCACGGCGACCGCGAATCGAGCGTGGCGCGCGGCCTGGGGCTGCACGCCTTGCGCATCTTCGGCTGAGCAGGCGCGAATGCGTCCGGGCTACCCGCCCGTTCTGCCCGCCGGTTTCATCGACGCCCCCCGAGCGGCCGGGACGTCGGCGGCGATCAGACGCGCAGGCCCTCCAGCGTCCGCTCATCGCGCAGCAGGGCCGGCAGCGACGCAAGGGCCGGCAGGCCCATGTAGCTGCGCAGGTGGTGGAAGTCCGGGTCGCTGTCGATGACGGCGTCCAGCTCCTGCGGTCCGAGCAACTGCCCACAGGCCAGGCGCTCGCCGATGCGGGCGCACAGGTAGCCGAGGGCCAGCGCCGGGGCGCGCGCCGGAGGCGCGGCCTCCAGTGGCGTGACCAGCACCGATTCGAGTGCCCAGGCATCGGCGGCCAGATGTGCAGGCAGCTTCCATTCGCGCATGAGCAGCTGGCCCAGCGCGCCCGCCGACACGCCCCAGTGCGCCTGCTGCAGACGCAGCCGGGGCAGCAATGCGCCAGGCGCCACCGCCTCGTCGGGCGCATGGCTGGCATGCTGGAAGGTCGTGGCGGCCAGATGGCCCACGAAGGAGATCACCACGCCGGTCGCCAGTGCCCCCGGGTCTTCCAGCTGCAGACGCGGCGCCAGACGCAGGCACAGCGCCCCCGCCAGACCGCCCGACGCATCCAGCGTGTCCAGCACCCGGCGGCCGAAGGGCGAGCTGCTGTTGAAGGAAATGCCCAGCATGTGCCGCAGGCAGATGTTGCGCACCGTGGTCAGGCCCAGGAAGGTGATGGCCTGGCTGACGCTGCCCACCGGCTGGCGCACGCCGTAGAGCGGCGAGTTGACGGCCGCCATCACCTTGGCCGCCACCAGCGGCTCGCCCAGCACCAGCGCCGCCAGCTCCGACGCGCCGGCGCGCGAGACGAAGTCGGGGGACACCAGCTGCTGCAGCGCGCGCGGCGGCGGCGGGATTCCACGCAGCACGGTACGCACGCGACGCGCCTGTTCGTCGAGCAGCGCGTCGGCGGCCGTGATCTGGAAGCTGGCCAGTTGCTCCGGCAGCCCACCTTCGGGTGGCAGGCTGTAGTCCCGCGTCGTGGCGGGGTCGGTGTCGTCGGCGCCATCGCGCCACTCGAATTCGGGCGTCAGAGGAGCAGGCACCGTCGCCGCATGCGGGACGGGCGAGATGGCCGTGTCCCCCGGCACGCTCGCGCGACCGGCGACCGACTGCCACCAGCGTTGCCAGCGCCCCGTCATGCCGACCGGCCGGCCCGGCCTCGCATCGGCCACGGCGTGCACCCCCGGCCGAGGACGGGGGAACGATCAGCACGAACGGGGCGCATGAGCATCGTGGAGTTGCAGATTGCACTCATCGCGCGAGACGCGCGCGGGCAGGGCCTGCATGGAAAAGGAAGTCGAAGGAATTATTAACGCTTTGTTTCAATTGGCGCAACCGGCTGAACGCAAAGCTATGATCGGCCGCCCTGGAGATGGCATTCCTCCATGAACCGCCGTGGCGCTTGCCCGGCTGATGATGCCTACATGCCCCTGACCTCGTCGGGAAGCTGTAGGCGCTCGCGTCCGCACTCGACGGCTGGGTCAGGTCCCCTCCCCTTCGCATCGACGACATGACCCGACATTCCCGCTTCGAGCAGCTCGCCCTGCTGCGCTCGGTCGCCAAGTGGCTGCCTCTGGCCAGCCTGGTGGCCGTGCTGGCCGGCTCGGCCTCCGCCTTCTTCCTCTTCGCCCTGGACGCCGCCACGCGCTGGCGAGAGACGCATCCCGCCATCATCTGGCTGTTGCCGCTGGCCGGTGCAGCCGTGGGCTGGATCTACTGGCGCCTGGGCAAGCAGGTCGAGGCGGGCAACAACCTCATCATCGACGAGATCCACGACCCCCAGAAGACCGTGCCGCTGCGCATGGCGCCGCTGGTGCTGGGCGGCACCGTGGTGTCGCACCTGTTCGGCGCCTCTGTGGGCCGCGAGGGCACGGCGGTGCAGATGGGCGGCGCGCTGGCCGATCAGCTGACACGCCTGTTCCGGCTCGAC
Source organism: uncultured Pseudacidovorax sp. (assembly GCF_913773995.1). Taxonomy (GTDB): domain Bacteria; phylum Pseudomonadota; class Gammaproteobacteria; order Burkholderiales; family Burkholderiaceae_C; genus Xenophilus. Next base: position 3,542 of record NZ_CAJYES010000133.1, read on the forward strand.
AACGAAGACCGGCGCATCCTGCTGATGGCGGGCATCGCGGCCGGCTTCTCGTCGGTGTTCGGCACGCCGCTGGCCGGCGCGCTGTTCGGGCTGGAGGTGCTGGCCATCGGCCGCATGCGCTACGACGCGCTCTTTCCCTGCACGGTGGCGGCCATCGTGGCCGACCAGGTGGGGCTGGCCTGGGGCGTGCACCACACGCACTATGTGGTGAGCAGCGTGGCCCCCGTCACGCTGTGGAGCGTGCTGGCGGTCACGCTGGCAGGCATCGCGTTCGGGCTCACCGGCCGGGTGTTCGCCGTGACCACGCACCGCCTGGGCGGCTGGGTGCGGCGCTGGATCGCCTATCCCCCACTGCGTCCCTTCGCGGGCGGGGTGGTGGTCGCAGTGGCCGTGTGGGCGCTGGACGCCCACCGCTACATCGGACTGGGCATTCCCACCATCGTGGCCGCCTTCGAGGGCCCGCTTCCGCCGTGGGACTTTCTGGGCAAGATGGCCTTCACCATCGTCTCGCTGGGCACCGGCTTCAAGGGTGGCGAAGTGACGCCGTTGTTCTACATCGGCGCCACGCTGGGCAATGCCCTGGCGCCGCTGCTGCACCTGCCGGTGTCGATGCTGGCGGGCATCGGCTTCGTGGCAGTGTTCGCCGGCGCGGCCAACACGCCCGTGGCCACCATCGTGATGGCAGTAGAGCTCTTCGGTCCCGCCATCGGCCCGCTGGCGGCCATCGGTTGCCTGGCCAGCTACCTGAGCTCCGGCCACACCGGCATCTACCACGCGCAGCGCATCGGGCATGGCAAGTACCGGCAGTTGCTGCCGGAAGGGCTGCGGTTGTCGGAAATCGCGCAGTTCCAGCTCAAGGCCAAAAAGGATCAGGAAGCGCCGGCGCCGGACCGCGAGCGGCCGTGAACGACCTGTGGGCTCAAGCCCGCATCGCCACCATCACCGAATACGCCTTCACCACGGCCGTGGCGGCGTGGCCCACCGCAATGCCGAGGGCATCGATGGCATCGTTGGTGACGCTGGCCGTGATCACCGCGCCGCCGGGCAGCGTCAGGCCCACGAGCGAGGAGACGGCGCCGCGCTCGACGCGCGAGACGGTGCCGGCGAACTGGTTGCGCGCCGACAGCTGGTAGCCGGCGAAGTCGGTCACCAGCACCACGGCCGAGGACTTGACGAGCGCGATCGCCTCCTTGCCCACGGCCGCCTGAATCCGCGTGGCCGCGGCGCTGGTCATGGTGGCGACGATCTCTTGCCCGCCCGCCAGTGCGATGGTCAGTTGGGTGGTCACGGGGCCGGCCTCGACGGCGCTGACGGTGCCGGCGAACTGGTTGCGGGCGGTGGTTTTCATGGCAATTCTCCGGAGAAGGCCGGCCAGGGCCGGCTGTTGGACAAGAAGGGCTTCTTGCGCGCGCAGGAAGTCGGCATGGGCGCCCTGCAGGCCGCGCCAGGCGGCCAGCAGCGCATGGCCTGCCGGTGTGAGCTGCGTGCCGCCGCCGCCTTTGCCGCCGGTGGCGCGCGTCAGCAGCGGCTCGTTGGCCAGGTTGGAGGCCGTCTCCAGCAGCAGCCACGCGCCCTTGTAGCTGTAGCCCGCGGTGCGGGCGGCGCGGTTGATGGAGCCGGTGCTGTCGATGGCTTCGAGCAGTGCGAAGAAGCGCGCGTCCAGTCGCCCGGCCAGGCGCAGCTCGCCGTGCAGCAGCGTGGCGTCAGGCATGGGCGGCTCCCAGCAGACGGCGCACGGCGGCGGCCTGCGGCGGCTCGTTGGCGCGCGCGGGGGCGCCGAGCAGCTCCAGTTCGACACCGGTGCCCCGCGCCACATCCACCTGCCGCACGGCGCGGCCCTGCTCGATGAGCACCGCCTCCTCCGCCAGCGCCAGCACGTCGTCGACGTCGTGCGTGATCATCAACACCGGCAACTGCCAGCGGGCGCAGACGGCGGCCAGTTCCTGCCGGAGGTCGTGGCGCAGCATGGGGTTGAGGGCGGCGAAGGGCTCGTCGAGCAGCAGCACCTGCGGCTCGCAGGCCAGGGCACGCGCCAGGGCGACGCGCTGCTGCTGACCACCCGACAGCGCCGCCGGCCGCGCATTCGCCATCGATTCGAGGCCGAAGCTGGCCAGCAGCTCATCCACCCGTTGCGCGGTGCGCGCATCCAGCCGCCGGCGCCACCAGGTGGTCAGGCCGAAGGCGATGTTCTGCCGCACGCTCAGGTGCGGAAACAGCGCGTAGTGCTGGAACAGGTAGCCCACGCGGCGCTGCTGGGTCGGCAGGTCGATGCCCGCGCCGGCGTCGAAGAGCGTGCGCCCGCCGATGCGCACATGGCCGCGCTCGGGCCGCAGCAGGCCGGCCATCGCCTGCAGCGTGAGCGATTTGCCCGCGCCCGAGGGGCCGTACAGCGCGACCATCCGCGCCTGGCTGCGAAAGCGCGTGTGCAGCGTGAAGCGGCGCTGGCCATCGGTCACGGCCAGCTGCAGGTCGACGTCGATCAGCGCCATCAGGAGGGCTGGCCGAAGCCGTACTTGTTCAGCACCTCCAGCGCGGGCGGCGTCGAGAGGAAGTTGATGAACTCCTTCGCCAGCGGCTTCTGCCGGCTCTCGCTGACCACCACCACGGGATAGCTCACCGGCGTGTGGCCGGTGGCGGTGAAGGCGATCTTCACCTTGTCGCCGCCGATGGCGGCATCGGTGCGGTAGACGAAGCCGGCATCCACCTCGCCGCGCGCCACGTAGTCCAGTACCTGGCGCACGCTGTCGGCGTAGACGAACCTGGGCTCCAGCGTGCTCCACAGGCCGGCGGCGTCCAGCGATTCCTTGGTGTAGCGGCCCACCGGCACGGTGGCGGTCTTGCCGATGGCGATGCGCTTGACGGCGGCGCCGGCCAGGTCCTTGGCCGAGGTCAGGGCCGGGCCGCCCTGCGCGGGCACCACGGCCACCACGGTGTTGAGGGCGAAGTCGCGCTTGCTGTCGGCGTCGAAGAGTTTCTTCTCGATGCCCTGCGTCACCGTGGCCTGATCGGCGCTGGCGAACACATCCACCGGCGCGCCCTGCGCGATCTGCTGGATCAGCGTGCCCGAGGCCGCGAAGTTGAAGACCAGTTTGGCGCCCGGATGGGTGGCCTCGAATTTGGGCGCCAGCTCCTTGAAGGCATTGGTCAGGCTGGCCGCAGCCGACACGGTGAGCTGCTGCGCCGCGGCCAGCGCCGGCAACGCGGCAAGGGCCAGCACAGCCAAACCGCGGCGGCTAACGCGGGCGAGGGACAGGGGACGGGGCATGGTGGGACTCCTTCTCGACAGATGCGACAGATGCGACAGATGCGACAGATGCGACAAAGACGATGCGATGGAGGGACGTGGCCAATGGGCGGGGCAGTTCAACGCAGCGACAGGAAGCGGTTGGACACGACCAGCAGCGCCACCGACAGCACCGAGGTGACCAGCACCAGCAGCAGCGCCGTGCGGTCCTCGCCGGCCTGCACGGCGTCGTAGATGGCCATGGACAGGGTCTGGGTCTTGCCGGGGATGGAGCCCGCCACCA
>NZ_CAJYES010000134.1 GCF_913773995.1 uncultured Pseudacidovorax sp.
GGAGCGACGAGACCATCGGCGCCTTCACCGTCAAGTACTCCAGCACCGTCTCCAAGGACTACTTCGGCTTCGCCAGCAACCGCACCACCGGCTGGAAGGGCCGCGGCACCGGCTACCTGAACATCGCGTACAGCAAGGAAATCCTCCCCAAGGTGACGCTGAAGGCCTCGGTGGGCTACACCGCCCTGTCCAGCGACATCCGCCGCTTCACGCCCTACAAGAGCTACGTGGACTACAACGTGGGCGCCACCTACGACTTCGGCGGCGGCCTGAGCCTGACCGGCGCCATCGTCGGTGCCAACAAGAAGGACGCCTACCAGGCCACCACCGGCCAGCTCGTGCTGCCCGCCGGCACCTTCACGTACAGCGAGTCGCCCAACAAGGCACGCTTCATCGCCACGCTGACCAAGACCTTCTGAGGTCGGCCAGCCAGCCGAAAGGTGGGTTCGGCGGCGGCCGCCGCCCGGCCCGGTTCATCCAACAGGAGAGAAATCATGAAGCTGATCACAGCCATCATCAAACCCTTCAAGCTCGACGAAGTGCGCGAAGCCCTTTCCGCGATCGGCGTGCAGGGCATCACCGTAACCGAGGTGAAGGGCTTCGGCCGCCAGAAGGGCCACACCGAGCTCTACCGCGGTGCCGAGTACGTCGTCGACTTCCTGCCCAAGGTCAAGATCGAGGCAGCGGTCGCCGACGAGCTGGTCGACCGCGTCATCGAGGCCGTGGAAAGCGCCGCGCGCACCGGCAAGATCGGCGACGGCAAGATCTTCGTGTTCAACCTGGAGCAGGTCGTCCGCATCCGCACGGGTGAGACCGGCCGCGAGGCGCTCTAAACCGACGCAGCAGAAGAAGGCACAAGAAAGACCAAGATGAAGAAGTTCCTTGTATCCCTGGCGCTCGGCCTGAGCGTCCTCACGGCTGGCGTGTCCAGCTTCGCGCAGGCGCCCGCCGCCAGCACCGAGGCACCGGCGGCGTCCGCGCCGGCCGCCGCTGCCCCTGCAGCGGCCGCACCGGCCGCTCCCGCTGCCGCGGCGCCCGCCGCGGCCCCGGCCGACGCTGCTGCCGCCGCGCCCGCCCCCAAGATCGACAAGGGCGACGTGGCCTGGATGCTGGTGTCCACGCTGCTCGTGATCCTGATGACCGTCCCCGGCTTGGCCCTGTTCTACGGCGGCCTGGTGCGCAGCAAGAACATGCTCAGCGTGCTGATGCAGGTGTTCGTCACCTTCTCGCTGATCGTCGTGCTCTGGTGCATCTATGGCTACAGCCTGGCGTTCACCGAGGGCAATGCCTTCATCGGCGGCTTCGACCGGCTGTTCATGAAGGGCATCTTCGATCCGGCCACCGGCGCCTTCGCGCCCGGCGCGACCTTCAGCAAGGGCGTCTACATCCCCGAGCTGCTGTTCGCCGCGTTCCAGGCCACCTTCGCCGGCATCACCTGCTGCCTGATCGTGGGTGCCTTCGCCGAGCGTGCCAAGTTCTCCGGCGTGCTGGTGTTCATGGTGATCTGGTTCACCTTCAGCTACACCCCGCTGGCCCACATGGTCTGGTTCTGGATGGGTCCGGACGCCTACACCGCCGCCGACGTGGTGGATGCCACCAACGCCAAGGCCGGTCTGATCTGGCAATGGGGCGCGCTGGACTTCGCAGGCGGCACCGTGGTGCACATCAACGCCGCCGTCGCCGGCCTGGTGGGTGCCTATGTGATCGGCAAGCGCATCGGCTTCGGCAAGGAAGCCTTCACGCCGCACTCGCTGACGCTGACCATGGTCGGTGCCTCGCTGCTGTGGGTGGGCTGGTTCGGCTTCAACGCCGGCTCGGCCCTGGAAGCCGGCAACAGCGCCGTGCTCGCCTTCATCAACACCTTCTCCGCCACCGCCGCCGCCGTGCTGGCCTGGTCGCTGGGTGAGGCGCTGCACAAGGGCAAGGCCTCGATGCTGGGCGCCGCCTCCGGCGCCGTCGCCGGCCTGGTGGCCATCACCCCGGCCGCCGGCAACGTGGGCCTGATGGGCGCCATCGTCATGGGCTTCATCGCCGGCTTCGCCTGCCTGTGGGGCGTGTCGGGCCTCAAGCGGCTGCTCGGCGCCGACGACTCGCTGGACGTGTTCGGCGTCCACGGCGTGGGCGGCATCGTGGGTGCCCTGCTGACCGGTGTGTTCAACACCCAGGCGCTCGGCGGCCCCGGCCTCGTGACCGACTGGGTCACGGCCACCGTCGGCTCCAACGGCATCGGCGCCCAGGTCTGGATCCAGCTCAAGGGTGTGCTGCTGACCGTCGTGTGGTCGGCCGTGGTCTCCTTCATCGCCTACAAGATCGCCGACCTGACCGTGGGTCTGCGTGTGAGCGAAGAGGAAGAGCGCGAAGGCCTCGACATCACCGCCCACGGCGAGACGGCCTACAACCGCTGATCGACCGCCGCCGTCACGGTGCCCCACCGAGGGCGGCGTGACGGACCAAAGAATGTTTTAGCGAGAGTCTCCTTTGGATGTTCGGCCCGCAAGTGCTTCGGCATGAGCGGGCCATTTTTTTTGGGGCCGGCGCCTGCAGTGCCCCGTGCCTCGCCCCCCAATAATCCCGGGCATGCCTGACCTCATCCTCCCCACCGACACGCAGGGCTGGACGGCCCTGCCGGACAGCGACTGCGCCCTGGGCGAGTCGCCCTTCTGGCATCCGGACGAACGCGCGCTGTACTGGCTGGACATCCCGGGGCGCCAAGCGCTGCGCACGCGCGGCGACATCGCCAGCGGCGCGTCCGTGGTCGAGCGCTGGGCCTTGCCGCAGGAGCCGGGCTGCATGGCGCCCGCCCGCCGTGGCGGCTTGGTGATCGCACTGCGCGACGGCATCTACCGCGCCCGCGAATGGGGCGGCGCGCTGCAGTGCATCGCCGCCTTCGACCACGACACGGCCACCATGCGCTTCAACGACGGCAAGTGCGATCCGCAGGGGCGCCTGTGGGCCGGCACGCTGCAGGAGCCCAAGGACCGGCCGATCGCTGCGCTCTATTGCATCGATGCCCGCGGCGGCGGCGCGCCCCGCGTGCAGCGCATGGCCGGCGAGGCCATCACCGCCAACGGCCTGGTGCTGGTGCCCGAGCTGTCGCGGGTGTACTGGGCAGACACCAACGCTCATGCCGTGCGGCAGTACGACTGGGTGGCCGAGCCGCACGGGCTGGCGGGCGAGCGCCTGTTCCGCCAGTTCGATCCCAAGCCGGCCGGGTGGACACCCGGCTCGGATCAGCCCTACGACGGCCGTCCGGACGGCGCGACGATGGACGCCGATGGCCGCTACTGGGTGGCCATGTTCGAGGGCGGCCAGTTGCAGGCGCTGGACGCGCAGGGCCGCACCACCGACGTGCTGCCGGTGCCCGCGCGCTGCCCCACCATGCCCTGCTTCGGGGGCGACGACCTGTGCACGCTCTTCGTCACCACCGCCCGCAAGGGCCGCTCGGCCGACGAGCTGGCACGGCAGCCAATGGCCGGGCAGGTGCTCTGGCGGCGCATGGACGCACCCGGCCGGCCCGTCGCCTTTTTCGAGGACTGACAGGTCAGGAGACGGTGCGAATCAAGACGTCCAAGAGAGACCCTGACGTACCATCCCGCGGATGACCCCCGCCCAGTCCCAGATCGCCGAGCGCGTGCGCGCCGCGGCGGCCCAGAAGCGTCCTTTGCGCCTGCGCGGCGCGGGCACCAAGGATTTCCACGGCGGGCCGCTCGATGGCGAAGTGCTGGCGCTCGACGCGCTGACCGGCATCACCAGCTACGAGCCCAGTGAACTCGTGGTGACCGTGCAGGCCGGCACGCCGCTGGCCGAGCTGGAGGCGCTGCTGCAGGCCCACGGCCAGTGCCTGCCCTTCGAGCCGCCGCACTTCAGCGAAGGTGGCACCGTGGGCGGCATGGTGTCGGCCGGACTGGCCGGGCCGGCCCGCGCCAGCGTCGGCTCGGTGCGCGACTATGTGCTGGGGGCCAGCCTGGTCAACGGCCGGGGCGAACTGTTGACCTTCGGCGGCCAGGTGATGAAGAACGTGGCGGGCTATGACGTCTCGCGCGTGCTGGCCGGCGCCTGGGGCACGTTGGGTGTGATCTCCGAACTCAGCCTCAAGGTGCTGCCCGTGGCCCCTGCGGAGGTCACGCGCGTCTTCGATTGCAGCCAGGCCGAAGCCCTGCGCCTGCTCAATGCCTGGGGCGGACAACCGCTGCCGCTGAATGCCAGCGTCTGGCAGGCCGGGCCAGGCGCGACGGTCGGCCGGCTGCACCTGCGGCTGCGCGGTGCGGTCGCCGCCGTGCAGGCCGCGGGACGTCAGCTCGGTGGCGAGGTGCTGCCGCCCGATGCGGCCGACGCCCTCTGGGGCAGCCTGCGCGACCAGCGCAATGCCTTCTTTGCCGAGACCGCGGCGCAGGGCCTGGACCTCTGGCGCACCAGCGTGCCGCAGACCGCGCCCATGCTGACGGCCGCCGGCCTGGCCGCGCCGTTGATCGAATGGCATGGCGCACAGCGCTGGTACGCCGTGCCGCCGGGCGGTGCCGCGGAGCTGGCCGAGGCGGTGCGCGCCGCCGGTGGCTGGGCGGCCGCCTTCCGCCCCGCGGCGGGCCGACGGGCTGACCCCGCACCGCTGGCGCCCGCGCTGATGGACATCCACCGCGCGCTCAAGGCCGCCTTCGATCCCGTCGGCATCTTCAATCCGGGCCGGCTGGTGGCCGGGCTCTGAGCCCCGCCACTTCTTCATGCGCCGCCTGCGCCACCTGACCGGCCGCCACCGCGCCCCGTCGACCAACCGGGCGCTGGGCCTGCTGCTGGCCTTCAATGCCGGCGCCATCAACGCCGGGGGCTTCCTGGTGCTGCACCGCTACACCTCGCACATGACCGGCTTCACCTCGCAGGTGGCCGATTCGCTGGTGATGGGGGACATGACGCTGCTGCTGGGCGCGCTGGGCGCCATCCTGGCCTTCCTGGCCGGGGCGGCGACCGCGGCCATCCAGATCAACTGGGGCCGCCACTACCGGCTGGCCCATGTCTACGCGCTGCCGCTGCTGCTGGAGGCCGCGCTCATGCTGCCCTTCGGCCTCATGGGTGCGCTCACGCTGGGCTGGCACACGCCCTTCGCCGTGCCGCTGACGGTGCTGCTGCTGTCCTTCATCATGGGGCTGCAGAACGCGCTGGCGTCCAAGATCTCCGGCGGAAAGATCCGCACCACGCACATGACCGGCAACTTCACCGACCTGGGCATCGAGCTGGGCAAGGCGCTGTACTGGAACCGCCGGCGCACCGATGCCACGCGGGTGCGGCCCAACCTGGAGCGGGTGCGCATCTTCGGCGGCCTGATCCTGGCCTTCGTGACGGGTGGGCTGGCCGGGGCCACCGGCTTCAAGTACCTGGGCTTCATCTGCGTGCTGCCGCTGGCCGCGCTGCTGCTGTGGCTCTCGCTGCCGCCGTACCTGGACGACCTGCGCCACAACCAGGCCCTGCGGGCGTGGACCTTCGGCTGGCTGCACCGGCTGCGACTGCGCAGGCACCACGCCTCCGCCGCCGCAGAGCCACCGCAGCAGCAGCGGCCCCCTTCCTGAGCGCAGCGCCGCGCGGTCCCACGACAGACACCCACGACGAGACACGATGCAGACCGAACTCTCCCCCCAGTACCAGGGCACGCCCGAGGGCCGCGAGGCCGAGGCCATCCTGCGCAAGTGCGTGCACTGCGGCTTCTGCACCGCCACCTGCCCCACCTACCAGCTGCTGGGCGACGAGCTCGACGGACCGCGCGGGCGCATCTACCTCATCAAGCAGGTGCTCGAAGGCCGCACGCCCACGCGCGCCACGCAGCAGCACCTGGACCGCTGCCTCACCTGCCGCAACTGCGAAAGCACCTGCCCCAGTGGCGTGCAGTATGGCCATCTGGTGGACATCGGCCGCAAGATCGTGGACGAGCAGGTGGCGCGCCCGGCCGGCGAACGCGCGACGCGCTGGCTGCTCAAGGAGGGCCTGAACTCACCGCTGTTCGGGCCCGCCATGAAGCTCGGCCAGGCCGTGCGCGGCCTGCTGCCCCCGGCGCTCAAGGCCAAGGTACCCGCCCCCCGCCCCGCCGGCGCCTGGCCGCGCACCAGCCACGCGCGCAAGGTGCTGCTGCCCCTGGGTTGCGTGCAGCCGGCGATGGCCCCGTCCATCGATGCGGCCACCGCCCGCGTGCTCGACGCGGCCGGCATCGAGGCCGTGGTGCCGCAGGCGGGCGGCTGCTGCGGCGCCATCCGCTTCCACCTCGACGACCAGACCGGCGCGCTGGACCAGATGCGCGCCAACATCGATGCGTGGTGGCCGCTGCTGCAGACGGGCGGCGTGGAGGCCATCGTCAGCAATGCCTCGGGCTGCGGCGCCGCGCTGAAGGACTACGGCCATGCGCTGGCGCACGACGCGGCCTATGCCGACAAGGCACGCGAGGTCTCGCGCCTCACCCGCGACCTGAGCGAGCTTCTGCCGGCCCTCGTGCCGCTGCTGCGAGAGCGCGTGAAGGCGCCGCAGGGCGTCATCGCCTACCACCCGCCCTGCACGCTGCAACATGGCCAGAAGCTGCGCGGCGGCGTCGAATCGGGCCTGCGCGCGCTGGGCTTCGACGTGCGCGTGGCCCAGACCGAAAGCCACCTCTGCTGCGGCTCGGCCGGCACCTACTCAGTGCTGCAGCCCGAACTGTCGACGCAACTGCGCGAACGCAAGCTGGGCCACCTGGAGCGGCTGCAGCCCGAGGCCGTGGCCTCGGCCAATATCGGTTGCATCACCCATCTGCAGGCCGGCACCGAGCTGCCGGTGCGGCACTGGGTGGAGTGGCTGGACGAGGCGCTGCAGTCGCCGGACTGAGCGGGCCGAATTTTTTCCGGCGCCGCCGCACGCTGGCGGGCGCTGCGGTCCGACAGTCGGCCGGCCGGCTTCGACGCCAGCATCTCCTCCATTTTTTCAGGAGACCTTCATGCCTTCACGTCAATTCCTGATGTCCGCCGCCCTCGCTGCCGCCTGCACCGCGGGCCTGGCGCTTGCCCAGATGCCGCCGTGGACCGAGGCCGGCCAGGGCCGCTATGTCTGCGGCGGCATCGGTTCGGACGAATCCACCGCCATGCGTTCGGCGATGAAGTCGCATCCGCTGTCGCTGCTCTTCGCGCGGGCCGATGGGGCCTACCTCGCCTCAGTGGCGGTCGAGATCCGCGGGGCGCAGGGCGCATCCGGCCTCTCGCTGCGTGCCGATGGCCCCGTCTGCCTGGTCGACTTGCCCGCCGGCGCCTACGTGGTGGAAGCCACTTTCGAAGGCCGAACCCAGCGCCGTGAGCTGACCCTGGGCGGCGGACCGAAGACGGCCGACTTCCGCTTCTGAGTGGGGTCGGCGGCCGATCCCTGGCGACGGGCCGCCGATGCCGTGGCGCGCGTCGCCGGTCTGGAGCGTGTCGATCCGCTGACGAGTGGGGTTTCGGCGCGACGCACTCGCGCAGGCCGCTGCAAGGCGTCATGCGGCTCCACTACACTTCGCGCCTCGCTCGGGGACGCGCGCTGCGCGGCCGCCCCGGCGCAGATCGAAGCAACTCTAGGAATCCAATCTTGAACCGTCTCGAATTCATCGAAAAGATCGCCTCTGCCCATGACGTCTCCAAGGCCGAAGCCGGCCGCATCCTGGAGACCATCACCAGCAGCATCGTCACCGCCGTCAAGAAGGGCGACAGCGTGACCCTGGTGGGCTTCGGCACCTTCAAGCAGGTGGCCCGCGCCGCCCGCACCGGTTTCAACCCGCAAGCCGGCGAGAAGATCAAGATCGCCGCCCAGAAGGTGCCGAAGTTCGTGCCGGGCGCCGCCTTCAAGGCCGCCGTGGACCCCAAGGCCGCCAAGCGCAAGGCCGACAAGGCCGAGAAGGCTGCCGCCGCCAAGCCGGCCGCCAAGAAGCCCGCCGCCAAGAAGGCCAAGAAGGCCTGATGGCGCCCCGGCACCTTCGCGGTGCCGGCGAAATGAACAAGAGGCCCTTCGGGCCTCTTTGATTTTGGCGACGCGCCTCGTCCAAGGCCGCCTCCCTTTCTGATTTGCTCCCTCTCCCGCAAGGGGAGAGGGGAGATACGACCACGCTCAGTGCTGATGGCCGCCGCCGCCCGTCGCAGCAGCTGGCGCGGCGCGCACCGGCAGCTGCACCTCGCGCGTCGACTCGTTGCCCTGCGCGTCCTTGAAGCGCAGCGTCAGCGGCAGCGTGCTGCCCACGGGCAGCGGCTGCTTCAGGTCCATCAACATCACATGCAGGCCGCCAGGCTTGAGCTCCACGGTCTGCCGCGCGGGCAGCGTCAGCCCATCGACGGCGCGCATCTGCATGTGGTCGCCCTGCATCGACATTTCGTGCACCTCGGCGATGCCGGCGACCGGCGTGCTGGCGCCCACCAGGCGCGCGCCCGAGGGCGCCTGCAGCTTCATGAAGGCGCCGGTGCCGCTCTGGCCGGCCACGGCCATGCGGGCCCAGCCGTCACGCACGTCCACGGCGGCCACACCACGCGGGAGTACGTCGAGCTTCGCGGCGGGCAGGGGCAGCTTCTCGTCGGCCGCGCCCGTGGGCAGCTGGGCCCAGTCGCTGCTGCCCACGTCGCAGCCCTGCAGCACCTTGAAGTACAGCGGGCCCGGCTTGTCGGGCAGACGCCCGCGCAGGATGAATTCGGTCTTCTGGTCGGCGGGCACGGCGGTGGCCGCGCTGGTGGCGGTCCAGCGCACCACGGCTTCGCTGCCGCTGCGCGTCTGCTCGATGGTCCAGCCGGGGCGCGCGGGCACGTCCTTCAGCGCAAAGCCCTGCGGCAGGCGCACGGTGAGGGCGTTGGTGAGCTTGGCGTCCTGGCAGGCATGGCCGACGCGGAAGGCGGCCTCGTAGTCGGTGCCGACGGTGGCGCCGCCGGGCGGTAGCGTGACGTGGGCGAAGGCGCTGCTGCCGGTGCCGGCCAGCAGGGCGAGCGCGAGAAGAGGGCGATTGAAGCGGCTCATGGTTCGGGTCTTCGGAGGATGGGGTGGATCACAGGTCCCACTGCAGCGACGCGGTGTAGGTGCGCTGCGGGTAGGGGTGGAAGTTCCAGTACTGGGCGTTGTTGAGGTTGTCGATGCCGAAGGCGGCCGAGAAGTGCCGGTCGATCTGCCAGCGCACGCGGGTGTCGACGGTGAAGTACTTGCTGGCGCCGAAGTAGGCATCGGCGTTGACGTCGCTGTTGTCCAGGTTGGAGTACTGGCGCCCGCTGTAGCGCGCCGCCACGGTGAAGGACCATCGGTCGGTGGGACGGTAGGTGGCGTACACAGTGGAGCGCCAGCGCGGCACGCGCGGCTGCCACTTGCCCACGCTTGCCGGATTGGCCGCATTGGCCACGGTGCGCGAGTCGGCGAAGGTCAGGCTGCCGCCCAGGTCCAGCCCGCGCATCAGCACATCGGTGCCGGTGTAGGCCAGCTCCACGCCGGTGGTGCGCACCTTGTCGACGTTCTGCACGCGCGAGGTGGTGGTGCCGGGCACCAGCTGGCTGAAGAGCGCGTCGCGCGTGGTCTCGTGGAACAGGGTGGCACGCAGCAGGCCGTCGCCCAGGTCCTTCTCGGCGCTGAGCTCGCCGGTCCACGACTTCTCGGGCTTGAGCGTGGGATCGTTGACGAAGGACAGCGTGCCACTGGTGGCGCCGTACAGCTCGCCCACCGTCGGAAAGCGCACCGCGCGGCCCACGGATGCCTTGATCACCGTGTCGTCGGTCGCCTGGAAGGCGAGGGCGGCCTTGGGCGAGAGGTGCGACTCGCTGCGGCGGGCATAGCGCAGGGTGCTGGTGGCGCTGGCGCTCAGGCCGTCGTCGGCCTGCCAGTCCTCCCAGCGCAGGCCGAGCACGGCCTTCCAGCGCGGCGCGAAGCGCCAGGCGTCCTGCACCCAGGCGCTCACGGTCTGCGTGCGGCCGCCCACGTTGCTGACCAGCGAGAGCGGGTTGATGGGCCCGTCGATCCAGCTGCCGGCGACGTTGTTCTTGGCGATGGCCAGCTTGTAGGCATCGCGGCCGATGCCGAAGTCCACGATGTGCGCGCCCTGCAGGCCCTGGGGGTGCCAGGTGCCCTTGGCGGCCAGCGTGTTCCAGCCGGTGCCGTCCTGGTCCTGCAGCGTGCCGGCACCGCCATAGGCGGCCAGCGGCAGCGCGACGGTAGGCGCACGCTGCTGGTCCTTGCGGTAGTCGTACAGGCTGGCGGCGAGCTCCCAGTCGAACACGCCCTCGGTGCGGCTCTTGAGCGACAGACCGTGCATCAGGTGTGTCTGGTCGTCGTTCGTCAAGGGGAAGGCGGTGGGCGCGAGCGCGTAGCTGCGCCCGAGGATGTTGACCGTGCCGCTGTACACCGGCAGGCCGTTGGGTCCCGTCAGGTAACTGGCCGGACGGCCTTCCGAACTGTTCTGCCACCAGCCCAGCGTGTAGCTGGCGCGCAGCGTGGGCGTGATGTCGTAGGCCAGCTTCAGCTTGGCCTGGTCCTGCACCGTCTGGTAGGCCGTGCCCGTGCCCAGGATGTACCAGGGCGTGTTGGTGGTGTTGAGCCCGCCCACCCAGCCCGTGACCGGCGTGCCGGCACGACCGGGCGTGCCCGACGCGACGGTGGCCGTGGTGAAGGTCAGCGGCTGGCCTTCGCTGCGGGTGCGGTTGAGGTGGATCCACCACGACCAGTCGCCCGCGCGGCTGCCGATGGAGGCGCTGGTCTGCCAGCTGTTGAAGCTCTGGTCGGTGTTGTAGAGCTGGTTGGGCTGCGACGCGTAGCCCGCGCTCACATGCGCTTCGAGCGTCGTCGGCATGCGTGTCACGTAGTCGACCACTGCACCGGCCGAGTTGCCGGGATAGGCGGCGGAGAAGGGGCCGTACATCACGTCCACCCGCTCGATCTCCTCCGGCGACACCAGGCCCCAGCGCGGTGCGAAGTTGGTGCCGTTGGCGATGCCGTTGCCCAGGTAGTTGGACAGCAGGATGCCGTCCGCATACACCGCCGAGCGCGCGCTGTTGCCCGTGCCCGAGGCGCGGGTGGAGAGGATCGCGTGGTTGTAGTCGCCGATGTAGCGCTTGCGCACCAGCAGGCTGGGCAGGTACTTGAGCGCGTCCTCGCTGTCGGTGGCATTGATGCGCGTGGCGATCTCCTCGCGCGTGACGCCTTCGATGGTGGTGGGGATCTGCGTCGGCAGCGAGGTGGGCTGGCCGCCCGTGACGGTCACGACGCCGAGCGACTTGACGCGCTCTGGCGCGGCGGTGTCGGACTGCTGGGCCATCGCGGCAAGCGGCAGTGAAAGGCCGGCGTGCAGGGCCAGCCGCGAAATGCGGGCGCGCCGGGCGGCGCGCGGTGACGGGATGAGTTTCATGAAGGGCTTGGCAGCCGCGCCGCCGATGCCGGAATCGATCCGGAGCGAACGGCGCGGCGATCTGTCGATCGGGTTCGCGCCGGGCGTGCAGCGGTCGGACGGCCGGCCCGCAGGGCCAGGGCCGTCGCGCCGCCGGTCAACACCGCGGGCGAACGGGAAGGGGACAGGTCAGCGCAGTGCCGGAGGCCCGCGCGCCGGCAGGGGCGCGGCGGTGGCCGCCGCCAGGCGGGCGGCCTCGATGGGCTGCACGGCCACGCCCAGGGGCTGGGCCTGGGGCAGTTGCAGCAGGGGTGCCTGCGGCGGCGGGGCGCCGGTCGAGACGCACAGGGGACAGTCCATGTGCGTGGCGCCCATCTCCTTCACGCCGTCGTCAGTCTTCACGACCACCTTGACGGCGCCCATGGCCGAGCAGACCAGCTCCATCGCCTGCGGATGCACCAGCGGCGAGGCGATGGCCGCACCCATCGACAGCGCGAACCACAGCAACACCACGCGGCCGAGCAGGCCACGGGCGAGACGATGGAAGGTGCGCGCGAAAAAGGGCATGGGGGAGCCGTCGATTCTAGGATCCGGCCTTGCACGGGACGATGGACTTTTTGTCCGGGGGTAAGCGGACCTCACCTCATGCGCCCCGAAGTCTCAACTCATTCGCCCTGAGCCCTCGACCCGTCCGCCCCGAGCCCTCAACCCCGTTCGCCCCGAGCTCTCAACCCCGTTCGCCCTGAGCCTGTCGAAGGGCAGAACGGCGCGCGCGTCCAGCCTGCCAGCTCAGCCCGCAGCCAGCGCCGCCTCGATGTCCGCCGCGATGGACTCGGGCTTGTCCAGCGGCGCGTAGCGGCGGATCACCTGCCCGTCGCGCCCCACCAGGAACTTGGTGAAGTTCCACTTGATGGCCTGCGTGCCCAGCAGGCCCGGCTTCTCGCTGGTGAGCCACCGGTACAGCGGTGCGGCGTTCGCGCCGTTGACGTCGATCTTCTCCATCATCGGAAAGCTCACGCCATAGTTGCGCTGGCAGAAGCTGCCGATCTCCTCGGCCGAGCCCGGCTCCTGACCGCCGAACTGGTTGCAGGGAAAGCCCAGCACCGCGAAGCCGCGGTCCTTGAAGCGGGCCTGCAGTTGCTCCAGCCCGCCCAACTGCGGCGTGAAGCCGCATTGGCTGGCTGTGTTGACCACCAGCACCACCTGGCCGCTGAACTCGCCCAGCGAGACCGCCGTGCCGTCCAGGCGGCGAACCTCGAAATCATGAAGCGTCGTCATTCAGGTCTCCTCAATCGGTGCGTGTCGTCCGTCTGTTCAGTGGGCCGCGGAGCAGGCCATGCGCGTGCACCCGCGGAACCGGCTTCGCCGGGCCGCCGGGTGCGCCCCCTTGAGGGGGGAGGCGGCTACACGAAGTGAGCAAGCAACGGGGGTGGTCAATGATGTTTATCGCTGCGGGCGATCTCGAGCAGGCGCTGCACCTCTTCGCCATGCACCTTCAGGTTGCGCCGGTGCCAGCGGCGGATGAGCTCCATGAAGCCCGCCACCACGATGCCGAAGGCGGTGATCGCGCCGAAGGCCGACAGGCCCAGCCCGG
The DNA here is from genome assembly GCF_913773995.1 of uncultured Pseudacidovorax sp. Lineage (GTDB taxonomy): Bacteria > Pseudomonadota > Gammaproteobacteria > Burkholderiales > Burkholderiaceae_C > Xenophilus. Next base: position 12,912 of record NZ_CAJYES010000134.1, read on the forward strand.
TGCAGGCGCTGTAGAAGGCGCCCAGCAGCAGGATGCAGGCCTGTTCGTTGAAGTTCTGCACGGCGATGGAGCGGCCCGCGCCCATCAGGTTGTGGCCACGGTGCTGCAGCAGCGCGTTCATCGGCACCACCAGGAAGCCGCCCAACCCGCCCAGCAGGATCAGGAAGGGCACCGCCACCCACACGTTCGAGATGAAGTTCATCGCGATCACCAGGAGGCCCATGCCGATGCCCAGCGGGATCACGCGCGTCGCCATGTCGAGCCGCATGCGCACCGAGGCCACCACGGCGCCCACGGCCGTACCGACCGCCACCACGCCCGTCAGCGCGGAGGCCTGCGGCATGCTGTAGCCCAGCGCCAGCGAGGCCCAGGCCAGCACGATGTACTTGAGGTTGCCGCCCGCGCCCCAGAAGAGCGTGGTGGTGGCCAGGGAGATCTGGCCCAGCTTGTCGCGCCACAGCCGGGCGTTGCATTGCCAGAAGTCGGGCAGCAGCGCGACCAGGTTGCCCACGAAGCTGCGATGCGGATCGGCGCGCAGCGGACGCATCGCCACGCCCGTGTGCGGGATGCGCGTGTTGAACCAGGCCGCCAGTGCATACACCCCGATCAGCACGGCGATGGCCGCTTCGGGCGGCGTGTCGATGCCGGTATCGATGAGCGGCAGATCGATGGCCAGCAGCTTGCTGGAGACGGGTCCGCCCACCAGCAAGCCGCCCAGCACGATGCCCAGGATGATCGAGGCGATGGTCAGGCCTTCGATCCAGCCATTGGCCTTGACGAGCTGCGAGGCAGGCAGCAGTTCGGTCAGGATCCCATACTTGGCCGGCGAGTAGGCCGCCGCGCCGAGGCCCACGACCGCATAGGCCGCCAGCGGGTGGCTGCCGAACAGCATCATCAGGCAGCCCACCACCTTGATGGCATTGCTGATGAACATCACCTTGCCTTTGGGCAAGGCGTCGGCGAAGGCGCCCACCAACGGCGCCAGCGCCACATAGAAGATGGCGAAGATCGGCACCAGCGCCGCCCGTTGCCACTCCGGTGCGCCCGCGGTCCGCAGCAGTTCGACGGCAGCCACGAAGAGCGCTTGGTCGGCCAGCGACGAGAAGAACTGGGCCGACATGATGGTGTAGAAGCCGCGCTTCATCGATGGGGCTGGCTGGCCATGTGCAGGCTCTAGGCTGTATACAAAAAATCCCCGGGGTCGGGGGCCCGTGGTTATAGCACGCAGGTGCAATGCCAAAATGACCCAAGACCCTGCCGCAGGCGGCCCGTCCGCGTCCGACATGGGCGTCATCCCGCTTCGAATTCTGGCTGCTCCATGCCCCGCCCGATCCTCTGCACCATCCACCCCGCCGCACTGCGCCACAACCTCGAACGGGCCCGCCGCGGCGCGGCACCGGCGAGCGTTTGGGCCGTGGTCAAGGCCAATGCCTATGGCCATGGCATCGAGCGTGTGTTCGACGCCTTCCGGGCAGCGGACGGCTTCGCGCTGCTGGATCTGGCCGAGGCGGAGCGGGTCCGCGCCCTGGGCTGGCGTGGCCCGATCCTGCTGCTCGAAGGCGTGTTCGACGCGCGCGACCTGGAGCTGTGCTCGCGCCTGGGCCTGTGGCACACGGTGCACTGCGACGAGCAGATCGACTGGCTGGCCGCGCACAAGACGCAGGCGCCGCACCGCGTCTTTCTCAAGATGAACTCCGGCATGAACCGTCTGGGCTTCGCACCCGGCCGCATGCGCGCCGCCTGGACGCGCCTGACGGCACTGCCGCAGGTGGACGAGGTCTCGCTGATGATGCATTTCAGCGATGCCGACGGCCCGCGCGGCATCGACTCGGCCATGACCGCCTTCGATGACGCCACGGCCGATCTGCCCGGCGAGCGCTGCATCGCCAACAGCGCCGCGGTACTGCGCCATGCGACCCGTACCCGGGCCGACTGGGTGCGGCCGGGCATCGTGCTCTACGGCAGCGCGCCCGACTTTCCCGAGCACGACGCCGCCCACTGGCAACTGCAGCCCGGCATGACGCTGGCCACGCGGCTCATCGGCGTGCAGTCGCTGCAGCCGGGCGACACCGTGGGCTATGGCTCCAGCTTCGTGGCCGAGCAGCCCATGCGCATCGGCGTCGCGGCCGTGGGCTATGCCGACGGCTATCCGCGCCATGCGCCCACCGGCACGCCGGTGCTGGTCGACTGCGTGCGCACCCGGGTGGTGGGCCGGGTCAGCATGGACATGGTCACCGTCGACCTCACACCCGTGCCCGAAGCCGCCTTCGGCAGCGAGGTGGTGCTGTGGGGCCGCAGCGCCCGGCGCGGCACCCTGCTGCCCATTGACGACGTGGCCCGCGCCAGCGGCACCGTGGGCTACGAACTGATGTGCGCGGTGGCGCCGCGCGTGCCCGTGACCGTGGATGCGCTGGAATGAACCGACTCGCCCCCTGCATCGTTCCGAGCCCCTCTCGCGCCGCGGAAGAGGGGTTGGCGAGTAGGGGCGCGCTGGCATGCAGCGCCTTGACCCACTGAAATGAAGGTCCGCTCGACCTGGCGCTCCGTGCGCCTGGAGGAATCGGCGCTGGAGCAGGCGCTGCACCGCCGGCACAGCCTGCGCATGCACGGCTGGTTGATCGGCAGCCTGGTGTTGCTGACGATGTGGACCTGCTCGGCCCTTTTGCGGCACGGCGCCGAGATCGATTCGCTGGCCCTGCGCTATCTGCTCACCCTGGGAGTTGGCTATCTGGTGTACCTGGGGCTGCTTCGTCTGTGGGCGCGGCGTCTGCTGGGCGAGCGGCGCCACAGCGAAGGCGAGCACTGGAGCGATGGGCTCGATCTGCCGTGGCCCGACTCGCCTGCTTGTGGCGGCGGCGGTGGCAGTGGTGGCGGCGCTGCTGGTGGCAGTACTGGCGCATCGATGCCCGAGCCGGGCGGCGGCGATTTCTCCGGCGCGGGCGCCGGCGGCGATTTCGCGGTCCCGGCCTCCACCGATGGCAGCGCCCTGGGCGACCTCGCCTCCGGTGCGCTCGAGGCCGCAGGTTCTGCGGACGAGGGCGCCGTCGTGGTGGTGCCCGTCGTGGCCGTGTTTCTGATCGGCGTCGCACTGCTGCTTGGTGCCGGCTCGCTGCTCTGGCTGTACTTCGGCTCCGAGGCGCTGCTGACCGTGGCGGTCGAGTTGGCCTTCTCCTATGCGGCCGCACGCACCACGCGGCGCCTGGCCCGTGAGGGCTGGCTGATGGCGGCCGTGCGCCTGACGTGGAAGCCGCTGCTCGGCGCCCTGTTCTGCGCCGTGCTGCTGGGCGCCGCCGTCGACCGCTTCGTGCCGCAGGCCCCAACGCTGCCCGAGGCGCTGCGCATCATTGCGGGCCGGCGTTAGGCGCCGCACCCGGCGTTCGCAAGAAGGCGACGATGCCTTCCAACAAGCCCTTGGCGAGCGGCTGGTCGTCGCGGCCATAGCTCGCCAGGTTGGCCGCCGGATCGTCGGCGGGCACATCGCTCAGCACGTGGTTGGCACGGGGCAGGTCGAGCACACGCGCCCAGGGCGCCGCTTCATGAAGGCGCCTGGCCTCGTCGGGTGCCACCTGCAGGTCGTGTCCGCCCTGTGCGATCAGAAGCGGCAGCCGCACCCGCGCCGCCAGCCCAGCAGGGTCGTGTCTGAACAGGTCGATGAGAAAGGGCTGCACGGGCGCCGCGAAGAGCGGCTGCAGGGCAGGGTGAAGGAGCATGGGGTCCACCCTGCGACCGGCCTCCAGCGTGGCGATGGCCTGCATGGCCTGCGGCAGGAGCGGCGCGTTGGCCGGGTTGGCATGCAACTGGTCGCGCAGCACCTGTCCCACGGGCTGGCCGGGCGCGGCGAGCAGCAGCACGCCGCACAAGCCCTCCGGCTGCTGGGCCGCTGCCAGAGCCACCACGCCGCCTTCGCTGTGACCCAGCAGCCAGACGCAGGGCCTGTCCGTTTCCTCGCGCAAGCGGGACGCCCAGGCTCGCACGTCGTGCACGTAGTCGGCCACGGTCACCGCATTGGGATCCGGAACCGCGCCCGCACTGCCGAAGAGCCCCCGCTTGTCGATTCTGAGCGTGGCGATGTTCTGCGCGCCGAGGGCATGTGCCAGACGGCGATAGGGGCCCGCCTTGACGCCCAGGGGATTGTTGCCGTCCCGGTCGGTGGGGCCGGAGCCAGGCACGATCAGCACGGCGGCCTCTGGCCGTAGACCTTCACCGGGCCGCGTCAGCGTGCCTCGCAGCGGCCCCTGCGGACCGGAAACTTCCAGCGACTGTTCGGTCCAGTTGACGGTGGCCATGGCCAGGGTGGTGGCGCTGCCCATCATGGCGAGCGCCGCAGCGGTCCGACGAGCGCTTCGGCGGCCATCGGCCACGTGCCTCCGCCGCGCCGGTGGCGTCAATAAAGCCCCAGCTCGCGCGTCTTGACCCGCGCCAGACCCAGCAACGCATCGGTGAAGGGCGTGGCCAGCCCGACGCCCTCGGCCAGTTCGCGCACGGCGCTGACCAGCGCATCGAGTTCCACCGGCCGGCCGGCCTCCACGTCCTGCAGCATCGAGGTCTTGAAGGCGCCCAGCTTGCGGGTGACGGCATGGCGGTCCTCGGGCATCTCGGCGATGGGCACACCGATGCGTTCGCCGACGGTGCGGGCCTCCAGCATGACGGCCGAGATGAAGCCGCGCAGCAGGTCGTCGGCCAGGATGCGATCGGTGGTCGCGCCCGTCAGCGCGCTTATGGGGTTGACCGTCATGTTGCCCCAGAGCTTGTACCAGACGTCCTTCTGGATCTGCGGCGACACGCGGGCGTCGATGCCGCCGCGTTGTAGCAGGTCGGCCAGGCGCTGCACCCGCTCGGTCGGCTCGCCGGAGGGCTCGCCGATGATCAGGCCGTTGCCGAAGTGGTGGCGCACCACGCCGGGCCCGTCCAGCGCGCAGCTGGCATGCACGACGCCGCCGATCACGTGATGGCCGGGAATGGCCGCCGCGATGCGCCCGTCCGGATCGACGGCCGACAGGCGCCGGCCCGCCAGCGGGCCACCGAAGCCGCCATCGAGGAACCACCAGGGCACGCCGTTCATGGCGGTGAGCACGACGGTGTCCGGCCCCAGCAGCGGGCCGATGCGCTCGGCCACGGCCGCGAGCGCGGGCGCCTTGACGGCGACGATCACCACGTCCTGCGGGCCGAGGACGGCGGGATCCTCCACCGCATTCACCGGCACGCGTGTGGCGACGCCGCCCGGGCGCACCAGCTGCAGGCCGTTCGCCTGCAGCGCCTGAAGCGTGGCGCCGCGCGCCACCACGTTCAGCCGCTCGCCCGCCTGGGCCAGGGCCACGCCCAGCCAGCCGCCGATGGCGCCGGCACCGTAGATGCAGATCTTCATGGGATGGGTCCGAAAGTCGCAAAGCCGCGATGGGCGACGATGCTAGTCGCCCGGGCGGCTCCGTGCGCGTAACGCGGCGGGCGGTGGCCGCGGACGCTTAGGCGCGGTAGCCCGGATCGAGCCGGTCCACCTGTCGCACCAGCGCGTCGAAGACGTCCTGGCCGGCACCCTGCTTGGGGTGGAACTGCAGCGCGTCGCGCTTGCACTGCTCGGCGATGGCCTCGGCCACCGGGATCGGCGTGCCCATGCTCATCGTCGCCAGTTGCACCTCGCAGGCGCGCTGCAGCGTCCACAGCGTGACGAAGGCCTGCGGCAGCGTCTGCCCCCAGACCAGCAGACCGTGGTTGCGCAGAATGACGGCCGGCTTGTCGCCGATGCTGGCCAGCAGGCGCGGGCCCTCGTCGGCATGCACCGTCACGCCCTCGAAGTCGTGGTAGGCCACGCGCCCATGCAGCTGCGCGCTGTAGAAGTTGGACAGCGACAGCCCGCCCTGCACGCAGGCCACGGCCATGCCGGCGGTGGTGTGGGTGTGCATCACGCAATGCGCACCGGGCAGCCCGTCGTGGATGGCGGCATGCACGGTGAAGCCCGCGGGATTCACCGGGTGCGGCGAGCCATCGAGGACCCGGCCCGCCAGGTCGATCTTGACCAGGTTGCTGGCCGTGACCTCGCTGTAGTGCAGGCCGAAGGGGTTGATCAGGAACTGCTTGTCGCCGCCCGTGACGCTGCCGGGCAGGCGGACGGTGATGTGGTTGTAGACCATCTCCGTCCAGCCCAGCATCGCGAAGACGCGGTAGCAGGCGGCCAGCTCCACGCGGGCCGCCCGCTCGTCGGGATGCAGGTTGGGATGGATCAGCGACGAGGCCGGCAAGGTCATGGCGATCCGTCCCCCTGCGCGCTCAACCCTCGGCCGTGAAGCCGACTTCCTTGACGATGGGCGCCCACTTGGCCGTGTCCTTCTTGGTCAGCTCGGCCAGTTCGGCAGGGCTCGAGGACATGGCTTCCAGGCCGAAGGTGCCCAGGCCGTCGATCACGTCCTTCTGCGCCAGGGCATTCTTCATGCCGGTGTTCAGGCGGGCGACCAGGTCGGGGTTGGCCTTGGGCGGCAGGAAGAAGGCGAACCACTCGCTGTGCGCCATGTTGATGCCCTGCTCCATCAGCGTGGGCACGTCGGGCGCGAAGCGGCTGCGCTTGGTGCCCGACACCGACAGGATGCGCACCTTGCCCGTGGTCAGGTGCTGGGTGATGTCACCGATCGGGCCCGACACGGCCGAGATGTTGCCGCCAAGCAGGTCCAGCATGGCCGGCTGCGTGCCGCGGTAGGCGGCGTGCTTGAGCTCGACGCCCGCGCTCTTGCCGATGAGCGCACCCACGAAGTGCGGCGTGGAACCGGCGGCCGGCGAACCGAAGTTGGCGCCGGTCGGGTTGGCCTTGGCCCAGGCCAGGAAGTCGGCCACCGTCTTGACGTTGGCCGGCACGGCGGGGCCGACGGCGAAGCCGAAGTCGAACACGCAGCCCAGGCTTACCGGGGTGAGGTCGGTCTGCGGGTCGTACGACAGCTTCTTGTAGATGTGGGGATAGATCGTCAGCATCGACGTGGGCGTCTGCAGGATCGTCGTGCCGTCGGCCGGGCGGGCCTTGATGTAGTTGATGGCGATCTGGCCGCCGGCACCGGTGCGGTTGTCCACCACCACGGCCTTGGCGTAGTCGGGCTGCAGCTTCTGCGCCACGCGGCGGCAGATGGTGTCGGAGGTGCCCCCGGCCGCGAAGCCGGTGACGATGGTGGCGTTCTCCAGCGTGGCCTGGGCGAAGGCCTGCTGGCCGATGCCGGCGAGCAGCGCCGAGGCGCCGGTGGTCTGCAGCAGGTGGCGGCGGGTGATCTGCATGGGAGGTCTCCGGAACAGGAAGGAAAAAAACGGGCGCGACGCGCCCGATGGATGGCAGGCATTGTTCCAGCGCGTCCGGCTGTCGGGCCTTCTGGTTTACGCGAGCCCGGCGCCCTGTCCGGAGGCGTGCGGGCGGGTCCCTACACTCGGCCGATGGCCAAGGACAAGACCCAGTACGTGTGCAGCGAATGCGGAGGCACCAGCCCCAAATGGCTGGGCAAGTGCCCGTCGTGCGGCGCCTGGAACACGCTGGTCGAGCAGGCACCCGCGGCGGCTGGCGTACCGGCGCAGAACCGCTTCGGCAACACCTTCGCGGCGCTGGGAGGCGCCTCCGAACTGGCGGTGCTGGCCGAGATCGAGGCCACCGACGTGGCTCGCACGGCCACCGGCCTGGAAGAGCTGGACCGCGTGCTCGGTGGCGGGATCGTGCCGGGCGGCGTGACGCTGATCGGCGGCGACCCGGGCATCGGCAAGTCGACCCTGCTGCTGCAGGCGGCCGACGCGTTGCAGAACGCCGGCCAGATCGCGCTGTACGTGACCGGCGAGGAAAGCGGCGCCCAGGTCGCGCTGCGCGCCCACCGGCTGGGGCTGGAGCGCTCGCAGGTGCAGCTGATGGCCGAGATCCAGCTGGAGAAGATCCTGGCCACGCTGGACACGCACCGGCCGGCCATCGCCGTCATCGACTCGATCCAGACCGTGTATTCGGACCAGCTCACCTCGGCCCCGGGCTCGGTGGCGCAGGTGCGCGAATGTGCCGCGCACCTCACCCGCTTTGCCAAGGCCAGTGGCACGGCGGTGGTGCTGGTGGGCCACGTCACCAAGGAAGGCGCGCTAGCCGGCCCGCGCGTGCTGGAGCACATGGTCGACACGGTGCTGTACTTCGAGGGCGACACGCATTCCAGCTTCCGCCTGGTGCGCGCCATCAAGAACCGCTTCGGCGCCGTCAACGAGATCGGCGTCTTCGCCATGACCGAGCGCGGCCTGCGCGGCGTGGCCAACCCGAGCGCCATCTTCCTGAGCCAGCATGCGCAGCCGGTGCCCGGCAGCGTGGTGCTGGTGACGCTGGAAGGCACGCGGCCCATGCTGGTCGAGATCCAGGCGCTGGTGGACGACGGCGGCCCCAGCCCGCGCCGCCTGTCGGTGGGCCTGGAGCGCGACCGCCTGGCCATGCTGCTGGCGGTGCTGCACCGCCATGCGGGCGTGGCCAGCATGGACCAGGACGTGTTCGTCAACGCCGTGGGCGGCGTGCGCATAACCGAGCCGGCGGCCGATCTGGCGGTGATGCTGGCCATCAGCTCCAGCCTGCGCGGCAAGGCGCTGCCCAAGGGTTTCGTCGCCTTCGGCGAGGTGGGCCTGGCCGGCGAAGTGCGCCCGGCGCCGCGCGGGCAGGAGCGGCTGCGCGAGGCGGCCAAGCTGGGCTTCTCGGTGGCGCTGGTGCCCAAGGCCAATGCGCCCAAGAAGCCCATCGAGGGGCTAACCATCCATGCCATCGACCGCGTGGACGAGGCCATGGCGGTGGTGCGACAGCTGGACTGAGCTCCTGCGTTAGTTCCAGCACCGCGCGTCGGCGAGTGCCGAGGTGCTGCGCCACTGCGTCCCGCCTGCTCAGAGCGCGGCCTGTGCCTACAGACACACCCGGTGCCCGCCGCCTAGAATCCGCGCCTTCGTTTCGCCCTATCCGGCCATCCGCGCCGGTAGTCTGGTCCTCGGGGCGGCCCTGCAGCCGCCCGCCCCTCGTCCGTGGATAGGTTCGCGCATCGCCCGATGCGCGACGTCGTCCGCGGGTGTGTCATCCATCAGCGCCAAGGTCACGATGCAGCACGCGTGGTGACCGCATGGACGGCTCTTCCCATGGAAGGCGCTCGACCGTGCAGGCGCACCGATCGAGGAGGAGTGCGCCATGCAACTCATCGTTTCCGCGGCCATCATCGGGGCCGTGGTGCTCTGGGGCCTGATGTCGCCCCGCACGCTCGACAGCGTTTTCAGCACGCTGCTCGCCGACATCACCCGCACCTTCGGCTGGTTCTACCTGTGGGTGGTGCTGGGCCTGGTGCTGTTGGCCTTCTTCCTGGCCGTGAGCCGCTATGGCGACCTCAAGCTCGGCGACGAGGACGACGAGCCCGAGTTCTCCCTGGGCGCCTGGTTCTCGATGCTGTTCGCGGCCGGCATGGGCATCGGCCTGGTGTTCTGGGGCGTGGCCGAGCCGGTGTCGCACTACGTCACGCCGCCGCCGGGCATCGCGCCCAACACGGCGGACGCTGCGGGCGCGGCCATGCGCTATTCCTTCTTCCACTGGGGCTTCCATCCCTGGGCCATCTACGGCATCGTGGGCCTGGCCATCAGCTTCTTCACCTTCCGGCGCAAGGCCTTGCCGCTGGTGAGCTCCGCCACCGAGGCGCTGCCCTGGGCCTGGGTGCGTCGGCTGTCGCCGGTGGTCAACGTGCTGGCCGTGGTCGCCACGGCCTTCGGCGTCGCCGCGTCGCTGGGCATGGGCGCCACGCAGATCGGCGCCGGTCTGGAGCAGGCCTTCGGCCTGCCCGACAGCCGATGGACGGAGTCGGCCATCATCGTGGTGACCACCGTGCTGTTCATCACCTCGGCCGTGAGCGGCGTGGAGCGGGGCGTGAAGTGGCTGTCCATCGGCAACCTGATCGTGGCCGGCCTGCTGGCGCTGGTGGTGATGTGCCTGGGGCCGACCATCGCCATCATCGACACCTTTACCGCCACCCTGGGTTCCTACCTCAGCGACTTCGTGCGAATGAGCCTGCGCATGACGCCCTTCCGCCAGAGCTCGTGGATCGGCGACTGGACCATCTTCTACTGGGCCTGGTGGCTGGCCTGGTCGCCCTTCGTGGGCCTGTTCATCGCACGCGTGTCGCGCGGGCGCACGGTGCGCCAGTTCCTGGTGGGCACCGTGCTGGCGCCCAGCCTGGTGGGCTTCGCCTGGTTCGCGGTGTTCGGCGGCACGGCGCTCAACTACGAGATCTTCCGCGGCGTGCCGCTGGCCGAGGCCGTCGCGTCCAATGTGTCGAGCGCGATGTTCGTGATGTTCGACGCGATGCCCGGCGGCGCCATCCTGTCCGTCGTGGCCACCATCCTGGTGTTCGTCTTTTTCGTCACCTCGGGCGACTCGGCCACGCTGGTGCTTGGGACCATGAGCACGCAGGGCAACCCCAACCCGCCCAACCGCGTCAAGATCATGTGGGGCGTGCTCGTGGCGGCCATCGCGCTGAGCCTGCTGCTGGCGGGCGGCTTGAACGCGGTGCAGACGGCCACCATCGTGTTCGCACTGCCCTTCGCGCTGGTGCTGGTGCTGATGGCGATCTCCGTCACCTGGGCGATCCGCCACGACTGGGATGAGGAGCAGAAGCGTGATCGCGCCCTGCGCCGCCGGATGCGCGAGATGGTCAAGTGATCCGGGTTGACCCGCAGCGCGGCCTGCGGATGTCCGCAATGCGGGCCAGCGGCGCGAGCAGGGACAATCCGCCGCCATGACTCTCTCGAAAATCCTCGTCCCGGTCGCGGGACTGGCCCTGCTGGTGATCGGCTGGCGCAGCTATGGCCTGGCTGGCGTCGTCGGCGTGGCCGGCGGCATCATGATGTTCCTGCTGCTGCACTTCACCCGCACGATGACCGTGCTTCGCCGCGCCGGCAACCGGCCGATGGGCTATGTGGACAGCGCCGTGATGTTCAATGCCAAGCTCAAGCCGCGCATGACGCTGCTGCACGTGATCGCCATGACCCGCTCGATCGGTGCCGCGCAGACGCCCGAAGGCATCCAGCCCGAGGTGTTCCGCTGGACGGACAACGGCGACTCCTATGTGGACGCGACCTTCCTTGAAGGCAAGCTCCAGGAATGGAAGCTGACCCGGCCGGCGCAGGTGGAGGATGACGTGGCCGTGGCGCCCGTGCCTGCCGAGGCAACGGTTGCCGTGACGGGGGTAGCGCCCGACCCGCGTTGAGCGCGCTGTTCGTCAGCGAACCCGTTCGCCCTGAGCTTGTCGAAGGGCTTTGATCCGCACCTGACCGGTTTCGACAGGCTCAGCCCGAACGGCCCAGGTTCACTGACTGGCGTTGCGCGTGGAGGGGCTATTCCGCGGCCCGGAGGGGCGTGCCCCCACTATCAGGCGCGCCTTCCTTCGAAGCAGAGGTGCGAAATCCTCAGAACGGCGGCCCGTCGTCGTCGGCCGTGGCCGTCGTTGCCGTGATTCCAGCCGCAGCCTTCGCCGCAGTCATCGCGGCCTCCGTCCCCTTGGCCGCCCCCACCTGCGACTCGGTCCGGGGCGCTGGCGCGGCAGCCGCCGCCATCCCCGGCTCCATCTCCCCGCCCAGCGCCTCCAGCAGCGCGGGCAGCAACTGCCCCAGCTCGCCGGTCACGATGGCGGCATCGGTGTCGAAGCCCTCGTCCTTGGCCTGCGCATCGCTGCCGGCGCCGTCGAACACGCCTTCCAGGAACTGCAGCTTGCGCAGCTGCATGCCCTCGGTCAGCTCGAAGGAGACGCGGTCTTCCCAGGTCAGCGCCAGGCGCGTCGGCCGTTTGCCCTGGGCGATGTGTTCGCGCACCTCCTCGATGTCCAGCGGATGCTTGGCATAGCGCACCACGGCCTTGGAATCGTCCGTGGCCTTGAGCTCGCAGTCGCGGTCGATGGAGAAGCCCGCCGGCGGCTCCTGCGTGGCCAGCCAGCCGGCCATGGCGCTGCCGGGCTCCACTTGCGTGTGGAAGGCCGACACGCCGAAGCCGTCCAGCGCCTTCACCAGGGCCGTCACCACGCCGTCGGCGCGGGCTTGGTTGGAGGTGTCGAGCGTCAGCCGGCGGGCCGTGGGGTCGATCCACACGGCGATGCGCGCATGGCGGGTGAAGGCCATGGGCAGCAGCTCCTGGGTGATGTCTTCCTTGAGTTGCTTCTTCTCCTTCTTGCCGGGCTGGCGGCCGGTCTGCTGCTCGATCTGGGCGCAGCGCTCGTCCAGCTTGCGGCGCACCACCGAGGCGGGCAGCGTCTTGCTCTCGACCATGTATTCCAGCAGCCACTGGCCGCCGATGGATTCGAGCAAGGGCCCTTGCGCCTGGCCGCGGGGTTCGATCCAGCCGGCGGACGATTCCTGCGTCGCGCCGCAGGGCACGAAGCGCTCCTTCTCCAGCTGCTGCTGGGCGGCGTCGAAGTCGGGCGCCCAGGCGGGCTCGATGCGGAAGCTGATGACGTTCTTGAAACGGGGCACGGCGGGTCGGCGGGAAAAACGCGAAGCGGGCGATTGTGCGTGCGCCGTGTGCCCGGCACCGCCCGCGGCGCCTGTAAGTCCGAGTAAAAGCCGGGGCAGGCCGGCGCCTTAAAATCGCCGGCTCCCCGCATTTCTCCCTGCAAGGACAAGCAAGACATGAGCGCGATCCCCTCGCTGGCCGACCGTGACGGCAAGATCTGGATGGACGGTGAACTCGTCGACTGGCGCGACGCGAAGATCCATGTGCTGACCCACACGCTGCACTACGGCTGCGGCGCCTTCGAAGGGGTGCGGGCCTACAACACCGTGAATGGCACCGCCATCTTCCGCCTTGAAGAGCACACCGAGCGCCTCTACAACAGCGCCAAGATCCTGCGCATGAACATTCCGTTCAGCAAGGAGCAGCTCAACGAGGCGCAGAAGGAAGTGGTGCGGGCCAACCAGCTCGAAAGCTGCTACCTGCGCCCGCTGGTCTGGATCGGCTCCGAGAAGCTGGGCGTGAGCCCCAAGGGCAACACCATCCACGCCATGGTCGCGGCCTGGGCCTGGGGCGCCTACCTGGGCGAAGAAGGCCTCAAGCGCGGCATCCGCGTCAAGACCAGCAGCTACACCCGCCACCACGTCAACATCACCATGACGCAGGCCAAGGCGGTCTCCAACTACAGCAACTCCATCCTGGCCAACATGGAGGCCACGGAAGACGGCTACGACGAGGCCCTGCTGCTCGACGCCGCCGGCTTCGTCAGCGAAGGCGCGGGCGAGAACATCTTCGTGGTCAAGGGTGGCACGATCTACACGCCCGACCTGTCGGCCGGCGCGCTCAACGGCATCACGCGCAACACCATCCTGCACATCGCCAAGGACCTCGGAATCGAGGTGGTGCAGAAGCGCATTACGCGCGACGAGGTCTACATCGCCGACGAGGCCTTCTTCACCGGCACCGCCGCCGAGGTCACGCCCATCCGCGAGCTGGACCGGGTGGAGATCGGCATCGGCAGCCGCGGCCCCGTGACCGAGAAGGTGCAGAACGCCTTCTTCGACATCGTCAACGGCCGCAATCCCAAGTACGCCCACTGGCTCACCAAGGTCTGATCGCCATGTCCACTTCCGCCGTCGTCGAACTCGCCGCCAAGGACCTGAATCATCAGGGCGGCGTCTTCTGTCCCAGCCCCAAGGCCGACATGAAGCTGTGGAACACCCATCCCAAGGTGTACCTGGATGTCGCCCGCACGGGCGAGGCCAAGTGCCCGTATTGCGGCACGCTGTACCGCCTGAAGGCGGGCGAGGTGGTGGCCGGCGGCCACTGAGGCCGGCGCCACCCGGGGCCCTCGATTGGCGGGCCCTGCGCCAGAATGAAGCAAGGCCGCCGGGTCATCCCCGGCGGCCTTGTCGTTTCTGGCGGCAGTGCTAGACCGAGGCGCCTCGCCAGCGCCGTGGCAGCACCTCCAGCCATGCCCCCGCCGCTTCGCGTGACAGCCGCAAAAACACCATCCCCACCCACAGCAGCGACAGCCCGATCTGCGCGTCGCGCAGGGCCGAGTTGACGCAGCTGGCCAGCAGCATGATCAGCGTGGCGGCGAAGGCCACGCGCCCGGACAGGTCGGGCCGCTTCCAGGCCTGCCACACCGCGCAAAGCATCACCGCCAGCAGTGCAGCCACGCCCGGCAGGCCGGTCTGCGAGCCCATCCACAGGAAGTCGTTGTGCGGCATGTTGTAGTTGGCCAGCAGCGCCGGGCCGCGCTCGCGCCATATCTGGTTCCAGGCGCCGATGCCCCAGCCGGCCAGCGGCCGGTCGGCGATCATGCGCCCGGTGACCGTGTACATGTGGTAGCGCACCACCCAGCTGCCCTCGGAGACGGCGCCGGCGCGCGCAGCCTCGATCTCCGACACACCCTGGGCCAGCTTCTGCTCCACCACCGGCGGCGCCTCGCGCAGGGCGAAGCCCAGCACCACCACCACGGCCGCCAGCGCCACGGCCATGCCGCGCCAGTGGCTGCGCCACTGGTGCACGCACAGCAGGGGCAGCACGATCAGCATGGCCAGCAGCGAGGTGCGCGAAGGGAGGTTCCAGTTGACGATGAAGACCGTCACCGCCGTCAGCGCGAAGCCGGCCACGGCGCGGTAGGGCCGGTGCTCCATCAGCCGCTGCAGGGCCCAGGCGGCCGAGGCGGCGCCCAGCACCGTGTAGAGCAGCGCATCGTTGATCGACTTGTTGCCCACCAGCATGATCATCGGCTTGAACACGCTCATCGGCGGCATGACGCCGAACTTCAGCAGGATGAAATAGAACACCGCCGTGTAGGCGATGTTGAAGAAGGCGATGCCCAGGAAGCCCCGCATGGCCCACACCGCCTCTTCGCGGCTGAGCATCAGGGCCAGCAGGATGGTCAGCGGGATTCGGACGCCATGCCACAGGTTGACGCCGGTCTCGGCATAGTGCGGCCCGATGGCGAGCACGACCAGTTGCCACAGCACCAGCGCCGCGAGTGGCCAGCGCAGCGGATGGGCGGTCAGGCGCTGCACGCGCTGGCGCCAGTCGCCCGCCACCAGCATCGCCGCCAGCAGCAGCAGGAAGGCCATGTAGTTCAGGCCCACCGGCATGAACACCACCGCGCCCCACAGGCAGGCGGCGGCGCGGGGAAGAAGGGGAAGGCGCATCGGAATGATTGGTTGGTCGCGGCGTCGGCCCGCGCAGGCTGTCAGGCAGCGCCGGGACGCGGGGGCCGGAAAAAGGCTGCCGATTCTAGGAAGCGACGGTGGCAGGATCGTGCAGACCCTGCCGGCGGCCCGTCGGGCGGTTGTCAGGCCGGCCGTGGCAGCCGGAGGGTGAACCGGGCCCCGCCCTCGGGACTGCGGGTGCACTGCACGCCACCGCCATGCCGCTCGGCGATCGACTTGACCAGCGCCAACCCCAGGCCCACGCCCCCGTCGCGCTCGCTGGCGCCTGGGAGGCGGTAGAAGGGCTCGAAGATGCGCTCGCGCAGGGCCTCGGGCACGCCGGAGCCTTGGTCGTCCACATGCACCAGCGCCCAGCCTGGCTCGGCGCCCAGTTCCACGCTCACCGGCCCCGCGCCGCCGTGACGGCGCGCGTTCTCCAGCAGGTTGCGCAGCGCCCGCCGCAGCAGGCGCGACACGCCCTGCACGGTCACTGCATCCAGCGCCGTGCCTTCGGCCAGCCCCAGGTCGGCGTCGACGCGGGCGCATTCCTCGGCCGCCAGGCCCATCAGGTCCACCGTCTCGATGGTGCCGACGTCGGCCTCGCGGGCGTCGAGGCGGCTGGCGAGCAGGATCTCGTCGATCAGCTGGTCGAGCTCGCCGATGTTGCGCGAGATCTCGGTGCGGGCCGCGCTGTTGGCCTGCGGGCCCATCAGCTCCAGCCCCATGCGGATGCGCGCCAGCGGCGAGCGCAGCTCATGCGAGGCATTGGCCAGCAGCGACTTGTGCGAGCGCACCAGCTGCTCCACGCGGGTGGCGGCATGGTTGAAGCGGCGGGCCAGGTCGGCCACCTCGTCCTCGCCGCGGTCATCCACCCGCACCGAAAGATCGCCTTCGCCGAAGCGCTGCACGCTGCGCTGCAGACCCTCCAGCCGCTGCGTGAGCCGCCGCACGATGGGATAGAGGCCCAGGCCCGTGGCCAGGCCCACCATGCCCAGCAGCCAGAAGATGCCGGTGTGCGGGTTGAGCCACGGCGGCAGCGAGGGACGGCGTTCGATGCGCGGGCCCAGCTCCAGGGTGAACTGCTGGCCGTTGTCCAGTGAAATGGCGAACTCCAGCGGCTCGCCCGGCCGGCTGGTGCGCACCGACTTGCCATTGGCAAAGGCGTTGTTCTGCGTGTCGCGCAGGGTCACATCGCGCGGCAGCGGGGCGCTGCGCTGGTCGTCCGCCACCTTCCAGGCCCAGCCCGCCGCCATCACGACCACGGCCACGCCGACCAGCACGGCCAGCCAGATGCGCACGTAGAGATGGCGGGTGAACAGGCCGACCATGGAATCCCGGCTAGTCCTGTTGTTTCGCAAATACGTAGCCCACGCCGCGCACGGTCAGGATGCGCTTGGGGTTCTTCGCGTCGGTCTCGATGGCGGCGCGGATACGGCCCATGTGCACGTCGATGGAACGGTCGAAGGCTTCCAGTTCACGACCCCGCACGGCCTCCATGATCTGGTCGCGCGTGAGCACCCGGCCGGCGCGTTCGGCCATCGCCACCAGCAGGTCGAACTGGTAGGAGGTGAGTTCGGCCGTCTGGCCGGCGACGGTCACGGTGCGCGCATCGCGGTCGATTTCCAGTGAGCCGAAGCGCATGCCGCGCGCCGGCTCGGGTCCTGCCGCCAGACCGCCTTCGCCGCGGCGGCGCAGCACGGCGCGGATGCGCGCCAGCAACTCGCGCGGCTCGAAGGGCTTGGGCAGATAGTCGTCGGCGCCCAGCTCCAGGCCGATGATGCGGTCCATCGGGTCGCCCTTGGCCGTGAGCATCAGCACGGGCACCTTGCCGGCTGCGCCGGGCAGGGCGCGGATGCGGCGGCACAGGTCCAGGCCGTCGGCGTCCGGCAGCATCAGGTCGAGGATGACGAGGTCGGGCAGTTGCTGTTCAAGCGCTGCCATGCCGCGCGCGCCGTCGCCGGCATGGCTGACGGCGAAGCCGGACTGGGCCAGGTACTCGACGACCATCTGCGCCAGGCGCTGGTCGTCCTCGATCATGAGCAGCTGTGGGGTCGTCATGGTGAAGGCAATGCTCGCAGCCCGCCGGCAAGGGCGGTTGAAGTCTTCGTAAAGTTGGGTAAACCGCGATGGCCGCACGCCGGAGCCGGCGGCGCATGGACCGCCACACGCTTCGCGGCCGTGGCGACCGGCAGCGCCGTGCAGGCGCTCCCGGGTCAGGAAGTCGCGGGCACGCGGGTCAACTGCTCGAACAGCATCGGCGCTGCGTCGTGGTCGATGGGCGTGCGCGGCATCGGCTGGGCCAGCAGCGCCGCCAGCGCCGCATCGTCCAGGCGGGGATGCTGCGTGAGCGCCTGCGTGTGGATCTGGTGGGCCAGCGTGCGCAACTGCGCTACGCAGGCCCGCAGGCGGGTCTGGAAGGCGGCCGCATCGGGCAGGCAATCGCGCAGGCTGGCGTTGAGTTCGGCAAACCAGGGCAGGGCCGCCTGGTCGAGCATGCGGGCCGGATTGCGCCGCTCGCTCACCAACGACCAGGCGCGCAGAAAGCCCTGCATGGCGATGTTCAGCTGCTGGCAGTGCTGCAGTTCCTCGCGCAGGTTGCCCAGCGTGGCGACGTCGGTGAGCCGCTCGTGGAAAAACAGCTGCGACAGCACGCCCCAGTAGTAGGTGTAGTCCCAGACCACCTTCACCGGCAGCACCTCGGGGTCGCCGAACAGCCCGTATTGCCCCTGGTAGAGCGCGAGCGTGCTGTCGTAGAAGGAGTGGTAGATGTGGTCGTACAGCTGCGCGCGCGCCTGCACCGAACGTCCAGCCCGGTCGTGCGCGATGAGGTCGCAGATGAAGGTGTTGCTCATCGCGATGAAGTCGCTGCCCGGCGAGTAGAAGGGGTCGAGGAACAGCCCCGCCTCGCCGGTGAGCGCCCAGCGCTCGCCGCTGAAGACCTGCTTGCAGCCATAGGAGAACTTGCGCATGAAGGCGAAGTCCTGCAGCTTGTCCCGCTGGCTGTCGAGCACGTCGAAGAGCACTGGCTGGTGCTCGGCCAGCCAGTCCATGGCCTTGTCGAAGCTGTCCATGCGCTCCAGCGGATGGAATGCGGGGTCGGCCACGATGCCCACCGAGTGCGAGCCCGAGGCCAGCGGGATCAGCCACACCCAGTAGCCCGCGCCCACCAGGTGGTTGGTCGACAGCCAGCGCGCGGCCGGCGTGCAGCGGGCGCGCCACGCCGGGTCCTGCCCCCAGTCGTCGAGCGTGAGCCGGTTGCCGATGCGGAACCACACGGCATGGGCCTGGTGGTCGTTGGGCTGCACCAGCCCGAGCTGGCGCTTGAGCAGGCCGGCGCGGCCGCAGGCATCCACCACCCAGCGGCATTGCGCGGCATGCGGCTCGCCCGCTTCGGTCCATTCGATGTGGTGCTGGCCCTGCGGCGATGGATCCAGCGCCATGCGCCGGACCATGGCGTTGTCCACGAAGCGCACGCCCTGGGTCGCGGCCACTTCGGCCAGGTGGTTCTCGAAGATGCCGCGGTCGATCTGGTAGCTGGGAATGGCCAGCGGGCGGCTGGCGCCCACCTCGGTCACGGCATCGAGGTCGCGCCGGCCTTCGGAGAAGAAGAAGCGGAAGCCGAACTTGCGCAGCTGGGCCTCGTCCAGGTGCTGCTTGAGGCCCAGCACCGTGTCGAAGTAATGGGCGCCAATCTCCACCGACGACTCGCCCACCTTGTGCGTGGCATGCGGCACCGGGTGGCTGCGGCGTTCGAGCACCAGCACGTCGATGTCGCCGAAGCGCCGCTTGAGCTGCAGCGCCAGCGTGAGTCCTGCCAGGCCGCCCCCCATGATGATGACGTCGTGGGTGGCGGGCGTGGGGTGCATGGACTCTCCTAAAAGGGGCGCTCAGCCTAGCGTGATGTGCAGGGCCAGCGTGTCGGACAGCGCGAGGACCAGTGGCTGGCCGCCCGGGTCAGGACCGCGCGCCAGGGCCTCGAAGAAGGGGAGCGCGTCGGCCATGGCGTTGGGCGGCAGGGCGCGGGCCGCCTCGGACCGCAGTGCCGTCGGAGCGGCGGCGCCACTGTGCAGCGCGATAGACAGCGTGGCGACGGTGCGCTCGCTGGCCTCAGGCGCGAGCACCAGGGCGCCCGCGAGCAGGCCGTGCGTGTCGTGCACCTGCGCCAGCGGGCCGGCCGCCTCGGCGTCGAAGCCCACCAGCAGCACGGCCTGGTGGTCGGCGGCGCATTGCGTGGCGGCTTCCAGCAGGCCAGCGGCGAAGCTGTGCGACGACGCGCTGATCGCGTTGCTGGCCTGCTGGCAGCCGGTGCCGATGGTCCAGTAGCCCACGGCCGCGTTGTGCACCGAGTTGTGGAACTTGATCGGCGACAGCTGGGTCGGCGCCTGCGCGAGCGTGGCGCACATGTAGTCGCTGATGGCCAGGTCGCCCTGGGCCGAGGTGAAGACGCAGGGCAGGTCGACCGCCGCGCGGCCGGCGCCGGCCACGGCCGCGCTCGCCACTTCGAGCGCCAGGGCCACGGTGTCGGGCGCGCGGCGACGCTCGGCCGGTGCCAGGATCTGCGGGGCCGGCCGGCGGGCGGGCGCCTCCGCCAGACCTGCTTCACCGCGGAAGGCGGCGCGTGCGGCCTCCCAGCCGGGCAGCAGCGGATGCCAGAAGGCCGGGCCTTCGAGGTAGAGCGTGGGCAACCGGCTCATTGCACGGCCCTTCCGAAGATCAGCGCGCAGTTGTTGCCGCCGAAGCCGAAGGAGTTGGACAGCACATGCCGCACCTCGCCCTGCGCCGGTTCGCGCCGGACCTGCGGGCCGCAGACGGCATCGAGCGTGCGGGCGTTGATGTTGCCCGGCATCAGGCCCGTCTCCAGCGCCAGCAGGCTGACGGCCGCCTCGACGATGCCGGCGGCGCCCAGCGTGTGGCCGGTAAAGCCCTTGGTGCTGCTGGCATGGGTGCGGGCCGGAAAGCGGCGCGCCACCAGCGCGGCCTCGACCTCATCGTTCTTGCTGCTGGCCGTGCCGTGCAGGTTGATGTAGTCGATGTCGTCGGTGGCCAGGCCGGCGCGGGCCAGCGCGTCGTCCAGCGCGCGCTCGGCACCGGCGCCTTCGGGGTGGGGCGTGGACATGTGGTGCGCATCGCTGGCTTCGCCATGGCCCAGCAGGCGCGGGCCGGTGCCGCTGCGCTCCAGCAGCGCGAAGCCGGCCGCCTCGCCCAGGCTGATGCCACGGCGCTCGGCGTCGAAGGGGCGGCAGGGTTCGGGCGACACCAGCTCCAGCGAGTTGAAGCCGAAGAGCACGCTGCCGCACAGCGAATCGGCGCCGCCCACCACGGCGGCGTCGGCCAGGCCCAGGCGGATCAGCCGCTCGGCCGAGGCGAAGACCTTGGCGCTGGAGGAGCAGGCGGTGGAGATCGTCTCGCACGGCCCCGTCAGGCCCAGCGCCCGCTGCACGAACAGGCCGGGCGCATGCGGCGTGTGCACCTCGGCATTGCGCATGGCTTCGGGAAAGCGACCGTCGGCGTCGAGCCGGGTGTAGGCGAGCTCGGTCTCGCCGATGCTGGAGGTCGAGGTGCCGATGATCACGGCCACGCGATCCGCGCCGTGCCGCTCGCGCGCGGCCAGCGCTGCGGCGATGAAGCCGTCAGCATTCAGGCCCATCCAGGCCAGGCGGTTGTTGCGGCAGTCCCAGGGCGCGAGTTCGGGCGGCAGGGCGACGTCCTCGACGCCGGGCACGCGGCCGATCCAGGTGGGCAGGCGCTGTTCGGCCGGCTCGCCAAAATCGTTGGGGCGCAGGCCGCTGCGCGAGGCGGCCAGCGCGCTGCGCAGCGCCTCCAGGCCGGTGCCCAGGGCGGTGGTGGCCGTGTAGGCCGTGATGACGAGTGGCGGGATCTTCTGCGGCACGGTGCGGCGGGCAGGTTTCAGGAACGAGGCGGGAGCGTAACAGCCGCCGGACCCGCCGTGCTGAAGACCTCCTGCTACACGGGCCGGCGGGCGGCCCGCATCGCCAGCGCCACCAGCACCAGCACCGGCAGGCCCAGCAGCGCCGTTCCGGTGAAGAAGGTGGCGTAGCCGTAGGCCTCGACGAAGGCGCCCGAGAAGCCGGCCACGAACTTGGGCAGCAGCAGCATCAGCGAGCTGAACAGCGCGTACTGCGTGGCCGAATAGCTCACGTTGGTCAGGCTGGAGAGGTAGGCGATGAAGGCGGCGGACGCGATGCCCCCGGCCAGGTTGTCGGCCGACACCACGGCCACCAGGGCCGTCACGTCGTGGCCGCGGGTGGTCATCCAGGCGAACAGCAGGTTGCTTGCGGCGCTGAGCACCGCGCCCAGCATCAGCACCCGCATCACGCCCAGGCGCATCGCCAGCACGCCGCCGACGAAGGCGCCGACCAGCGTCATGATCACGCCGTAGACCTTGCTCACCGTGGCCACCTCGTCCTTGGTGAAGCCCATGTCCACATAGAAGGGGTTGGCCATGATGCCCATCACCACGTCGCTGATGCGGTAGATGGCGATCAGCGACAGGATCAGCACCGCCTGCCAGCGGTAGCGGCGCAGGAAGTCGGCAAAGGGTTCCACCAGCGTGTTGCGCAGCCATTCGCCGGCCGAACGCGCGGGCGGCAGCGGCACCCGCGCCGGCTCGGCCGAGAGCAGCACCGTCAGCACGCCCACCACCATCGAGCCTGCCATCACCAGGTAGGCCGTGCGCCAGCCGCCGTTCTGGTAGGCGCCGGTGGCGCTGCCCTCGGCCCAGGCGGCCACCCACAGCACGCCGGCACCGGCCCAGATCATGGCCAGGCGGTAGCCCGTCTGGTAGGCCGCGGCCAGGGCGGCCTGCTTGCGCGCCTCGGCCGATTCAATGCGGAAGGCGTCCAGCGCGATGTCCTGCGTGGCCGAGCCGAAGGCCACTAGCACGGCGCACAGCACCAGCGGCTCCAGCCCCGCGCGCGGATCGTTCAGCGCCATGCCCACCAGGCCGGCAATGACCATGGCCTGCGACAGCAGCAGCCAGCCGCGCCGCCGGCCCAGCAGCGTGGTCAGCGGCGGCAGTGGCAGCCGGTCGACCAGCGGCGCCCACACCCACTTGAAGCCATAGGCCAGGCCCACCCAGCTCAGGTAGCCGATGGTGGCCCGGTCGATGCCGGCCTCACGCAGCCGGAAGCTCAGCGTGCCCAGCACCAGCAGCAGCGGCAGGCCGGCCGCGAAGCCCAGGGCGAACATGCGCAGCGAGGCCGGTTCCAGGTAGACGCGCAGGGTCTCGCGCCAGGGCTGCCTGGGCAATTCGGGTGTGTCGGCGGGGGAATTGGGCATGAGAGGGAAGACGTGCCACCTTATTATTCCGCCCACCATGTGCCTGCTCTGCGACCTGCGTACCGCCGACGCTGCCCCTGCCGATGACCAAGGCACTGCCCGGCCCCGCTGGCAGCCTCGACGGGCGTTCCTGCTGGCCGGTGCGGCCGCCGCTGCTGGCGCCGCTTTGCCGGCATCCGGCCAGGTCGATGTGGGCCCACTGTCGGCCGCGCGCAACCTGGTGCCGGCCGACCAGATCGAGGGCGCGGCCGTCCAGCAGTACGGCGATCTGATCGCCAAGGCCCGCAGCCAGCGCGCGCTGGCCGGCCCCGAGCATCCGCAACTGGTGCGTCTGCGCGGCATTGCGCAGCGCCTCATCCCCTACACGCGCCAATGGAACGACCGGGCCGCCGGCTGGAAGTGGGAGGTCAACCTGATCGGCAGCAAGCAGGTCAACGCCTTCTGCATGCCGGGCGGCAAGATCGCCTTCTTCACCGGCATCCTGGACCAGCTCAAGCTCAGCGACGACGAGACGGCAATGGTGATGGGCCACGAGATGGCCCATGCCCTGCGCGAGCATGCGCGCGAGCGCATGGCCAAGACGGCCGGCACCGGCATGGCGCTGCAGCTGGGCGCCCAGTTGCTGGGGCTGGGCCAACTGGGCGACATGGGCGCACGCGCCGGCACGCAGTTGATCTCCCTCAAGTTCAGCCGCGACGACGAGACCGAGGCGGACCTCGTCGGCCTGGAACTCGCCGCCCGCGGCGGCTTCCAACCCCAGGCCGCCGTTAGCCTCTGGACCAAGATGGCCCAGGTCTCCAAGAGCCAGGGCGGCCTGAGCTTCCTGTCCACCCATCCGACCGGGCCCGACCGCATCCGCATCCTGGAGCAGAACGTGCCGAAGGTGGAGGGCCTCTACCGCGCCGCGCGCCGCAGCTGATGCCGTGGCGCGGCCCGGCCCTTGCTTGAACTGCCTCCATGTCCCTTCTCAGCGAACTGCGCGACCAGACCCTCGGCGAAGAGATCGCCAACGCCCTGAGCCATGGACTGGGCGCCCTGCTCGCCATGGCCTCGCTGCCGATCCTGGTGCACCACGCTGCCGCACGGGGCCACGTCGCCGAGGTGGTGGGCGCGAGCCTTTTCGCCGGCACGGCCATCGTGCTTTATCTGGTCTCCACGCTGTACCACGCGCTGCCCGCAGGGCGGGCCAAGCTGTGGTTCAACCGGCTGGATCATGCCTCCATCTACCTCTTCATCGCCGGCAGCTACATGCCCTTCGTGCTGGGGGTGTTGCGCGGCACCTGGGGCTGGACGCTGTTCGGCATCGTCTGGGCCGCAGCGGTGGTGGGCGTGGCGGCCAAGCTCTTCGACCGGCTGAAGCACCCGCTGTGGTCCACCGGGCTGTACGTGGCCATGGGCTGGGTGGCCATCGTGGCGGCGGTGCCGCTGGTCGAGCGCATGTCCGGCGCCGGCCTGGCCTGGCTGGTGGCGGGGGGCATTTCGTACACCGCGGGCGCAGTCGTGTTCCTCTTCGACTCGAAGCTGCGCTATGCGCACTTCGTCTGGCACCTGTTCGTGCTGGGCGGCAGTGTGTGCCATTTCTTTGCCGTGCTGTGGCACTCGGGCGCGCCGGCGGCGTTGCCGGCCTGAGCCAGGGGCAGCACCGGTCAGCGCGATGTCCGAGCGCCGCGGGCAGGCAGGGGTCACGGGATGACTGCGCCCCGTACCGCGGCGGCAGGCGCTGCGTGGCAGGTAGGATGCCGCCGCATCCATTGATGCTGAAAGGACGATCCGCCCATGCCCGCCGCTGCACGCCGACACCTCCTCCTGGCCCTGGCACTGCCGGCCGCCCTGTCGCTGGCGGCCTGCGGCAGCGGCGTCAGCCTGGACGAGCCGATCGAAGGCCCGACGTGGCGCCTGGTCCAGTTGCAGGGCGACATGATGGAGGACGCCGGCGATCCGCAGGGCGCGCCTTCGGTCCAGTTCGGCAGTGACGGCCGCGCCGTGGGCAGCGGTGGCTGCAACCGCTTCTCGGGCACCTACAGCCGCACGGCCAGCCAGCTGCGCATCGGCCAGCTGGCAGCGACGCGCATGGCCTGCGCGGCGCCGGAGCGCGGGCAGCGCGAGATGCAGTTCTTCCAGGCGCTGCAGTCCACGGCGAGTTACCGCCTGCAGGCGCCGGCGCGCCTCGTTCTGCTCGATGGCAATGGGCGCACGGTGGCGATGCTGCAGCGCTGAGGCTGCACCATCGCTCGGGCTCAGCCGGTCAGGCGCTCCAGCGCCTCGCGGTACTTCTCGGCGGTGCGCTCCGTCACCTCGTTGGGCAGGCGCGGCGCGGGCGGCGTCTTGTCCCAGGGCTTGCCGTTGATGCGCACCGACTCCAGCCAGTCGCGCACGAACTGCTTGTCGTAGCTCGGCGGGTTGGTGCCGGCGGCCAGCGCGGCCTCGTAGCCTTCCACCGGCCAGTAGCGCGAGCTGTCGGGCGTGAGCACCTCGTCCATCAGCACCAGCTGGCCGGTCTCGTCCAGGCCGAACTCGAACTTGGTGTCGGCAATGATCATGCCGCGTTGCAGCGCGATCTCGGCGGCGGTCTCATACAGCGCGAGGCTGGTCTCGCGGATCTGCTGGGCCAACTGCGGGCCGATCATCTCGACCACGCGTTCGTAGCTGATGTTCTCGTCGTGCTCGCCCACGGCGGCCTTGGCGGCGGGCGTGAAGATGGCGCGCGGCAGCTTGGCCGAATTGATCAGCCCTACGGGCAGCGGCACGCCGCAGACCTCCCGGTTCTCCTGGTATTCCTTCCAGCCGCTGCCGGCCAGGTAGCCGCGCACCACGGCCTCGACCGGAATGGGCTTGAGGCGCTTGACCAGCATCGAGCGGCCGGTGACCTGCGCCACTTCTTCCGGGCGCACCACGCTCTCGGGCGCCTCGCCCGTCAGGTGGTTGGGGCAGATGCCGCCCAGACGGTCGAACCACCACAGCGCCATCCTGGTCAGGATCTCGCCCTTGCCCGGAATCGGCTCGCCCATGATGACGTCGAAGGCCGACAGCCGGTCGCTGGCGATCATGAGGATGCGGTCCTCGCCGACGGCGTAGTTATCGCGCACCTTGCCGCGTGCAAGCAGGGGCAGGCTCTGGATGGAGGAGGTATGGACGGTCGTGGCCATGGAGTTGCCGGACGGCAGGGTGAAGGAGGAAAGCAGCGCGCGATTATCCGCGGGTGATGACAGGCCGGTGTCACCGCCTGTATGCGCGTCGCGCGCGAAAAAAAGCCACCGCGCCGGGCGGTGGCCTGTTCGAGGGCGCCGGGCGCCTGCCCGGTGCTTTACTGGACGACCTGCGCCAGCTCGCCCTGGGCGTACTTGGCGGCCATGACCTGCAGGCCAGCACCCTTGATCTTGCCGGCCTGGCCTTCGCAGCCGAACTCCAGGTAGCGCTGCTTGCACACGGCCTTGGCAGCCTCGCGGGCCGGCTTCATCCACTCGCGCATGTCGAACTTCTCGGGGTTCTCGGCCATGAACTTGCGCACGGCACCGGTCATCGCCATGCGGATGTCGGTGTCGATGTTGATCTTGCGCACGCCGTACTTGATGGCTTCCTGGATCTCGGCCACCGGCACACCGTAGGTTTCCTTCATCTGGCCGCCGTACTGGTTGATGATGGCGCGCAGATCCTGCGGCACCGACGACGAGCCGTGCATCACCAGGTGGGTGTTGGGGATGCGGGCGTGGATTTCCTTCACGCGGCTGATCGCCAGGATGTCACCCGTGGGCGGGCGGCTGAACTTGTAGGCGCCATGACTGGTGCCGATGGCGATGGCCAGGGCGTCCAGCTGGGTGGCCTTGACGAACTGGGCGGCCTCTTCGGGGTCGGTCAGCATCTGGCTGTGGTCCAGCTTGCCTTCGGCGCCGATGCCGTCTTCCTCGCCGGCGTCGCCGGTTTCCAGGTTGCCCAGGCAGCCCAGCTCGCCTTCGACGGTCACGCCGACCTTGTGGGCCATCTCGACGACCTTGCGCGTCACTTCCACGTTGTAGGCGAAGTCGGCCGGCGTCTTGCCGTCTTCACGCAGCGAGCCGTCCATCATGACCGAGCCGAAGCCCAGGTCGATGGCGCCGGCACAGATCTTGGGGCTGGTGCCGTGGTCCTGGTGCATCACCAGCGGGATGTGCGGATAGGCTTCGGTCGCCGCCTGGATCAGGTGCTTGATGAAGTGCTCGCCAGCGTACTTGCGGGCGCCGGCACTGGCCTGCAGGATCACCGGGGCGCCGACTTCGTCGGCAGCGGCCATCACGGCCTGCACTTGCTCCAGGTTGTTGACGTTGAAAGCCGGAATGCCGTAGCCGTTGGCGGCGGCGTGGTCCAGCAACTCGCGCATCGAGACAAGTGCCATGGTTGTGTCCTTTGAAGTAATCGTGGAAAAGTGCGAAAAAATTCCAACGATTCTAATGAGGACCCCTGTGGGACTCATCCGACGGCGGCAGTCCCAGAAAGCGCAGGAGGGGCGGCATCACCGGACCGCCGATCCATTGGATGCGCGTGGCAACGGCCCCGATCATGGTGATGTGACTGAGGTTGTCGAAGGTGTGGACCTCCACGGGCACGCCCGCCGCTTCCAGCTTGCGTGCCAACTGCGCGGTGTTGCGTTGCGGGTCGACCAGGTTGTCCCGGCTGGCCGCCATAAGCAGCGTGCGCGGTGCGGCGGCCGAAACATGGTTGATGGGCTGCGACTCGGGCATGGTGCGTGGCCAATTGAAGGCGCGCTTCACGTCCGGATCGCCGATCGGCAGGAAGTCGTACGGCCCTGCCAGTCCGATCCAGCCGGCCAGTTGCCGTGGGCTGGCGCCCAAGGCCCTGAGCCAGCGCGGGTCGAGCGCCACCATGGCGGCGTTGTAGGCGCCGGAGCTGTGGCCCATCACATACACCTGCGCCGGATCGGCCCCCAGCGCGGCCGCATGGTCCAGGCCCCACTTCACCGCGAGCGCACTGTCCTGCACGAAGGCCGGATAGCTCACCTCGTGCGACAGCCGGTAGTCGGCCACGGCCACGATGGCGCCGCGCGAGGCCAGCGCCTCGCCGACGAAGCGGTACTGGGCACGTTCGCCCGTGGTCCAGGTGCCGCCATAGAAGAAGACCACGAGAGGCCGCCGGCCGGCCGCAGGCGCCGTGCGTGCGAGCGGCTGGTAGACGTCCAGCCGCTGCCGAGGCTCCGCGCCATAGGCGATGTCGTTGTGGACGGTGTAGGTGTCGCTGGGCGTGAGCCGGTCGACCAGCTTGATGGGGGAGCAGGCGCCCAGCGAGAGCGCGCCGGCCACGACGGCAAGCACGGCCGCCATGGTGCGCAGCAGGGGGAGGTGGGAAGGCATGCCTTCCCATACGCAGGCGCGGACGCTTTGGTTTCAGACGCGCGCCGCTGTCCTACGCAGCGGGCGCATGGCGCGTTTGGCCTGCGCTCAGGACGCCGTGCAGATCCTCAGCATGTTGGTGCCGCCGGGCGCCCCCATCGGCTCGCCGCAGGTGATGGCGTAGACGTCGCCGCTCTGGACGATGCCGCGCTTCTTGAGATGTTCCTCGGCCTGGTGCAGGGCGGCATCGCGGTCGTTCTGCGTCTCCGTCAGCAGCGGGCGCACGTTGCGGTAGAGCGCCATGCGCCGCTGCGTCGTCAGCCGCGCGGTCAGGGCATAGACCGGGATGTGCGCCGCATGCCGGCTCATCCACAGGGCGGTGGAGCCCGACTCGGTCAGCGCCACGATGGCCTTGGCGCCCAGGTGGTGCGCGGTGAACAGGGCCCCCATCGCGATGGACTGGTCGATGCGGGTGTAGTGCTGGCCGCTGAAGTCCAGGTCGCGCGAGGTGTCCTCGGCCTGTTCGGCCGCTTCGCAGATGCGGCTCATCTCCTTGACCGTTTCCAGCGGGTAGCGGCCGGAGGCCGTCTCGGCCGAGAGCATCACGGCATCGGTGCCGTCCAGCACGGCGTTGGCCACGTCGCTCACCTCGGCGCGGGTGGGCACCGGGTTGGCGATCATCGATTCCATCATCTGCGTGGCGGTGATGACCACGCGGTCCATCTCGCGCGCCATGCGGATCATCTTCTTCTGCAGGGCAGGGACGGCCGCGTTGCCCACCTCGACCGCCAGATCGCCGCGGGCGACCATGATGCCGTCGCTGGCACGCAGGATCTCCTCCAGGCGCGGAATGGCCTCGGCGCGCTCGATCTTGGCGATCAGGCCCGGCTTGTGGCCCCATTCGGCGCCGGCCACGTTGCACAGCTGGCGGGCCATCTCCATGTCGGTCGCGTTCTTGGGAAAGCTCACCGCCACGTAGTCGGCCTGGAAGCTCATGGCGGTCTTGATGTCCTCCATGTCCTTGGCCGTGAGCGCGGGGGCCGTCAGGCCGCCACCTTCCTTGTTGATGCCCTTGTTGTTGGAGAGCTCGCCGCCCACCAGCACGGTGGTGTGCACCGCATCGCCGCGCACGCCGTCGACCAGCAGCACGATCAGGCCGTCGTTGAGCAGCAGCCGGTCGCCGGCCTTCACGTCGCGGGGCAGGTCCTTGTAGTCCAGGCCCACGGCCTGAACGTCGCCCGGCTCCAGCCGGGCGGCGTCCAGCACGAAGGAGGCGCCGGGCTCCAGCCAGACCTTGCCGTCGGCGAACTTCCCGACGCGGATCTTGGGACCCTGCAGGTCGGCCATGATGGCCACCTCGCGGCCGGCGCGGCGTGCGGCCTCGCGCACCATGGCGGCGCGGTCGATGTGGTCCTGGGCCTGGCCGTGGCTGAAGTTCAGGCGCACCACGCTGACCTTGTGGACGATCATCTGCTCGATGAGCGCTGGCGTGCTGGACGCCGGGCCGAGCGTGGCGACGATCTTGGTGGCGTGGCGGGGGATGCGGGGGGGCATGGGAGGTCTCCGAAAGTATGGCCGGCCCCGGCTGACGGGGCGGGAAGGGGGTAGCGGTGGGGCGCGGGAAATTCTCCCCCATGCCGTCGGCGCTTCCCGCCCGCGTCGTGATGCGGCCGAGGAATAGTGCATATCTTGCGCAGCATCTCGGGTCAATTTGACGGCCGTCATCGACGCGAAGGGCGCATCGGTTATCGTCGGCGGTTGTCCAGAACCTGAAAACCCGCCTATTTTTCAATGGCTTACAGACCCGAACTCTCGCTGCCCGAGCCGCTTGAGCCCAGCGCGCCGCTGCCGCACCGCAAGATCATCCGCAGCTGGCTGACGCCCCTGGCGCAGCGCAGCACCTGGCGCGCCTTCGCGCTTCTCACGCTCGACTACCTCCTCTTCTTCGGCCTGATGGCCGCGGTGGTGCTGGTCGATTCCGTCTGGCTCAAGCTGCTGGCCGCCCTGGCCGCCGGCTTCGTCATCGGCCGCCTGTTCATCATTGGGCATGACGGCTGCCACCAGAGCCTGACCGAGAACCGTCGCCTGAACAAGTGGCTGGGCCGCATCGCCTTCCTGCCCTCGCTCACCGCCTACAGCCTCTGGGACATGGGCCACAACGTGGTGCACCACGGCTTCACCAACCTCAAGGGCGTGGATTTCGTCTGGGCCCCCATGACTCAGGACGAGTACCGCGCCATGTCGCCGATGCGCCGCGTGGCCGAGCGCATCTACCGCAGCGGCTGGGGCCCGGGCCTGTACTACGCCGTCGAGATCTGGTGGGCCAAGATGATGTTCCCCAGCAAGAAGATCATGGGCAACACCTACCGCCCGGTCTTCACCCGCGACTGCCTGCTGGTCAGCGGCTTCGCGCTGGTGTGGATCGCCGCCCTGGTCGGGGCCGCCTTCGCCACCGGCCAGTCGGCCTGGCTGCTGGTGCTGCTGGGCTTCGTGGTGCCGATGGTGTTCTGGTTCAACATGATGGGCTTCGTCATCTACGGCCACCACACCCACGTCAAGGTGCAGTGGCACAACGAGAAGGCGGCGTGGCAGCGCGCCCAGCCCTTCGTCTCCACCACCGTGCACCTGACCTTCCCCTTCCGCATCGGCGCGCTAATGCACCACATCATGGAGCACACCGCCCACCACGTGGACATGAGCATCCCGCTCTACAAGCTCAAGGAAACGCAGAAGGTGCTGGAGCAGATGCTGCCCGGCCGCATCATCATCCAGCGCTTCTCCTGGACGTGGTACTTCGACACCGCGCGCGCCTGCAAGCTGTACGACTTCACGCGCCAGTGCTGGACCGACTTCAAGGGCCGCGCCACGAGCGAGCTGCGCGCGCTGGTGCCACCGCAGGCGGCCGACGCTGCCGCCCGTCCGGCCTGACGCCGCCCGAGCCCTCGCGGCGGCCTGGCGCCGCATGCGACGGGACAACAAAAAACCCGGCCCCGCAGCGATGCGGGCCGGGTTTTTTGTTGGGCGAGCCGGGCGTGGAAGGCGCCAGCCCTGCGTCGCGGCCGCGGCCGCAACGTGAGCAGCGCCCGGTCGGGCGCCGCGCAGGCCGCGGGCGCTCGACTCAGCCTGCCGCGCGCTTCTCCAGGATCTCGAAAGCCGGCAGCTTCTTGCCTTCCAGCACCTCCAGGAAGGCGCCACCGCCGGTGGAGATGTAGCCCACGTCCTTCTCGATGCCGTACTTGGCGATGGCCGCCAGCGTGTCGCCGCCACCGGCGATGGAGAAGGCGCTGCTGGCCGCGATGGCGCGGGCGATCGCTTCGGTGCCCTTGGCGAAGGCGTCGAACTCGAACACGCCGACCGGGCCGTTCCAGACGATGGTGCCGGCCTCGCGCAACTGGGCGGCGAGCTGCTCGGCGGTCTGCGGGCCGATGTCCAGGATCAGGTCGTCCTCGGCCACTTCGGTGGCGGGCTTGACGGTGGCGGGGGCATCCGCCGAGAAGCTCTTGGCCGTCACCACGTCCACCGGGATCGGCACCGCGGCGCCGCGGGCGCGCATGGCCTCGATCACGGCCTTGGCCTCGCCGACCAGGTCGGCCTCGGCCAGCGACTTGCCAATGGGCAGGCCGGCGGCCAGCATGAAGGTGTTGGCGATGCCCCCGCCCACGATCAGCTGGTCCACGTTGGCCGACAGGCTCTTGAGGATGGTCAGCTTGGTGCTCACCTTGGAGCCGGCCACGATGGCGACGAGCGGTCGCTTGGGCGCGGCCAGGGCCTTGGTGATGGCGTCGATCTCGGCCGCCAGTAGAGGACCGGCGCAGGCGACGGGCGCGAACTGGGCGATGCCGTAGGTGGTGGCCTCGGCGCGGTGGGCGGTGCCGAAGGCGTCGTTGACGTAGATGTCGGTCAGCGCGGCCATCTTGCGGGACAGCGCCTCGTCGTTCTTCTTCTCGCCCTTGTTCAGGCGGCAGTTCTCCAGCAGCACGACCTCGCCGGGCGCGACGTTCACGCCGTCGGTCCAGTCGGCGGCCAGGCGCACCTCGCGGCCCAGCAGCTCGCCCAGGCGCTGGGCGACGGGGGCCAGCGAATCCTCGGGCTTGAAGGCGCCCTCGGTTGGGCGGCCCAGGTGCGAGGTGACCATCACCGCCGCGCCGGCGTCCAGCGCCATCTGGATGCAGGGCACCGAGGCCCGGATGCGCGTGTCTTCGGTGATGCGGCCGGCGTCGTCCTGCGGGACGTTCAGGTCGGCACGGATGAAGACGCGGCGGCCCTGGGCCTTGCCTTGTTCACACAGGTCGGAGAAGCGGATGACGTTCATGGTTGCGGCTTGGGAGGAAGTTGTCTCGACGCCGTCCGGGGGCCGGACGGGCAACAGGGCATTGTAGGGAGCGGTAGTGGCGCTACCAGCCCAGTCCCAGGTGCAGCGGCAGGTACACCGCCATGCCGCCGGCCATCGTGATGATCGTGCTGCGCCGCCAGAAGTAGAGCGCCGCGCCCGCTGCGGCGGCGAACAGGCGCGCGTCCTGCCAGCTGGGGATGAGGTGCCCGCCGCTCATCACCACCTCGGGCGCCACCACGGCGGCCAGCGCCGCCACCGGCGCGTAGCGCAGCGCCCGGTGCACCCAGGCGGGCAGGGGCAGGGCGCGCTCGGTGATGAAGAAGAAGCAGCGCGTGACCACGGTCACCACGGCCATGCCCACGATGACGGCGACGGTCCAGGAATCGGTCTGCATCAGCCCGCCTCCCCTGTACGGCGCCGGGCGAAGCGGCCGAACTGCTGTTCGAGCCAGAAGCAGGCCAGCACCGCCAGACCGATGGACACCACGATGTTCAGCCGCAGCGGCAACGCATAGGCGGCCACCGCGGTGGCGCTGGCGATCAGCAGCGCCAGTACCTGCAGGCGGGTGGTGACCATCGAAGCCAGGATGCCCACCAGCGCCAGCACGCCGGCGAAGCCCAGGCCCCAGTGCTGGGGAATCAGCTCCGCCAGCGCGATTCCGGCCAGGCTCAGCAGTATCCAGCAGCTCCAGTTGACCGAATAGCCGCCCACGAGGTACGCCTCCTGCTCGTCACGCTCGGCCTGGGTGGCCGGTGGCTGTGGAAAGCGGGCGGTGAACACGGCGTAGCTCAGGTCGCCGGTCAGGTAGCCGTGCACCAGCCGACGCCAGCGTGGCATGTGCATCAGGTAGTGGCGCAGGTGCAGGCTGAAGACGACGAAGCGCAGGTTCACGCAGAAGGCCGTGGCCAGGATCACCCAGGCGGGTGCGCCGGCCACCAGAAGCGGCACGGCGGCCAGCTGGGCGCTGCCGGCATAGACCAGCAGTGTCATCAACACGGCTTCCAGCGGCGACAGGCCGGTCTTCACCATGGCCACGCCGGTCATCAGACCCCAGGCCCCAATGCCCAGTGCCACCGGTGTCATCAGCGCGGCACCTTCCCGGAAGGCCGGGCGCCGGTGGATGGCAGACGACCAGAACATCAGGCCAGCACGGTGCCGGCGGTCAGCGGCGCTCCGCGCAGGAAGTCTGCCGCAGCCAGGCGCTTGCCGCCTGCGCGCTGCAACTGGGTGGCCACCAGCGTGCCGCTGCCGGCTGCGATGGCCACCCCGTCGGCCTCGGCGCGCAGCACGGTGCCGGGAGCCGGGCTGGCGTCGCCAGCCTGGGGCAGCGCGTGCGCGGCCCAGATCTTGAGCGGCTGACCGTCCAGCTCGGCCACGGCACCGGGAAAGGGGTCGAAGGCGCGCACCCGGCGGGCCAAGGTGTCCGCGTCCAGCGCCCAGTCGATGCGGGCTTCGGCCTTCTCGATCTTGTGGGCGTAGGTCACGCCCTCGGCGGGTTGGGGCGTGCGTGGCAGTGGTCCGGCGTCGGCCTGCCGCAGGGCCTGCACGATCAGCCGCCCGCCCATTGCGGCCAGGCGGTCGTGCAACTGGCCGGTGCCTTCGTCGGAGCCGATGGGCAAGGATTCCCTCAGCAGCATTTCACCGGTGTCCAGACCGGCGTCCATCTGCATGATGGTCACGCCCGTCTCGGCGTCGCCCGCCTCGATGGCGCGGTGGATCGGCGCGGCGCCGCGCCAGCGCGGCAGCAGGCTGGCGTGGATGTTGAGGCAGCCCAGGGCCCGTGTATCGGCCGGGGCGCCCTCGCCCTGACCGGCCATGAGGTCCAGCACCCACTGGGGCAGGATCAGGCCGTAGGCGGCAACCACCATCGCGTCGGCGCGCGCCGCGACCAGCGCTTCGCGGGCCGTGGCGGCGTCCTCGGGGTACTTGCCGTCCAGCCGCAGGCTGCGTGGCTGGGCCACGGGCCAGTTGCGGGCCAGGGCATGGGCCTTGACCGGCGACGCCTGCAGCTTCATGCCGCGGCCTGCGGGCCGGTCGGGCTGGGTCAGCACCAGGGCGATCTCGATGCCGGCGGCATCCAGGGCTTCGAGCGCCACGCGGGCGAATTCGGGCGTGCCCGCGAAGACGATCCTCATCGGTGGGGAAATGCTTTCAAGAACGGGAGTCGGGCGGAACGAAACGCAGGTCGTCGCCCACGTGGTAACGGCGCACCACGCCCTGGGGATCGATGTAGATGTACAGCAGGCGCGGCGTGTTGAGTTGGCGATAGCGCCACTGCCACACCTCGCCCTGGAAGGACCAGACGCGGGACACCTCTTCCGGCCGTCCGAAGGTGCGCAGCACATCCGCGACGCGCCATTGGTCGATGCGAATCTGACCGAAACGGTTTTCGTCGAGCTCCTGCGTCACCGCGACCACACGGCCGCTGGCGTCCAGGTCGACGTTGTTGATCGCGAAGCCGGCAGGCTGGCGCGAGTACTGCAGGCGCTCGCCCGTCGGCAGCGGGTAGATGGCCGTCGGCGCGCCCAGCTGCTGGAGGGCCTCGGCGCGCGAGGCGCCGGCGGGCACCCGCTGCGGCTCGCTGGCGCAGCCCGCCAGCCATGCCGCCGCCGCCAGCGCGGATCCGAGGGCAAAGCGACGTCCGGCGTTCATGCGCTTCGGCCGCCTTCGCGCTGCACGTCGCGTTGTGCCTTGAGCAGCTTGGTCTTGATGCGATTGCGCTTGAGCGTGGACAGGTATTCGACAAACACCTTGCCCAGCAGGTGGTCCAGCTCGTGCTGGATGCAGATGGCCAGCAGGCCCTCGGCTTCGATGGCCTGCGGATTGCCGTCGGCATCGAGCGCCTGCACGCGCACGGCCGTCGAGCGCTCCACGCCGTCGTAGATGCCGGGCACCGACAGGCAGCCCTCTTCGTTCATCACCTTCTCATCGCTGGCCCAGACGATCTCGGGGTTGATCAGCACCAGCGGTTCATTGCGCTCTTCCGACACGTCGATCACCACCAGACGCTCGTGCACGTCGATCTGCGTGGCGGCCAGGCCGATGCCGCTGGCCTCGTACATGGTCTCGAGCATGTCGGCGATCAGGGTACGGATGCGCGCATCGACCGCCTGCACGGGCTTGGCCACGGTGTGCAGGCGCGGGTCGGGATAGCTCAGGATGGTTCGCAGGGCCATGTCTCTCACGGAAAGTTGTGGCTATTTTCGCCATTTCGACCCCTGCCCGGCGCCGCCGCAGCCGGATGACGTTGCTGCCGGCAGGGCTTGCGCGCAAAATCGTTGCAAATTGTGAGTATTCGCTACTCCCGCCCGCGCCGTGGCAGGATGGCGCGCCGACCATGTACCACCTTCGACTGCCAGTCCTTCCCCTCGCCGCCGCAGCCCTTTTGGGGCATTGCGCCGTTCACGCGCAGAACTATCCGGTGACGCCGGCCCAGCGGGCTGTCGCACAGCAGACGGCCCAACAGGGGGTGCCGCTGTCCGAGCTGGCGCCCAATGCGCCGGACGAATACACCGTCAAGCGTGGTGACACGCTCTGGGCCATCTCGCGGATGTATCTGCGCAAGCCCTGGCGCTGGCCCGAGCTGTGGGGCATGAACCTCAGCGAGATCGCCAATCCGCACCGCATCTATCCCGGTCAGGTGCTCTACCTCGACAAGACCGGTGGCCGCGCCCGCTTGAGTCTGCGCCGCGGGGCGGGTGGCAGTGGCGACACGGTCAAGCTGTCGCCGCGCACGCGCTACGACTCGGCGTCCAACCTCGCGCTGCCCACCCTCGACCCCAGCCGCATCGACGCCTTCCTCACCGAGCCCCTGGTGGTCGAGGAGGACACGCTGGCCGGCGCGCCCCGCATCGTGGCGGGCAATGACGAGCGCGTGCTGCTGTCGCGTGGCGATCGCGCCTATGTCCGCGGCCAGCCCGGCGCGCCGCTGGTCGAGCCGCCAGGGCCGCTGCCGCAGTTCCGCGTCTTCCGCAATGCCACGCCGCTCAAGGATCCGGGCACCGGCGAGATACTCGGCTACGAGGCCCAGTACGTGGGCCGGGTGCGGCTGGTGCGTGGTGAATCCCAGACGCCGGCCACCGACTCGGCGCCCGGCGTCGCCGTGCCGGCCACGGTCGACGTGATTGCCGCCCGCGAGGAGATGCGCGCCGGCGACCGGCTGCTGCCGGAGCCGCCCGAGCAGCTGATCAGCTACGTGCCGCGCGCCCCGGCCCAGCCGGTGGAAGGCGGTCGCATCATCTCCGTCTACGGCAACGGCGTGCAGTACGCCGGCCAGAACCAGGTCGTGGCCATCAACAAGGGACTGCGCGACGGCATCGTCAGCGGCAACGTCCTGGCCATCCTCAAGAACGGCCAGACCATCGTCGACCGCACCGGCGGCGACAAGGAGACGCTCAAGCTGCCCGACGAGCGCATCGGCCTGCTGATGGTGTTCCGCCCCTTCGAGCGGGTCTCGTACGCGCTGGTGCTCGACATCACCGACACGCCCCGCGCGGGCGACCGCCTCGCCAATCCCTGAACAACAAGGGCGCGGGGTGGAGAGGGAGGATCTGCCGGGCTGGCTGCGGCTGGCCCTGGCCCCCGGCGTTGGGGCCGGTACCGCAAGAAGGCTGCTGACGGCCTTCGGATGGCCGGACGCGGTGTTCGCGCAGCCGGCCGCCGCCCTGGAGGCGCTGTGCAGCCCGGCCCAGGCCCGGGCGCTCCTGGACGAGCAGGAGGGCTTCGCGGCCATGCTCGACCGCACCCGCGAATGGCTCGACGCCACCGGCCCGGACGGCGCCGTGCACCGCATCCTGGCTTTGGGCGACGCTGCCTACCCGGCGGGCCTGCTGGAGATCGCCGACCCGCCGCTGCTGTTGTATGGGCTCGGCCCCGCAGAACTGCTGGACGCGCCGCTGCCCTGCGACGGCCTGGCCATCGTGGGCAGCCGCAATCCGACGCCCCAGGGGGCCATCGACGCGCGCCTGTTCGCCCGCACGCTGGCCGAGTCCGGGCTGCCCATCGTCTCGGGCCTGGCGCTCGGCGTGGACGGGGCCGCGCACGAAGGGGCGCTGGAGGCGGCCAGCGCGAAGGATGGGCGGCTCGCCACCATCGCTGTCGTCGGCACGGGGCTGGACCGGGTCTATCCGGCCCGGCATCGCGCGCTGGCCCATCGCATCGCGGCCCGCGGCGTGATCCTGAGCGAGCAGCCGCTGGGCACGCCGCCGCTCACGGCCAACTTCCCCCGCCGCAACCGGCTGATCTCCGGACTGTCGCAAGGCACGCTGGTGGTGGAGGCGGCGCTGGCGTCCGGCTCCCTGATCACCGCCCGCTGTGCGGTCGAGCAGGGCAAGGAGGTCTTCGCCATCCCCGGCTCCATCCACTCGCCGCAGTCGCGGGGCTGCCATGCCTTGATCCGCCAGGGCGCCAAGCTGGTGGAAACCGCCGCAGATGTGCTGGAGGAACTGCGCCGGCCCGCCGCGGCATCCGCCCCAGGCACTGCCTCGCTCTTCGAGAACGACGGCGAGGGCGAGGTCGAAGATGCGGCCACGCCCGGACCGGAGGACGACGACGTGCTGCTGGAGCACCTCGGCCATGCGCCCGCCACCCTGGACGCGCTCTGCGCCCGCACCGGCCTGCCCACACCGCTACTGCAGGCCCGGCTTCTGGAGCTGGAACTGGACGGCCGCGTCGGCCGACTCCCCGGCGGCCTGTTCCAGCGCATCGAACTCGGCTGAACACGCCCGGTTGGCGGCGTTTTGGCGATTCTTCCGCACCCGTCGGAAGAGCATCGCCCACGCCGCGCAGAAACCCGGCTTCGGCCTAAAGCTCAAGCGCAGGCAAGGATCGGATGGCCGCGGAGCAGGCCATGCCAGAGCACCCGCGGAACTGGCTTCGCCAGGCCTCTGGGTGCGCCCCCCTCCGAGCCGAAGGCGACAGAGGGGGGAGCCGCGCAGCGGCATGGGGGGTGCCCCCTTTTTCTTAGCTCAGCAGCCGCTCCGGATTGGCATCGATCTTGGCCAGCGCCTCGCGGGTGGCGCGCACGGTCAGCGTCTCCTCTTCCGCCGGCACGAGCAGGCCGCCGTGCAGGTAGGCGGCCAGACGCTGCGCCTGGATCAGGAACTGCCGGCCATCGGGCGAGCCGAACAGGTGCAGCTGCCGGTGCTTGCTGCGCCACACGAACTGCACCTGGCTGGGTCGCCCGTTGTGGTCGAGCAGGAACCAGGCGCCCACCTGCAACGAATGGGCCCATGCCAGGGCTTCGGCCGGGGCCTCGGCCTCGTTGTTGGGCAGCACCTCCATCGACGACACATCGATGCCCAGCAGCAGCTCCAGGTTCGTCGAGTCCAGGGCCAGCGGTTCGGCGCTTTCGTCGGCGATGACCGCCTCCAGGTTCGCCAGCCGGCCCGCCAGGTTCTCGATCTGCGCCACGGGAATGCTCTCGGTCTTGGCCGTGAAGGCGTCCGAGAGCGTGCGGCCCAGCGTGCGGATGTGGTCTTCCTGGGGCTGCCCGGTCAGGCCCATCAGGTCCATGCCCTGGCGCAGGCGCTGCAGCAGCGAGGGCAGGGCCTGGATCATGCGGGCGCGTTCGCTGCGGCTGGGCTTGGCGCTCGCGGCCCAGACCAGTTCGGACGCCACCCGGCGCAGCTGCGCCGTCTGCTCGTCCTGCACGCCGTACTTGAGCGCGCCGATGGCCAGGACCTCTGCCCAGACCTTGAAGAGGAACTCGCGGATCTCCTCGCGCACCGGCATGTCGTTGAGCATCTTGCGAAGCTCGATGGTGTACTGGATGGCGAGCGTCTCCTTCTGCTCCACCTGCTGGGCGACGCTCATCACCTTCTGGGTCGCGTCGTTCTGGGTCAGGTACTTGGAGAGGAAAGCCACGAACTCGTCGTAGACCAGCTTGAACACCCGCTGGCCTGTCTCGGGGTACTGCTCGATCACCTGCACCACGCGGCGGATCTCGCCTTCGAGCGCACTGCCCGAGATGGCGGCTGCGTCGAAGCCCATCACCACCGAGCCCATGCGGTCGATCAGCATGCGCGCGGGATGCTGCAGCGTGGCAAAGAACTCCGCGTCGGCCACCGCCACCCGCAGCACCGGCATCTGCAGCCGGGCGAACCAGACGCGCACGGAAAAAGGAATGCGCTCCTCGGCCAGGATGGACTGGAACATCAGCGCCACGACTTCGACCGTCGCCTTGTCGGCCGACGTCGGCGCCCGCCGTTTGAGCTCGCCGCTCTGGCGCCGCAGGTCGCTCTGCGCGCGCTGCATGAGGGCGGGATCGGCCACGTTCACGTAAACCCCGACGTTGAAGGGATAGGCCGCCTCGACGTCGGCGATGGCGGCCGTGAACGCCTGCGCACCGGTGTTGGTGGCCCAGCCGCGCCGGTCGATGCCCATGCCGCCCGGCGCCAGTTGCCCGGCCGGTTGGTCATAGGCGCCTGCACCTGCGGGACCGCCGCCGCCCATGCCACCTGCCGGAGCCCTGCCGGGATACGAGCCCGGCCCACCCTGCGCCATCGATGAGCCGCCGCCGTCGGACATGAAACCGCTGGGGCTGCCCGCCGCCGGGTAATTCGCGCCGCCACCGATCGCGTTGCCGCCACCGGCGACCACGCCGCCAATGATGCGACGCAGCCGTCCCAGCACCGCGCCGGCCTGCTGACGGGCCGACGCCATGGCACCCGACGCCGGCGTCCCGACCAGGTTCGGGCCCGCCTGGGGCCGCGTGCGATCCCAAGGCCCGGTGGCGGAACCACGGTCCGTGGGCGCGCCGCCGGCCGGCGTCAATGCAGCCGGCGCGCTGTCGGGGCCGCGACGGACCAGGCTGCGTAACTCGATCTCCGGCATCACGCCGCGCGCAATCAAAAAGGCATTCAGGTCCTCGTAGCCCTTCATGGCGGCGTCGCCCAGATGGCCCGAGATGACGTCCTGCACCTGCGTCCAGAGCGTGCGGGGCAGTCCGGTCGAGGTCCATTCCTCGACCAGGATGGTCGCCAGGGTCTCGGGGCGCAGCACATCGCCACTGGGCCAGTCGCTGCCGCTGCTGCCTTCCAGGTGCTGGATGCGCAGCTTCAGCTCATTCAATGCGAAGGGCGAGCGGTCCTGCAGCGCCATCGCCAGCCGGGAGACGAGGATGCTGTTCTCCACCACGTCGTCACCCACCAGTTCCAGGCGCAGTGCGCCCGTATTCGACGTGCCGGGCGTGCGCGTCTGGGCCATGGCTTCGGACCAGCGCTGGCGCACGGCCTCCAGCCAGCGCGCGTGGTCGGCCTCCCAGGCCAGCAGGTGATCGCGGTGCTCCTGCATCTTTCTGGCCGTGCCCACTTCACCGGCCAGGGCGAGCAGACGGTCGCGCACGGCCTGCGCGGTGCGGTGCATGGCGCCGTCCATGGCGTGTACGAAGCGCTCGCGCGACTCTTGAGCGAGCAGCAGGGCGGGTTCGCGGGGGAGCGAGGGGCTCATTGCGAAAGAGGGCGCATCAGCGCTGGCGGCACACGGGGCGTTCACGCGTCAGGCAGGCGAGGCGGAACGAGAGATAGTGAATTGTTGTTAATTTCAGCACGTCAAATGTAAATGAGCCCGCGCGCCCGCCGTATGCGGGACACCCCATGCCCGGCAGACGCACTCAGAAAACGTGAACAGTCCGACAGAACGGTTGCGAATGCACGACGTCGGGCGCGGCCCACCCGCTCGAAAACGAAAAAAAACCCGGCCGGAGCCGGGTCGCATGAGCGCGTCGCAAGGGGGTCAGACCGTCGCGCCGGCGTTGGGATCGTTCGGGTCCTCGTCGCGCTTGGCCGGGCCGCCCTTGATCAGGTCCTCGCGCTTCACGCCCAGCCACATGGCGATGGACGCCGCCACGAAGCAGGACGAGTAGATGCCGAAGCAGATGCCGATGGTCAGCGCCAGCGCGAAGTAGTGCAGCGTCGGGCCGCCGAAGAAGAACATCGACAGAACCACCAGCTGGGTGGAGCCGTGGGTGATGATCGTGCGGCTGATGGTGCCCGTGATGGCGCTGTCGATGATCTCGACCGTGTCCATCTTGCGGTAGCGCCGGAAGTTCTCGCGGATGCGGTCGAAGATCACCACCGACTCGTTCACCGAATAGCCCAGCACCGCCAGCACCGCCGCCAGCACCGCCAGCGAGAACTCCCACTGGAAGAAGGCGAAGAAGCCCAGGATGATCACGACGTCGTGCAGGTTGGCCAGCACGGTGGACAGCGCGAACTTCCATTCGAAGCGGAAGGCCAGGTAGATCATGATGCCCACCACCACCATGCCCAGCGCCTTCAGGCCGTTGGTGGTGAGCTCGTCGCCCACCTGCGGACCGACGAACTCGTTGCGGCGCAGCTGCACCGACGGGTCGACCGTCTTGAGGGCGGTCAGCACGCGATTGCTCTGCTCCTGCGAGCTCACGCCCTTCTGGGCGGGCAGGCGGATCATCACGTCGCGCGAGCTGCCGAAGTTCTGCACCTGCACGTCCTGGTAGCCCAGGCCGCTGACGGCGCTGCGCACCTTGTCGAGCTCGGCCGCCTGCGGGTAGTTGACTTCCATCACCGTGCCGCCGGTGAATTCCACCGACAGGTGCAGCCCGCGGTGGAACAGGAAGAAGACCGCCAGGATGAAGGTGATGATCGAGATCGCGTTCAGCACCTTCGCGTAGCGCATGAACGGGATGGTGCGGTGGATGCGGAAGAATTCCATGGTCGTTGTGCTCCGTGCCGCGGTTTACTTGGCCTTGGCCAGGGCCGTCTCGTCGGCCTGGCCCGG
This sequence comes from uncultured Pseudacidovorax sp., assembly GCF_913773995.1. Taxonomy (GTDB): domain Bacteria; phylum Pseudomonadota; class Gammaproteobacteria; order Burkholderiales; family Burkholderiaceae_C; genus Xenophilus. Next base: position 54,747 of record NZ_CAJYES010000134.1, read on the forward strand.
ACGCCAGACGGTGCCGATGGACACGGTCTTGAGCTTCTTCTTGCGGCCGTACCAGAGGTTGACCAGGCCGCGCGAGAAGAACACGGCCGAGAACATCGAAGTGACGATGCCGATGCAGTGCACCACCGCGAAGCCGCGCACGGGGCCCGAGCCGAAGGCCAGCAGGGCCAGGCCCGCGATCAGCGTGGTCACGTTGGAGTCGAGGATGGTGCCCCACGCCCGGTCATAGCCGGCGTGGATGGCGGCCTGCGGCGAAGCGCCGTTACGCAGCTCCTCCCGCACGCGCTCGTTGATCAGCACGTTGGAGTCGATCGCCACACCGATGGCCAGCGCCATGGCGGCGATGCCCGGCAGCGTGAGCGTGGCCTGCAGCATCGACAGGATGGCCACCAGCAGCAGCAGGTTCACGCCCAGCGCGATGGACGAGAACACGCCGAACAGCGCGTAGTACACGCACATGAACACCATGATCGCCAGGAAGCCGTAGGCCACGCTCTTGAAGCCCATGGCGATGTTGTCGGCGCCCAGGCTCGGGCCGATGGTGCGCTCCTCGATGATCTCCATCGGCGCGGCCAGCGAGCCGGCGCGCAGCAGCAGGGCCAAATCGTTGGCCTCGACCACGTTCATCGAGCCGGAGATCTGGAAGCGCGTGCCCAGCTCGCCGTTGATCGACGGCGCCGTCAGCACCTCGCCCTTGCCCTTCTCGAACAGCAGGATGGCCAGGCGCTTGCGGTAGTTGTCGCGGCTGACGTCGCGCATGATGCGGCCGCCCTTGGCGTCGACGGTGAGGTCGACCTTGGGCTGCTGCGTCTGCGAGTCGAAGCCGGGCTGCGCGTCGGTGAGGTTCTCGCCGGTGATGACCACCTGCTTCTTGACGATCACCGGACGGCCTTCGCGGTCCATGAAGCGCTCGGAGCCGAAGGGCACCGGGCCGGTGCCCAGCTCGGCGGCGCGGCCTTCGGCGCTTTCGTCCACCAGACGCAGTTCCAGCGTGGCGGTGCGGCCCAGGATGTCCTTGGCCTTGGCCGTGTCCTGCACGCCGGGCAGCTGCACGATGATGCGGTCCAGGCCCTGCTGCTGGATCACCGGCTCGGCCACGCCCAGCTCGTTGATCCGGTTGTGCAGCGTGGTGATGTTCTGCTTGAGCGCGTTGTCCTGCAGGCGGCGGGCCGCCTCGGGCTTGATGGTCACGGCCAGCTTGTAGTCGCTGCCGTCCTGGCTGGCGGTGGCCGCGAGGTCGGTGAACTGGTCCTGGATGATGTTCTGCGTGGCCTCCTGGGCGGCCGCGTCGCGCAGGCGGACCTCGATGGCCTGGCCGTTGCGCGTGACGGCGGCGCCGCGGATGTTCTTGTCGCGCAGCGCGGTGCGCAGGTCGCTGGCGAAGGTTTCGGCGCGCTTGTCCAGGGCGCCCTGCATGTCCACCTGCAGCATGAAGTGCACGCCGCCGCGCAGGTCCAGGCCCAGGTACATCGGGAAGGCATGCAGTGCCGACAGCCAGGTGGGCGAGCGCGACACCAGGTTCAGCGCCACCACGTAGGGCGGGTCGTTGGCATCGGGCACCAGCGCATGCTGCAGGACGTCGCGGGCCTTCAGTTGCTCGTCGGTGCTGCCGAAGCGGGCGCGGATGGAATTGGCATCCAGCGTCAGCATGTCGGGCGCGAGGTTGGCGGCCTTGAGCGCCGCCTCCACGCGCTGCTGCGTCGAGGCATCCACCTTGACGGTGGACTTGGCGGGCGAGACCTGCACGGCCGGCGCTTCGCCGAAGAGATTGGGCAGGGTGTAGATCAGCCCCACCAGCAGCACGATCACCATGATCGCGTACTTCCAGACCGGATAGCGGTTCATCGCTGGATACCTAAGGAATCGAGACGCCGGATGCGCTCAAAAAAGCAAGGCTGCCTCAGGGGCAGCCATTGCGCAGCTTACTTGTAGGAGCCTTTGGGCAGGACCTGGACCACGGCGCTACGCTGCACCTTGATCTCCACGCCGCTCGAGATTTCGATCGTCAGGAACTGGTCGCCGAGCGCGCTGATGCGGCCGACGATGCCACCGGCGGTGGCCACGTCGTCGCCCTTGGCCAGGGCGTCCAGCATGGCGCGCGTTTCCTTCTGGCGCTTCATCTGGGGCCGGATCATCACGAAGTACAGCACCACGAACATCAGCACCAGCGGCAGCATGCTGGTGAGCGAAGACATCATGTCGCCGCCACCGGCGGCAGGTGCGGTCTGGGCGAAAGCGGAGGAAATGAACAAGGGAGGTCTCCAGGAGAGCGGATGGGGTCTGACCGCAGGCGGTGCCCGCGGTTCCGGGGCGGCCGGATCGCTGGAAGCGGGGCCGCCGGTGCGCGAAGAGGCCCACGAGGGGCGGGCTTCGCACAACCGGCGGATTGTATGCGGGGGGTCTTGACGGGCCGGCGTCAAGCCGGCACGCGGCGCGGGATATTGCACGCCGCGTCAATGCCGTCGGACAGGGCGCTTCCGCCCTGCGTTCTGGAGATGCGACCTGCGCGGGCGGGCGACCGCGCGCGCCGATCAGGCCGCGGCGCGTGTGACCGGCTCGCCCGTGCGCCAGCGCGCCACCAGTGCCTGCCAGCGTGTGCGCACGGCCGCGAGGTTGCGCTCCTTCACGTGGCCGTAGCCGCGGATGCCGTCCGGCAGCGCCGCGATCTCCAGCGCCAGGGCGTGGCGCTCGACGTCCAGGCCCTGCAGCACCTCCTCGATGGCCGCGCGGTACTCGCCGATCAGCGCGCGCTCGGTGCGGCGCTCCTCGGTGCGGCCGAAGGGGTCGAAGGCCGTGCCGCGCAGGCCCTTGAGCCGCGCCAGCACGCCGAAGGCGCGATGCATCCACGGGCCGAAGCGTTGCTTGACCAGCTCGCCCTTGGCATTGCGCTTGGCAATGGCCGGCGGCGCCAGGTGGTAGTGCACGGTGTAGTCGCCCTCGAACATCTGGTCGATGCGCTCGCGGAAGCCCGTCTGCGTGTGCAGGCGCGCCACCTCGTACTCGTCCTTGTAGGCCATCAGCTTGAAGAGCTGGCGGGCGACCGTCTCGGCCAGCGCGGTCTTGCCCAGCGGCGCTTCGGCCTCACGCACGCGTTCGACGAAGGCGCGGTAGTCCTCGGCATAGGTGGCGTTCTGGTAGTCGGTGAGGAAGTCCACGCGCCGCGCCACCAGCGAGGCCAGCGTCTCGCGCTTCTTGAACTCGATCACCTGGCCCGGGTTCAGGCGCTGGGCCATCTCGGCCGGCCGGTGCGCGGCCTGGCGGCCCCATTCGAAGGCGGCCTTGTTGGCCTCGATGGCGACGTTGTTGAGCTCGATGGCGCGCATCAGCGACTCGTGCGCCAGCGGGATCCAGCCCTTCTGCCACGCATAGCCCAGCATCATCGGGTTGACGAAGAGCGTGTCGCCCATCAGCTGGGTGGCGGCCGCATCGGCGTCGAAGGCGCCCACGCCGGCCTCGCCCACGGCCTTGCCGATCTGCACGGCGCAGGCGTCCTGCGGGTTCTGCCACTGGGCGTTCTTGACGAAGCTGGCGGTGGGCGTGCTGTGGGTGTTCAGGGCCACGTGCGTGCGGCCCTCGCGCATGCGCGCCAGCGTCTCGCCGTTGACGGTGACGATGGGGTCGCAGGCCAGCACCAGGTCGGCGGCGGCGGTGCCGACGCGGGTGGTGCGGATGTCGTCCTGCCGCGCGCCGATCAGCACATGGCTCCAGGTGGCGCCGCCCTTCTGGGCCAGGCCGGCGGCGTCCTGCGTGACGATGCCCTTGCCCTCGATGTGCGCGGCGACGCCCAGCAGCTGGCCGATGGTGATCACGCCCGTGCCGCCCACGCCGGCGACGACGATGCCCCACACCTGGTTGGCCGCCAGCGTCGGCAGTGCGGGCTCGGGCAGGGCACCAAGCTCGGCCGGCGTACCGGCCTTGCCCTTTGCCTTCTTCTTGAGCTGGCCGCCTTCGACGGTGACGAAGCTCGGGCAGAAGCCCTTCAGGCAGCTCATGTCCTTGTTGCAGGTGCTCTGGTTGATGGTGCGTTTGCGGCCGAACTCGGTCTCCAGCGGCTCCACCGACAGGCAGTTGCTCTGCACGCTGCAGTCGCCGCAGCCTTCGCAGACCAGGTCGTTGATGACCACGCGCTTGGCCGGATCGACCATCGTGCCGCGCTTGCGGCGGCGGCGCTTCTCGGTGGCGCAGGTCTGGTCGTAGATGATGGCCGTGGTGCCGGCGATCTCGCGGAACTCGCGCTGCACCGCGTCCAGCTCGTCGCGGTGGCGCACCTTGACCGGCTCGCCAGCGTAGCTGCCGGGAATGGCCACGCCCTGATACTTGGCCGGCTCGTCCGTGACGATCACGACCTTCGTCGCGCCTTCGGCATGCAGGCTCTCGGCGATCTGCAACACCGAATGGCCCTCGGGCCGCTCGCCCACCTGCTGGCCGCCGGTCATGGCCACTGCGTCGTTGTAGAGGATCTTGTAGGTGATGTTGACGCCCGCCGCGATGCTCTGGCGGATGGCCAGCAGCCCGCTGTGGAAGTAGGTGCCGTCGCCCAGGTTGGCGAACAGGTGCTTCTCGTGCGTGAAGGGCGCCTGGCCCACCCAGGGGACGCCTTCGCCGCCCATCTGCGTGAAGCCGTAGGTGGACCGGTCCATCCAGTTCGCCATGTAGTGGCAGCCGATGCCGGCCATGGCGCGCGAGCCTTCGGGCACCACGGTGCTGGTGTTGTGCGGGCAGCCCGAGCAGAACCATGGCACGCGGTCCGCGCCCTGCACGCCGCCGGCATTGAGCACCTGCATCGAGCGCTCCTTGGCCTCCAGCAGCGCCATCTGCGCCTCCACGCGGGCCACCAGGTCGGCGCCGCCCGAGGCCAGGATGCCGGTCTTCTTCAGCCGCTTGACCAGCGCCCGCGCGATCAGCGCCGGGTTGAGGTCGGCATTGGCGCGCAGCAGCGTGTTCGCCGTCGGATTGGGCATGGCCCATTCGCCGCCGGAGAAGTCGCCTTCCAGCTCGTCGAACTTGCCCAGCACGTTGGGCCGCACATCGGGGCGCCAGTTGTAGAGCTCTTCCTTGAGCTGGTACTCGATGACCTGGCGCTTCTCCTCGACCACCAGGATTTCCTGAAGGCCGGTAGCGAAGTCGCGGGTGAGCTGCGCCTCCAGCGGCCAGACCACGCCCACCTTGTGCAGCCGGATGCCCAACTGGCGGCAGGCCGCGTCGTCCAGGCCCAGGTCGGCCAGCGCCTGCCGGGTGTCGTTGTAAGCCTTGCCGCTGGCCATGATGCCGTAGCGGTCGTGCGGCCCTTCGATGACGTTGTGGTTGAGCCGGTTGGCGCGGATGTAGGCCAGCGCGGCGTACCACTTGTAGTGCATGAGGCGCGCCTCCTGCTCCAGCGGCGCGTCGGGCCAGCGCATGTGCAGACCGCCGGGCGGCATGTCGAAGTCGGTGGGCAGCACGATCTCGACCCGGTCGGGGTCGATCATGGCGGTGGCGCTGGATTCGACGATCTCCTGGATCGTCTTCATGCCCGACCAGATGCCGGCGAAGCGGCTCATGGCGAAGGCATGCAGGCCCAGGTCCAGGATCTCCTGCACATTGGCCGGGAAGAACACCGGCGTGCCGCAGGCCTTGAAGATGTGGTCGCTCTGGTGCGCCGCCGTGCTGCTCTTGGAGATGTGGTCGTCGCCAGCGATGGCAATTACGCCGCCCAGCGGCGCGGTGCCGGCCATGTTGGCATGCTTGAACACGTCGGAGCAGCGGTCCACGCCCGGCCCCTTGCCGTACCAGATGCCGAAGACGCCATCGAACTTCTGCTGGTCCTTGGGCGAGAAGCCCAGCATCTGCGTGCCCCATAGCGCCGTGGCCGCCAGCTCTTCATTCACGCCGGGCTGGAAGACGATGTTCTGCGCCTTGAGGTATTTGTTGGCCTTCCACAGCGCCTGGTCATAGCCGCCGAGCGGGGAGCCGCGGTAGCCGCTGATGAAGCCGGCGGTGTTGTAGCCCTGCTGCGCATCGCGCAGGCGCTGCAGCATGGGCAGCTTGACCAGCGCCTGGACGCCGCTCATGAAGGCGCGTCCGTAGTCCAGGCTGTATTTGTCATCGAGCGTGACCGTCTCGAGGGCCTTGCGGATGTGTTCGGGCAAGGGAGCGTTCATCGTTGTCTCTCTCCGTCGGCTGGGGCCTTTTGGGCCGTGGCGGGTGGGTCTGGCTCCGGGTGGACGTCCCCCGAGGCATCATGTGCGCAAAGTGTATGCCCGGCCCTCGGATAGGTGTTTGCTTTCCATGCGCTGAAATTGGATGATCGGGAAAGGATCTTGCGCGGAGGCCGCCTCTTTGGAAAGCATTGACAAATATGACCTCGCGATCCTGCGTGAACTGCAGGACGACGCCCGACTGACCAACGCCGAGCTGGCGCAGCGCGTCGGCCTGTCGGCCGCGCCCTGCTGGCGCCGGGTGCGCGCCCTGGAGGCGCAGGGATACATCAAGGGCTACCACGCCGAACTCGACCGCAGAAAGATCGGCCTGGGCGTGCTGGCCTTCGTGCGGGTGGACACCGACCGCGCCACCAGCGACGCCACCCGCGTGCTGGAGGAGGCCATCCGCCGCCTACCGGAGGTGGTGGCCTGCCACTACATCAGCGGCAACGGCATGTTCGAGCTGCAGGTGGTGGCGCAGGACCTGGATGCCTTCTCCCGCTTCGCGCTCAACAGCCTGATGACGCTGCCCAACGTGAAGGACCTGCACACCAGTTTCTCGCTGGGCGAGGTGAAGGCGAATTCGGCGCTGCCGCTGGGGCACCTGGGCGGCTGAAGCGCCCTTTCAGCCCGCGCCGACCAGCGTGAAATGCTCCACCACCGGCGGCTGCGCAAAGAAGGGCCCGACGATGGCGCGCCATTCGGCGAAGGCGGGCGATTCGCGGAAGTCCACCGTGTGGTTCTCCAGCGTCTCCCATTCGATCTGCAGCAGGTAGCGCTCGGGCGATTCGATGCCTTTCACGACACGCCAGCCGCGGAAGCCCTTCGCCTTGGCGATGACGGTCTGCAGCCCGCGCACGATGGCGGCGTCGAAGTCGGCCTGGCGGCCGGGCTGGATGCGGATGTCTGCGGTTTCGAGGATCACGGGAAAGTCTCCTGAGGATGGGAAGAAGGGGTGTGGTGCATCGCCAGGCTCGGCGTGCGCGCGTCACGCAGGGTGCCCGGCGCGCTGCGGCGCGTCATTCAGGCGCGGGCCAGTTCGACCAGCGCCAGCGCCATCGCGCCTTGCGGATCGGCATAGGTGTCGAGCTCGTCGAAGTGGTGCAAGCCCGCGAGCGGGAGCCGGCGCGTGGGCAGGCCGGCGGCCTCGCGGGCGGCGGCGTAGTCCAGCGACTGCTGGCGCAGCTCCGGCTGCTCGGCCTCGCCCCAAGCGATGACCATCGGCGGCGAGTTGGCCGGCAGGTGGTGCAGCGGCGAGTGGCGCTGCGCGGTGGCCACGTCCATACCCAACTTGTCGTTCAGCCGGCCCAGGCGGATCGGCTCCAGCTCGTACAGCCCGCTGATCGCCAGGCTGCCGATCACGCCCGCCTCGTTCTGCAGGCAGGCCGTCAGGTGGCCGCCTGCCGACCAGCCCGACAGCACGATCGGCCGGCCAGTCTCGCGGCGCAGGAAGGCCAGCGCCTGCCGGCAATCGCCCACGATGCGGTCCATGCCGGCCTCCGGCCCCAGCGTGTAGCCCACGGCCGCAAAGCCCAGGCTGTGCGCCAGCGGACCTTCGGCGAGGAAGGAGAACTGCTCCCGCCCGCGCATCTGCCAGTAGCCGCCGTGCAAAAAGACCACCAGCGGAGAGGCATCGGCCGGACCGAACAGGTCGATGCGGCAGCGCGGCGGCTCGGCATAGGGAACGTCCAGCCGCGTGTCGGGCCGCGCGCGCCAGGGCGCGCTGCGCTCGGGCCAGCGGCCGGTGATGGCCTTGAAGTCCGCTACGACGGCCGAGCTGTCGTAGGCGGCGTCGAGGGTGGGGCGGTCCATGCCGCGCCAGAGCGCCGGGCCGGAAGGGGCCGAAGCCGTCGTATTCATGGGAGCACGCGGTGGTGAACGAAGCGCGCGAGCTTACGGCCAAGCCTGCTGCTTCACAATCGAGCGGGCATGCCACCCATCGACCCCGAAGAGACAAGCCCCGCCCCGCCACCCCGCCGCGCGCCGCGCTTCGCGGCCCTGGAGCCGTTGCGGCTGCCGGTCTTCCGGTTGCTGTGGGGCACCTGGTTCATCGCCAACACCTGCATGTGGATGAACGACGTGGCGGCCGCCTGGCTGATGACCACGCTCACCACCTCGCCCATGTGGGTGGCGCTGGTGCAGACGGCCTCGACACTGCCCGTCTTCCTGCTTGGGCTGCCCAGCGGGGCGCTGGCCGACATCCTGGACCGTCGCCGCTGGCTGGTGGCCACGCAGTTCTGGCTGGCGGGCTCGGCCACCGTGCTGTGCGTGGCCATCGGGCTGGACAGGATGAACGCGCCGCTGCTGCTGGCGCTGACCTTCGCTAACGGCATCGGCCTGGCGCTGCGCTGGCCGGTGTTCTCGGCCATCGTGCCCGAGCTGGTCACGCGGCCGCTGCTGCCGGCGGCCATGGGGCTCAACGGCATCGCGATGAATGCCTCGCGCATCGTCGGGCCGCTGGTGGCGGGCGTGCTGATCGCCAGCGCGGGCAGCGTGTGGGTCTTCGTGCTCAATGCGGTGCTGAGCATTGCCTCGGGCTTCGTGATCCTGCGCTGGCGGCGCGAGCACAAGGTCGACCCGCTGGGCCGTGAACGGCTGGTGAGCGCCATGCGCGTGGGCGTGCAGTTCGTGCGGCAGTCGCAGCGCATGCGCGCCGTGCTGTCGCGGGTGGCCGTCTCCTTCTTTCATTCCAGCGCGGTGCTGGCGTTGCTGCCGCTGCTGGCGCGCGGCTTCCACGAGGGGCCGAAGGGCGGCGCCGGCACCTTCACGCTGCTGCTCGCCTCGATGGGCGCGGGCTCGATCATCGCGGTGCTGCTGCTGCCGCGGCTGCGGGAGATGTTCGACCGCGACCACCGCGTGCTCTATGGCTCGATGCTGCTGTCGACGGGCACGGCCGTGCTGGCGCTGTCGCCCGCGCTCTGGCTGGCCGCCTTCGCCGTGTTCTTCTGTGGTGCGGCCTGGATCACGGTGGCCAACTCGCTGTCGGTGTCGGCCCAGCTGGCGCTGCCCGATTGGGTGCGAGCGCGCGGCATGTCCACCTACCAGATGGCCATCATGGGGGCTGGCGCGCTGGGTGCGGCCGTGTGGGGCCAGATCGCGGAACTGAGCACGCTGCGCGCCAGCCTGCTGGTGGCCGCCGTGACGGGCACGCTGGTGATGCTGGCCGTGTTGCGCTGGGTACCCGACGGCCCGGGCGAGGACGACATGAGCCCCGCCGGCACCGACTGGGCCTTCAACCCGCCGCCCGCCAGTGCGGGCGAGGACGGCCGAGTGGTCATCACGGTCGAATACCTGATCGACCCGGCCCGCGCCGCCGCCTTCCACGCCGTGATGCAGGAGACACGCCGTGCCCGCCTCAGTCAGGGCGCCATCGCGTGGGAGCTGCTGCACGATCTTTCCGCGCCCGAGCGCTATGTGGAGCAGGTGGTGGACGAGTCGTGGACGGAGCACCTCCGCCGCTTCCACCGCGCCACCGCGGCCGACCTGGCGCTGCGCGAGCGCCGGCTGGCCTTCCACCGGGGCGAGACGATGCCCGTGGTCGACCGTTACATCGTGCAGCGGGGTTGACGCGGCGCCTCAGCCGCGCGGCAGGTACATCGTCGCCTCGACCTCGATCAGCACCTCGTCGCCGGGCAGGAAGCGGTTGACCTCGACCACGGTGGAGACCGGCGGCTCGCCCGGATAGAACAGCCCGCGCACTCGGTTGAACAAGGCGTAGTCGGGCAGGCGGCGGAAGTACTGCACCAGCTTGACCACGTCTTCCATGGTGCCGCCATGCTCGGCCGCCAGATCGCGGATGCGGGCCAGCACGAACCAGCTCTGCGCAACGACGGGCGCCTCGAACACGTCCACCGACATCTGGCCGGTGGCATAGCCCAGGCCGCGCAGCTCGGCCTGGGCGGCCTCGGGCAGGTCCTCGTAGCGCGAGACCGCGCGGCGCGTGGCCGGATCGACCGCGACCACGCCGCTCATGAAGACGAAATCGCCGACTCGGCGGGCGGCGGCATAACGGGCCATGGGGGTGCCCATGCTCATGGAAAGACTCCTTTGCGACGGCAGGCTGCGTCGGACAGCGGGCCATTGTGGCCAAGCCGCCGCGACGCACGCACGGGCCGTGCCGGGGAGTCCGGAAACATGCCATTCCGTTGAGCACAGCCCGTTCGGGCTGAGCCTGTCGAAGCCAGGGCACTGTGGGTCAAGGCCTTTGATCAGCGCAGGGCGAACGGGTCGATCGCCTGCGTTGGGGTGATCCTTGGCCGCGGCGGTTCTCATTGGCCGCGACCTGGCTCAGCGCCCCGTCAGCGGCTGCTGGCCACGCCCGTGCCGCCGCTCCAGTCGAACACCGCATGGGCGGTGGTGTAGCGGCCCACCTCGATCTCGCGCGAGACGGTCTGGCCCTCGCGCGTGGCCGTCACCTGGTAGCGCCCAGGGTCCAGCCGCGCCACCATGTACGGACCGCCGGCGGTCACGTCGTTGAGCACCACGGCGCCGCTGCCCGCGTCGCGCACCGTCACCTTGACGGGCGTGCCGGTGGGCAAGGGTCCCTGGCCCTTGGCGTCGAACTCGAAGCTGGCGGGCCAGCGCGGTTCCACGACCTTCATCAGCTTCGCCTCGTCGGGCGTGGTGCCACCGCTCATGTATTCGATGCCGGCCTTCGTCATCTCGATGGGCGGGTTGTAAGTGGTCGAGGCATGGGCCGCCCCGGCGACCACGGCCAGCAGGCTGGCGGCCATGAGGTTGCCCACGGCGACCATCGGGTTGGAGATGGGGCGGGCGAGAGAGCGGTCGAGTGTGCGGGTATTCATGATGGACGGAGGTGTGACAGGTTTGTTTTCTCGAAAGGACCGCCGCGCGGTGGCGACGGGTGCGGCAGACCGCGTGTTTGATCAGGAGGCCGCGGAGCAGGCCACGCCAGCAACATCCGCGGAACCGGCTTTGGCCCTCCTGAGCTTGTCGAAGGGCCGGGCCGCAGGATGTGCCCCCTACAGGGGGGAGGCGGAGCGCGAAGCGCGCAGCCTGGGGGTCTTGCTCAACCAGCCATGTCCGTGCCGGCCGGCCACATGAAGACGGCATGCGCCGGGCCCCTGGCGCCGACGTCGATCTGCCGCTGCAGCGCCTTGCCGTCCAGCGAGGCCGTCACGCGGTAGACGCCGGGGGCCAGCTTGGCGGCCATGAAGGGGCCGTCCGCCCTCACGTTGTGCAGCACCGTGGCGCCGGTGCGGGCGTCCTGCACCGTCACATGCACGTTGGCCGCGAAGTCGGCCTTGGCGCCATCCTTGACGGCGAACTCGAAGCTCGCGGGCCAGCGGGTCGCCGCCTGCTGCATGGCATGGGCCTCGTCGCTGCCCACGCCGCCGCTGATGTATTCGACGCCCGTCGGCGCGGTGCGCACGGGGGGCAGGGTGTCGGCGTGCGCCACGCCCATGAGCGCGCCCATGCCGAGCAGCAGTGCAACGGCAAGGGGGCGGGCCGTACGGCGAGCGATGGAGGAGGTGAGGGTGGTCATGGCAATGTCCTTCCTTGGCTTTCCGTCCGCTGGATTCGCATCCCCCGGCAGCGGAGCGGACGCCGTGGCGGCCGGGGCTTGGGAAGGACTTTGTGCCTGGAGGCTTAGGGGATGCTTAAGGTGCAGCTTCGGTGCATGGCCACGGTCGGGCCCAAAGAAAAAGCCCGGCATGCCGGGCTCGTTCGATTTTTGGGGCGCCGACGCTCAGCGCAAAAACTCACACGTCGATATTCGCCGCCCGCAACGCATTCGTCTCGATGAACTCCCTCCGCGGCTCCACCTCGTCGCCCATCAGCATGGTGAACACACGGTCGGCTTCGATGGCGTCGTCGATCTGCACGCGCAGCAGGCGGCGCACGGCCGGGTCCATGGTCGTTTCCCAGAGCTGCTCGGGGTTCATCTCGCCCAGGCCCTTGTAGCGCTGGCGGGCGGTGACGCGTTCGGCTTCGGACAGCAGCCATTGCATGGCGCCGCGGAAGTCGCTCACGCGCTCTTCCTTGGCCTTGTCGCCCTCGCCGCGGCGCGCCGTGGCGCCTTCGCCCAGCAGGCCGCGGAAGGTGTCGGCGGCCTCGGCCAGCGCGGCGTAGTCGGCGCCGTGCACGAACTCCTGCGTGAGCACGCTGCTCTTGATGTTGCCGTGGTGCCGCCGGCTGATGCGCAGCAGCGGCTTGTCGGTGCGCACGTCGAACTCGCTGGCCACTTCGGCCGGGATGCCATTGCTGCTGATCTCGCGCAGGCGGGCCTGCAGCGCGACGGCGCTGGCCTCGGCGGCGGCGGGCGTGTCCAGGTCCAGGCGCACGCCGTCGGCGATGGCGCGCAGCGCCTCCGCGTCCATGAAGACGCCCAGGCGGTCGATGACCGATTCGGCCAGCTGGTGCTTGCGTGCCAGCGCGTCCAGCGTCTCGCCGCTGAGCACGGTGGGATTGGCGCCGCCGGTGTGCACGGCCGCGTCCTTCAGGGCCACGCGCAGCAGGAAGGCCTCCAGCGCCGGGCCGTCCTTGAGGTACTGCTCTTCCTTGCCGACCTTGACCTTGTACAGCGGCGGCTGCGCGATGTAGATGTGGCCGCGCTCCACCAGCTCGGGCATCTGGCGGTAGAAGAAGGTCAGCAGCAGCGTGCGGATGTGGGCGCCGTCCACGTCCGCGTCGGTCATGATGATGATGCGGTGGTAGCGCAGCTTGGCGACATCGAAGTCGTCGGCGCCGTTGCCGCCGGTGGCGCCGGCATTGCCGATGCCGGTGCCCAGTGCGGTGATCATGGTCACGATCTCGTTGCTGGTCAGCAGCTTCTCGTAGCGTGCCTTCTCCACGTTCAGGATCTTGCCGCGCAGCGGCAGGATGGCCTGGAACTTCCGGTCGCGGCCCTGCTTGGCGCTGCCACCGGCGGAGTCGCCCTCCACCAGGTAGATCTCGCACAGGGCGGGGTCCTTCTCCTGGCAATCGGCCAGCTTGCCGGGCAGGCCCATGCCGTCGAGCACGCCCTTGCGGCGCGTCATCTCGCGGGCCTTGCGGGCGGCCTCGCGGGCCTTGGCGGCCTCGACGATCTTGCCGCAGATGATCTTGGCGTCCTGCGGGCGCTCTTCCAGGTACTCGGTCAGGGCGCGGGCCACGATGTCCTCGACCGGCGCGCGCACTTCGCTGGAGACCAGCTTGTCCTTGGTCTGGCTGCTGAACTTGGGCTCGGGCACCTTCACGCTCAGCACGCAGCACAGGCCTTCGCGCATGTCGTCGCCGCTGACCTCGACCTTGGCCTTCTTGGCCAGGTCGTTCTGGTCGATGTACTTGCCCACCACGCGCGTCATGGCGGCGCGCAGGCCGGTCAGGTGGGTGCCGCCGTCACGCTGGGGGATGTTGTTGGTGAAGCACAGCACCTGCTCGTTGTAGGCGTCGTTCCACTGCATCGCCACCTCGACCGAGATGCTGGTGCCGGGGATGCCGCCGTAGCTGTCGGCCGGTCGCTCGCCGGTGGCGTAGAAGGCATTGGGGTGCAGCACCTTCTTCGTGCCGTTGATGAATTCCACGAAGCCCTTGACGCCGCCGGCGCCGGAGAAGTCGTCCTCCTTGCCGCTGCGCTCGTCCTTCAGGCGGATGCGCACGCCGTTGTTCAGGAAGGAGAGCTCGCGCAGCCGCTTGCTGAGGATCTCGTAGTGGAAGTCGTGGTTCTCCTTGAAGATGTCGGTGTCCGGCAGGAAGTGCACCTCGGTGCCCCGCTTGTCGGTGTCGCCGATCACCTTCATGGGCGAGACCTCGACGCCGTTCACCTGCTCGATGATGCGGTTCTGCACGAAGCCGCGCGAGAACTCCAGCGCATGCACCTTGCCTTCGCGGCGCACCGTCAGGCGCAGCCACTTCGACAGCGCGTTCACGCAGGACACGCCCACGCCGTGCAGGCCGCCCGACACCTTGTACGAGTTCTGGTTGAACTTGCCGCCCGCGTGCAGCTCGGTCAGCGCGATCTCGGACGCCGAGCGCTTGGGCTCGTGCTTGTCGTCCATCTTCACGCCTGTCGGGATGCCGCGGCCGTTGTCGGTGACGGAGATCGAGTTGTCGGTATGGATGGTGACGACGATGTCGTCGCAGTGCCCGGCGAGCGCCTCGTCGATGGAGTTGTCGACCACCTCGAACACCAGGTGGTGCAGGCCGGTGCCGTCGGAGGTGTCGCCGATGTACATGCCCGGCCGCTTGCGCACGGCCTCCAGGCCTTCCAGGATCTGGATCGCGCCTTCGCCGTAGCCGTTGTCGGGCGTCACCTCGATCGGGATCGCCTTCTCGATCTCGGCTTCGTACACGGGTTCGGTCTTGGGCGTTTCAGGCTGGTCGGGCTGCTTGTTGTCGCTCATCATCTTCCAGGCCGCGAAGCGGCCGTTCCTGTCATCTGGCTAGAACCCCCGCTCGGCGGGGGCAGGGGGTGCGCCACAGATCGCGAAGCGAATCCGAGGAGCGCACGGCGCTCCTCAGATTCGCATCGGCATGACCACGTACTTGAAGTTCGCGTCCTCGGGAATGGTCAGCAGCGCCGAGCTGTTGCCGTCCTGCAGGTCGACGCGCACCATGTCCTGACCCATGTTGGCCAGCGCATCGATCAGGTAGGTGACGTTGAAGCCGATCTCGATGCTGTCGCCGCCGTAGTCGATGTCCAGTTCGTCCACCGCCTCTTCCTGCTCGGCATTGTTGGACGCGATGCGCAGCAGGCCCGGCTCGATGTTCAGCCGCACGCCCTTGAACTTGTCGCTGGTCAGGATGGCGGTGCGCTGCAGGCTGGCCAGCAGCGGCGCGCGGCCCAGCGTCACGCTGTTCTTGTGGTTCTTGGGGATCACGCGGTTGTAGTCGGGAAACTTGCCCTCGACCAGCTTGGTGACGAACTCCATCGTGCCGAAGTTGAACTTGGCCTGGTTGTTGGCGAACTGCAGCTCGATCATGGGCGGCGTGTCGCCGCCATCGGCGTCGGACAGCAGGCGCTGCAGCTCCAGCACGGTCTTGCGCGGAAGGATCACCTCCTGGCGCGGCACCTCGACGTCCAGCGTGGCGCTGGAGAACGCCAGGCGGTGGCCGTCGGTGGCCACCAGCGACAGCTGCTTGCCTTCGGCCACGAACAGGATGCCGTTGAGGTAGTAGCGGATGTCGTGCACCGCCATCGCGAAGGACACCTGCGACAGCAGTGCCTTCAGGGTGCGCTGCGGCACGCTGAAGGCCGGGCCGAAGCTGGCCGATTCCTGCACCAGCGGAAAGTCCTCGGCGGGCAACGTCTGCAGCGTGAAGCGGCTCTTGCCGCCCTTGAGCACCAGCTTGTTCTGGCTCGATTCCAGGCTCACCGTCTGGTCGGCCGGCATGGTGCGCAGGATGTCGATCAGCTTGCGCGCGCCCACGGTGGTGGTGAAGGCGCCGTCGTCGCCGCCGAGCTCGGCGGTGGTGCGGATCTGGATTTCCAGGTCGCTGGTGGTCAGCTGCAGCTGGCCGCCGGCCTTGCGGATCAGCACGTTGGCCAGGATCGGCAGCGTGTGGCGACGCTCGACGATGCCTGCCACCGACTGCAGGGCTGCCAGAACCTGGTCTTGGGGTGCCTTCAGAACAATCATGTACGTCCTCTACTCTTCGTCCTCGATCTTCCCGGGCGCGGGCCCGGATGCCGGCGCATTGTCTGCGCCCCTTCTTGGGTGGGGATGCTCATCCCTTGAGCGTCTGCTCCAGCACGTGCAACTGCTGGTTCAGCTCGGCGAGCTGCTGGCGTTCGCCGGAAATCTTGCGCACGGCGTGCAGCACGGTGGTGTGGTCACGGCCACCAAAAAGCTCGCCGATCTCGGGCAGGCTCTTCTGGGTCAATTCCTTGGCCAGGTACATCGCGATCTGGCGCGGCCGCGCGATGCTGGCCGGGCGCTTCTTGCTGTACATGTCGGCGACCTTGATCTTGTAGTAGTCGGCGACGGTCTTCTGGATGTTCTCCACGCTGATCTGCCGGTTCTGGATCGACAGCAGGTCGCGCAGCGCCTCGCGCGCAAGCTGGATGGAGATCTCCTTCTGGTTGAAGCGCGAGTAGGCCAGGATCTTGCGCAGCGCGCCTTCGAGCTCGCGCACGTTGGAGCGCACGTTCTTGGCGACGAAGAAGGCCACCTCTTCGGGCATCTCGGCGCTCTCGGCCGCGGCCTTGTTGATCAGGATGGCCACGCGCATCTCGAGCTCCGGCGGCTCGATGGCGACCGTGAGGCCCGAATCGAAGCGCGACACCAGGCGCTCGTGGATGTCGGTCAGGCCCTTCGGATAGGTGTCGCTCGTCATCACGATGTGCGACTTCTTTGCCAGCAGGGCCTCGAAGGCGTTGAAGAACTCCTCCTGCGTGCGGTCCTTGTTGGCGAAGAACTGCACGTCGTCGATCAGCAGCAGGTCGAGCGAGTGGTAGCGCTCCTTGAACTCGTCGAAGGTCTTGCGCTGGTAGGCCTTGACCACGTCCGACACGAACTGTTCGGCGTGGATGTAGAGGATCTTGGCGTCGGCCTTGTCGGTGAGCAGCTTGTTGCCCACGGCGTGCATCAGGTGGGTCTTGCCCAGGCCGACGCCGCCATAGATGAACAGCGGGTTGTACAGGTGGCCGGGCGTGCCCGCCACGTGCATCGCCGCCGCGCGCGCCATGCGGTTGGCCGAGCCTTCGACCAGGCTGTCGAAGGTGAGCTGCGGATTCAGGCGATTCTTGAAGGCGCCGGCCGGCTCGTCGGGGGCGGCGCCGCCCATGCCGGACATGCCCATCGGGCCGTCGCCGGGGCGAAGCGGCTCGGCCTCGGAGATGGAAGAGGGAACGGCCTGCACCGTCACCGGCTGGCGCACCGGCACCTCGCGTGGCGCGAGGGCAAGTTCGACGGCCACGGGCTGACCGGACAGCCGCTCGGCCATGTCGGCGATGCGGGCGGCGTACTGGGCGCGGATCCAGTCCAGCTTGAAGCGGTTGGCGACGAAAATCGTCATCCGCGTCAGATCGTCCGCCACCTGCGCGGTCAGCGGCTTGATCCAGGTGTTGAATTGCTGCTCGGACAGCTCTTGGGCGAGCTGGTCGACACAGGCCTGCCAGAGGCTGGCGCCGACCCCTTCACTCGACATGGCGGCTGCGCTGACCGGAGGGCCGCTGAAGGTTCATCGGCGCGTCTGTCTGTTGTGGATAGTTGGGAACGGAAGGCACGCGCGATTCTAACTTGTCAAAAACTTATCCACACCCCTTGACGGGGACGGGCATTGCTGGCTGGCGAGCGTGCACATTGCTGTGCGTGCGGATGTCTGCGATAATTTCGGGTTCCCTTTTGCACCGGGCGGCCTCTGCGCGCGTGGTGCGGGGGCAGCCGGGGCCCGGCCGCGGACCTGATCGCAGCAAATTCGAAGGCGCGTGCCTTCGCGCTGCAATCCAGGGTCCGACTCCACATCACCAGACGGGCCTGTCGATCAGCACTCTTGCAGGAACCCTCGTCATGAAACGCACCTATCAACCGTCCAAGATCCGCCGCGCCCGTACCCACGGCTTCCTGGTCCGCATGAAGACCCGTGGCGGCCGCGCCGTCATCAACGCCCGCCGCGCCAAGGGCCGCAAGCGCCTGGCCGTCTGATCGGTGGCGTGGTGGGCAGGCCCGCCTCTGGCGATGCCGCGGATTCCGCCGGCACGGGCCGGGGTGGGTTTTGGCCGACTGGCGCTGCGGGTCTTTGCCGCCGCCGAAGGCTGTTGCCAACTGCTTGTCCACAGCGCGTGAGCGTCGTTCCTCGCGCTTCGGGGTTATCCCCTACCGAGCCCTCGCCGGCTGCGCATGCGCACGTGCCGGCCGCGGTGCTGCGCCTGCGCAACCGAGACCAGTTTCAGGCGGGCTTGGCGGGTGCCACCATTGCGCGCACGCCGCATTTCGCGTTGCACCGGCGTGCATTGCCATTGGCGGTCGAGCCCGCAGCCGCGGGTGAGGCGCCAGGCGTGCCGCTGTTCCGTCCGACGGGTGTGTGGCTGGGTGCCATGGTGCCCAAGCGCTGGGCGCGTCGCGCCGTCACGCGCAACGCCATCCGCCGGCAGATCTATGCCCTCGGTCTGAGCCTTGAAGGCCAGCCGCCGGCCGCCTATGTGGTGCGCCTGCGCACGGCCTTCGACCGTCGCCAGTTCGTCAGCGCCACGTCCGAACCCCTGCGCCGCGCGGTCCGTGCGGAGCTGGAGCAGCTGTTCGCCCGTGCGCGTCGGACGGCCGCCTGAATACGACCGTCGCCGATGCAGCGTCTTCTGATTGCCATCGTCCGCGCCTACCGTCTGCTGCTCAGCCCCTGGCTGGGTGGCGCCTGCCGCTTTTCGCCCACCTGCTCCGTCTACGCCATCGAGGCGCTGCAGACGCACGGAGCGGCGCAGGGCAGCTACCTCACGCTGAGGCGCCTGGCCCGCTGCCATCCCTGGTGCGTGGGCGGGCACGACCCCGTGCCGCCTGCGCCCGGGGCCGGGCTGTTCACCTCTCTCGACAAGAAGTCCTCTTCATGAACGACATTCGCCGCACCATCCTCTGGGTGATCTTCGGTTTCTCGCTGGTGATGCTGTGGGACCAGTGGCAGGTTCACAACGGCCGCGCGCCGACCTTCCTGCCCTCGACCAAGCCGGCCGTCACCGCCCAGGCACCGACGCCCGCGCCCGGCGCCTCGGCGCCGTCGGCCTCCGCCGCCGGGGTGCCCGCAGCGGCCGGCGGCAGTGCCGCTGCGGCGCCGACGGCGTCGTCCACGTCGGCGCCGGCCGAGCGCGTGCAGATCGAGACCGATGTGTTCAAGGCAGCCATCGATCCGCAAGGTGGCACGCTCGCCCACCTGGAGCTGCTGCAGTACATGCAGGAAACCTCGCACGGCGGCCTGATGCCGATGGTGCGCCGCCTGCTGAACATGCCCGCCCTCCCGGTCGTCGAAGAGCCGGTCGTGCTCATGGACGACGGCCCGGCCAACCGCTACCTCGCCCAGACCGGCCTGCTGAATCCGGCCGGCGGCGGGGCCATGTTCCCCAACCACCTGAGCCTCATGGCGACCAAGCCCGGCCCGTACCGGCTGGCCGATGGTCAGGACACGCTGGAGGTGAGCTTCGAATCGCAGCCCGCCGGCGGCCTCAAGTACGTCAAGACCTACGTCTTCAAGCGCGGCGACTACGCCATCCATGTGCGCCACCAGGTGGTGAACGTCGGCGACCAGCCGCGCGATCCGCAGCTGTACCTGCAGCTGCTGCGTCACGGCGTCGAGGCGCACGGCAGCATGCTGGGCACCAGCACCTTCACCGGCCCCGCTGCCTACACCGAAGAAAAGAAGTTCCACAAGATCGCCTTCGCCGACATCTCCAAGGGCAAGGCCGAGGTGCCGCCTGCGTCCGAGACCGGCTGGGTGGCGATGGTGCAGCACTACTTCGCCTCGGCCTGGCTGGTCGAGCCCACGCACAGCGCCGGTCTCAAGCGCGAGTTCCGCGTGCAGGGCCCCGATGCGCTGGGCCCCAACCTGTATGCCGTGGCCATGGTGGCCAACCTGCCGACGGTGGCGCCCGGCGCCACGCAGACTGTGGACACCGTGCTCTTCGCCGGCCCCGAAGAAGAGAAGAAGCTCGAAGCCCTGGCCCCGGGCCTCGACCTGGTGAAGGACTACGGCATCTTCGCCATCATCTCCAAGCCGCTGTACTGGCTGCTCGACCAGCTGCACAAGCTGCTGGGCAACTGGGGCTGGTCCATCGTGGCGCTGGTGGTGCTGCTCAAGGCCGCCTTCTTCTGGCTCAACGCCAAGGCCTACGGCAGCATGGCCAAGATGAAGGCCATCAACCCGCGCATCATGGAGATGCGCGAGCGCCTCAAGGACAAGCCGCAGGAGATGCAGCAGGAGATGATGCGCATCTACCGCGAGGAGAAGGTCAACCCGCTGGGCGGCTGCTTCCCGATCGTGATCCAGATCCCGGTTTTCATCGCGCTGTACTGGGTGCTGCTGTCGTCGGTGGAAATGCGCCACGCACCCTGGATCCTGTGGATCCGCGACCTGTCGGCACCCGACCCGTGGTTCATCCTGCCGCTGGTCATGACGGGCACCACGCTGCTGCAGACCTGGCTCAACCCCACGCCGCCGGACCCGATGCAGGCCAAGCTGATGTGGATCATGCCGCTGGCCTTCAGCGTGATGTTCTTCTTCTTCCCGGCCGGCCTGGTGCTGTACTGGATCACGAACAACATCCTGTCCATCGCGCAGCAGTACGTGATCAATCGGCGTCTGGGCGTGACGAAATAGGCTCACCGCCGTTCCTTGCTCACTTCGTGTAGCCGACTCTCCCCTCAAGGGGGCAACCCCGACGGCCCGGCCAAGCCGGTTCCGTGGGGTTGTGCGCATGTCCGTGTGCCACTTACCGCGGGGTCGATACCCGGCGCGGTTGGCGTGATGACGGCATGATCGCGCCATGCTCGCCCGCCTGAACGACCCCATCGCTGCCATCGCCACCGCCCCCGGCCGCGGTGCCGTGGGCATCGTGCGTGTGTCCGGCACGGGTCTCGGGTCGCTGGTGCGCGGCCTCTGTGGCCGCGACCTCAAGCCGCGCGAGGCGACCTACCTGCCCTTCCTGGATGCCGATGGCAGCGCGCTGGACCATGGTCTGGCGCTGTTCTTCCCCGGACCGAATTCCTTCACCGGCGAGGACGTGCTCGAACTCCAGGCGCACGGCGGCCCCGTGCTGCTGCAACTGCTGCTGGCCCGCTGTCTTGCGGCCGGCGATGAGGTCGATGCCGCTACGGGCCGGCCGCGCCTGCCCAGCCTGCGCGTGGCGCAGCCGGGTGAGTTCAGCCAGCGCGCCTTCCAGAACGGCAAGATCGACCTGGCCCAGGCCGAGGCGATCGCCGACCTGATCGACGCCAGCACCGAGGCGGCGGCGCGCAGCGCCGGCCGTTCGCTGGGCGGCGCCTTCTCGCGCGAGATCCACGCGCTGCGCGATGCGCTGATCCACCTGCGCATGCTGGTGGAGGCGACGCTGGATTTCCCGGAGGAGGACATCGACTTCCTGCAGCAGGCCGATGCCGCGGGCCAGCTGTCGCGGCTGCAGGCGCAGCTTGCGGCCGTGCAGCAGCGCGCACGCCAGGGGGCCCTGCTGCGCGAGGGCATCAAGGTGGTGATCGCCGGCCAGCCCAATGCCGGCAAGAGCTCGCTGCTCAATGCGCTGGCGGGTGCCGAGCTGGCCATCGTGAGCCCGGTGGCCGGCACCACGCGCGACATCGTCTCGCAGACCATCCAGATCCAGGGCGTGCCGCTGCATGTGGTGGACACGGCCGGCCTGCGCGAATCGGGCGACGAGGTGGAGCGCATCGGCATCGCCCGCGCCTGGGGCCAGATCGAGGATGCCGATGCGGTGCTCTTCCTGCATGACCTGACGCGCGCCGCCCAACCTGACTACCAGGTCGCCGACGCCGAGATCCGCGCGGGCCTGGCCGGCCGCTTGCCGCCGCGCGTGCCGCTGTTGGAGGTCTGGAACAAGTCCGACGCGGTCGAGGCCGCCTCGATGCCGGCGCTGACCGAAGAAGCCCTGCGCCTGTCGGCCAAGGCTGGCGAGGGGATCGAAGCCCTGCGCCAGAAGCTGCTGGCTCTGGCGGGCTGGCAGGCAGTGCCCGAGGGTGTCTACCTGGCCCGCGCCCGCCATGTGCAGGCGCTGCATCGGGTGGCCGGCCATCTCGAGCTGGCATCGGCCCATCTCGAGGCGCCGATGCCCGCGCTGGACCTGCTGGCCGAAGAACTGCGTCTGGCCCAGAACGCGCTCAACGAAATCACTGGAGAGTTCGGCGCGGACGATCTGCTGGGCGTGATCTTCTCGCGCTTCTGCATCGGCAAGTAGCTTCGCATCCTGTCAGGCGCGCAGGTCCGAATGGGCCGCCACCTGCGGAGTCGGCGCGGCGTGCGCCTCTCCGTTGGCCGTCGAGGATTTCAGCCGCGTTGCAGCCGCTCGGTAGCCATCGCCAGCGGCCCCGGCAAGCCTGAAAGGACCAGGGTGTCGCCGGACTCCAGCACGGTGTCTTCCTCCGGCTCCATGGTGCGGCCGTGGCTGCGCCGCAGCCCCACCACGCGAACGCCCGCATCGGCGAGGCCCAGCCGCGCCAGCGCCTGGCCGACCCAGCGGCTGCCGGTCTGCAGGGTAAAGCTGTCCAGCCGCTCCTGCTCCAGGTCTTCCAGCGAGGCGTCGTCGTCCGCGCCGCGGAAGTAGCCGCGCAGCAGGTGGTAGCGGGCATCGCGCGCCTCCTGGGCCAGGCGGATCACCCGCCGCATCGGCACGCCGACCAGCGCCAGTGCATGGCTCGCCAGCATCAATGAGCCCTCCACCGTCTCCGGCACGACGGCGGTGGCGCCGGCGCGCCGCAGTTTCTCCAGCTCGTGGTCGTCCTGTGTGCGCACCACCACGGGCACCGTCGGCGCATGCGCGCGCACCGCCGCCAGCACCTTGAGCGCGCCCGGCACGTCGAGATAGGTGATCGCCACGGCGCTGGCACGCGACAGGCCGGCCGCCATCAGCGCCTGCGGGCGCGCCGCGTCACCGAAGACCACCGAGTCGCCGGCGGCCGCGGCCTGCCGCACCCGGTCGGGGTCCAGGTCCAGTGCCATGTAGGGAATGCCTTCGCGCTCCAGCATGCGGGCCAGGTTCTGGCCGCAACGGCCATACCCGCAGATGATCACGTGCTCGGCCGTGTCGATCATCTTGCGTGCCAGGCTGGTCACCTGCAGCGACTGCTGCATCCAGTCGCTGGCCACCAGCTTGCGCACGATGGCCTCGCTGTACATCACGATGAAGGGCGTGGCCAGCATCGAGACGATCATCGAGGCCAGCACCGGATCGCCGAGCCAGGATGGCATCAGCCCACGTGCGCTGGCCAGTGACAGCAGCACGAAGCCGAATTCGCCCGCCTGTGCCAGGTACAGCCCGGTGCGCAGCGAGACGCCAGCGGTTGCGCCCAGCAGCCGCGCCAGCACCGTGACCAGCAGCAGCTTGAAGCCCAGCGGCACCATCAGCAGCACGAGCACCAGCGACCAGCGCTCGACCACCACATGCCAGTCCAGCGACATGCCGATGGTGATGAAGAACAGGCCCAGCAGCACGTCGTGGAAGGCGCGGATGTCGCTCTCCACCTGGTGCTTGTATTCGGTCTCGGACACCAGCATGCCGGCGATGAAGGCGCCCAGCGCCAGCGACAGGCCAGCCATCTCGGTCAGCCAGGCCAGGCCCAGCGTCACCAGCAGCAGGTTGAGCATGAACAGCTCCTCGCTGCGGCGGCGGGCCACCAGCGTGAGCCACCAGCGCATCACCCGCGGCCCGCCGTAGAGCAGCAGGCCGATCAGGGCGGTGGCCTTGATCAGGGCCAGGCCCAGGCCGCGCAGCAGCGCCTCTGGCGGCGCGCCCAGGGCGGGAATCAGCACCAGCAGCGGGACCACCGCCAGATCCTGGAAGAGCAGCACGCCCATCACACGGCGGCCGTGCTCGCTCTCCAGTTCCAGCCGCTCGGCCATCAACTTGACCACGATGGCGGTGCTGCTCATCGCGAGTGCGCCGGACAGGGCGAGGGCCGTCTGCCAGCTCATGCGCCAAGGGTCGGGCAGCAGGCGCGCCAGGACCAGGGCGCCCGCCGTGGCCAGTAGCATCGTCAGCGCCACCTGCAGCAGGCCCAGGCCGAACACATGCTGGCGCATGGCTCGCAGCTTGGGCAGGCTGAACTCGAGCCCGATCACGAACATCAGGAACACCACGCCGAACTCGCCCAGGTGGCGCACGCCTTCCGAATCCTGCGCCAGCGCGAAGGCATGCGGACCGATCAGCACGCCGGCCACCAGGTAGCCGAGCATCGGCGGCAGCTTGAGCGAGCGGCAGCCCACCACGCCCAGCACGGCGGCCAGCAGGTAGAGCAGCGTCAGCTCGAAGGTGTTCATCTGCTGGATGCTAGCAAGGGCCATGCACTGTCCCGGGGCGGGGGCAAGGCGCGCCGATAAAATCGCCCGATGAGCTTTCCGGCCCCGGACCCCGACGCGTTGCTGGCCCGCGCACGCGCCACTTTCGACATCGAGGCTGCGGCCGTGCAGGGCCTCAAGGCACGCGTCGGCCAGAGCTTCATCGACGCCGTCCGGCGCATCCTTGCCTTGCAGGGCCGCGTGGTGGTCATGGGCATGGGCAAGAGCGGCCATGTGGGCCGCAAGATCGCCGCCACGCTCGCCTCCACCGGCACGCCGGCCATGTTCGTGCATCCCGCCGAGGCCAGCCACGGCGACCTGGGCATGGTCACGGCGGCCGATGTGGTGCTGGCCATCTCCAACAGCGGCGAGAGCAACGAGCTCGACGCCATCCTGCCGGTCCTCAAACGCCAGGGCGTGCCCTTGATCGCCATGACCGGCGGTCCCAGTTCGTCGCTTGCCCGCCACGCCGACCTCGTGCTGGACAGTGGCGTCGACAAGGAGGCCTGCCCGCTCAACCTGGCGCCGACCGCCAGCACGACGGCGCAGATGGCGCTGGGCGACGCGCTGGCCGTGGCGCTGCTCGATGCGCGTGGCTTCGGCGCGGAAGACTTCGCCCGCTCGCATCCGGGCGGCGCGCTGGGGCGAAAGCTGCTCACCCATGTGGCCGACGTCATGCGCCAAGGCGGTGCGGTGCCGCAGGTGTCGCCCCAGGCTGGCATCACCGAGTTGATGCGCGCCATGAGCGTGCAGGGCTTCGGCGCTGCGGCGGTGATGGATGCCCAGGGCCGCGCCGAAGGCATCTTCACCGACGGCGATCTGCGTCGGCTGATCGAGGCGGGCGCCGACCTGCGCGGCATCCGTGCGGCTGACGTCATGCACCGCGGCCCGCGCACCATCCGCCAGGACGCCCTGGCCGTCGAGGCTGCCGAACTCATGGAGCAGCATGGCATCACCCGGCTGTTCGTCGTCGATGCAGAAGGCCGGCTGGCCGGCGCGCTCAACACCACCGACCTGATGCGGGCGAAGGTCATCTGATGGCGCCGCAACCGCAGGGCGTCCCACCCGTGCTCGCCTTCGACCCCGAGCTGCTGCTGGCTGCGCAGGATGTCCGCGTCGCCTTCTTCGATGTGGACGGCGTGCTTACCGACGGCGGCATCTACTTCACCGAAGCGGGCGAAACGCTCAAGCGCTTCAGCGTGCTCGATGGCTACGGTCTGCAGATGCTGCGCAAAGCCGGCATCGAGCCCGTCGTGGTCACCGGCCGCGATTCGGCGCCGCTGCGTGCCCGGTTGCAGGCGCTCGGCGTGCGACACGCGCGCTACGGCGTGATGGACAAGATCGCCGCCTCCACCGAGATCCTGGCTGCCCTGGGCCTGGACTGGGGCCAGGCGGCGGCCATCGGCGACGACTGGCCCGACCTGCCCGTACTGCGTCGGGTGGCCTTCGCGGCCGCGCCCGCCAATGCGCATCCGGAGGTGGCGGCCATCGTGCGCTACGTCACGCGCCAGCGTGGCGGCGAGGGCGCGGCCCGCGAGTTCTGCGACCTGCTGCTGTGCGCCACCGGGCGGTATCGCGACCTGCTGGACGCCGCCAGCGGGGTGCCCCACGCATGAGGCGCGTTGCTTCCGTCTTCGGCGTGGCGTTCGACCGGCTGAGCCTGTATCTGCCGATCATCCTGACCGGTCTGTTGGCGCTGGGCACCTACTGGCTGGTGCGCAACGCGCCCGAGTTGATCAGGCCGCGCGCCGTCGCGCCCGTCTCGCACGACCCGGACTTCTTCATGCGCAACTTCACCGTGCGCAGTTTTCTGCCCGACGGCACGCTGCGCACCGAGATCAGTGGCCGCGAAGGACGCCATTACCCCGACACCGACACGATGGAAGTCGACGATGTGCGCGTGCGCTCCGTGTCCCCGCAAGGCCTGGTCACGCGGGCCACGGCGAATCGCGGGCTGTCCAACGGAGATGGCAGCGAGATCCAGCTGTTCGACAACGCGGTCGTGATTCGGGACGAGGGCAGGCTCCCGGATGGCAAGCCAGCGCCGCGGCTGGAGTTCCGGGGCGACTTTCTGCACCTCTTCACCAACGAGGATCGCGTACGTTCCCACTTGCCGGTCACCCTGATCCGGGGGGGCGACAGGTTCACGGCCGAGTCCATGGACTACGACCACCGGACGGGCGTCGCGAACCTTCGAGGCCGTGTGCGGGGCCAGATCATGCCGCCAGCATCTACCGGCCGGCGATAGCCCTATCGGCCGCCACACCCGCCATGCCCGCTGCCATTACTGCTCCCCTGGTCTTCATCACTGGCGCTTCCAGCGGCATCGGGCAGGCACTGGCCGCCCGTTACGCGCAGGCGGGGTGGCGTCTGGCCTTGGTGGCGCGGCGCACCGCGCAGATGCAGGAATGGGCAGACGCGCAGGGCCTGGGCCCGGATCGCTGCGGCATCTACGGTGCCGATGTGGCCAAAGTCGACAGCATCGTCGCGGCGGGGCAGGCCTGCCTGGCCGCGCAGGGAGTGCCCGATGTGGTCATTGCCAATGCGGGCATCAGCGTCGGCGTGGACACGGCCGAGCGCGCCGATCTGGACGTGATGGCTGAGACCTTCGCGCTCAACAACGTGGGCTTGGCCGCCACCTTCCATCCCTTCCTTGCCGCAATGCTGCGCAGGGGGAGCGGGCGGCTGGTGGGCATCGGCAGCGTTGCTGCCATACGGGGGTTGCCGGGGCATGGCGCCTACTGCGCCAGCAAGGCGGCCGTCGTGGCGTATTGCGAAAGCGTGCGCACCGAGTTGCGCGGTAGCGGCGTCCAGGTGGTGACGGTCTGTCCGGGTTATGTGGACACGCCGCTCACCCGTGGCAATCGCTATGGCATGCCATTCCTCATCTCGGCGGAGGCCTTTGCCGATCGGGCTTTCCGCACGATCGAGGCCGGAATCAGCTACCGCGTCATTCCCTGGCAGATGGGGGGCGTCGCCAAGCTGATGAGGCTGCTACCCAACGCCCTCTACGACAGGGTGGTTCAAGGTCGCGGGCGAAAGCGTCGACGGGACGGAGCCGAGGCCGAGCGCTGAGCGCAGGGGCGTCGGCTTCGCCGCCGCAGCCTGTCTGCCGAAGAGATGGCCTCTGCGGCGGGCGAGGCGGATCGACAAGCGGGCGCGCATGAAAAAAGGCTCCCGAAGGAGCCTTTCAGTGAGTTGTTCTGCAGCGCGGAACGACAGCGTGGGCGCTCAGTAGTTGTTGCCGCCACCGCCGCCGTAGCCGCCGCGACCACCGCCGCCACCGCCACCGCCGCGGGGGCCGGTGCCGTAGGGGCTGCGGAAGCTGCCGTCGTTGCCGCCGCCACCGCCGCCGCCGCGACCACCGTAGCCGCCGCCACCGCTGCGGCCGCCGCCGCCACCGCCGCCGTAACCACCGCCACCACCACCGTAGCCGCCGCCACCGCCGCCGTAACCGCCGCCACCACCACCGTAGCCGCCGCTACGGGGCGGACGCGGCTCCATGGGGCGCGCTTCGTTGACTACGACACTCCGGCCGCCGAGCGGTTGGCCGTTCATGCCCTGAATGGCAGCCTGCGCCTCGGCGTCGCTGCCCATTTCCACGAAACCAAAGCCTTTGGAACGGCCGGTTTCGCGCTCCATCATGACCTTGGCGCTGGTCACTGCGCCGAACTGGCCGAAGGCCTGTTCGAGATCACCGTCGCGCACCGAATAGGGCAGGTTGCCGACGTAGAGTTTGTTGCCCATGAATGGGACTCCTGTAAAACACAAAGAAAAGCAGCGATGGAGTCCCGGGCGCAAGACCCGCAGCATGTTGGCCTGCGGGGCTGACGAAACTGACCGATCACCCAATGGCCTGCGGCTTTCCGGGCCGAAGGTCCAGCCATTATGGGTGATTTGTTTGGGTGGGGGACAGGAATTTCCCTTGAATTGCAACAACCTCCGTGTGCGCAAGAAGCTTGCGCACACTGACATCGGCGGCCCGGTCAAAACACATGTTCCTGGCGCAATTGGGTGGGCGTGATCTCGCCGAAGCAAGCGCGGCGCGGTCATTTTTCTGCTGTGCATTGAGGTCGTCGTCCTGCATCCTCCCCAATAGATTCATGCTGCAGCGCCGCAAGAATCGCTAGAATCCGCCCCGTCTTTGGGGAGTAGCCGCCTTCCGAGTGCGAGAAGGGCATGCGTCAACAGACTTGTACCGCGCCCCACGCGGAACATGGCGCATGCAGTGAAGACCTGGCGAGACCATTGACCACGCAGCTTCGGGAACAAGGCCGAAGGCGCTGCGTGGTCGATTGCGTCCTTCGGCCGAGGAACCCCACATCTCTATGGAAGCCTTTCTGGTGGCCACCGGCATCGTCGCGCTGGCCGAAATGGGTGACAAGACCCAGCTCCTTTCCCTCGTCCTCGCGGCGCGTTTCCGCAAGCCCTGGCCCATCGTGCTGGGGATCTTCGCGGCGACGGTCGTCAACCATGCGCTGGCGGGCGCCGTCGGCGCCTGGGTGACCAGCTTTCTCGGGCCCACGGTCCTGCGCTGGATCCTGGGACTGTCGTTCATCGCGATGGCCGTCTGGATGCTCATTCCCGACAAGCTCGACGAGGACGAGGCGCCGCGCGGTGTCTCCAAGTTCGGCGTCTTCGGCACGACGCTGGTGGCCTTCTTCCTGGCCGAGATGGGCGACAAGACGCAGATCGCCACCGTGATGCTGGCGGCCCGCTTCACGCACGACTACCTGTGGGTCGTGATCGGCACGACGCTGGGCATGATGCTGGCCAATGCACCCGTGGTGTGGCTGGGCGAACGCATCGTGCGCAAGGTGCCGATCAAGCTCGTGCACAGCATCTCGGCCGTGATCTTCCTGATGCTCGGCGTGGCTGCGCTCATCGGCTGGGGCGCCTGAGGCATGCCCCTCGCCGGGCGGCGACGCCGCCGCCGCCCGGCCTATACTTTCGACCAGCGCCGATTTGCTCCAGCTTGCGGGCGCTTGATAAATGCAGCTAAAGACGGATGCCCGCAACCCGGCTCGTTTTTGGCGAGGCCGGGTTTTCTTTTTGTTCCCATGTCCTTCGACGTCACACCCCAGTCCATGTCCTTCGCGACGCCGCTGCCACTGCGCAGCGGCACCGCCATCGCCGACTATGCGCTGGCCTACGAGACCTACGGCACGCTCAATGCCGACCGCAGCAATGCCGTGCTGGTCTGCCATGCGCTCAATGCCTCGCACCACGTGGCCGGCCAGTACGCCGGCCAGCCGAAGTCGCAGGGTTGGTGGGACAACATGATCGGCCCCGGCAAGTCGGTGGACACCGATCGCTTCTTCGTCATCGGCATCAACAACCTGGGCTCCTGCTTCGGCTCGACCGGGCCGATGCACACCAATCCCGCGACGGGGCGGCCCTGGGGCGCGGACTTTCCGGTGGTGACGGTGGAGGACTGGGTGGATGCCCAGGCGCGGCTGCTCGATGCGCTTGGCATCGACACCCTTGCGGCCGTGATGGGCGGCAGCCTGGGCGGCATGCAGGCGCTGTCGTGGACGCTGCAGTACCCCGAGCGCGTGCGCCACGCCGCGGTGATCGCCAGCGCACCCAACCTGAATGCCGAGAACATCGCCTTCAACGAGGTGGCGCGCCGGGCCATCGTGACCGATCCCGACTTCCACGGCGGCCACTTCTACGACCACGGCGTGGTGCCCAAGCGCGGGCTGACCATCGCCCGCATGATCGGCCACATCACCTACCTCAGCGACGATGTGATGAACGCCAAGTTCGGCCGCCAGCTGCGCGAGGGCATGCAGGTGCGCTACACCACGCACGACGTCGAATTCCAGATCGAGAGCTACCTGCGCCACCAGGGCGACAAGTTCAGCGAGTACTTCGACGCCAACACCTACCTGCTGATCACCCGCGCGCTCGACTATTTCGACCCTGCCGCCGCCTACGGCGGCAGCCTGCGCGCCGCCTTCGAGCGGGCGATGGCCAAGTTCCTGCTCGTGAGCTTCACCACCGACTGGCGCTTCTCGCCGGCGCGCAGCCGCGAGATCGTCAAGGCGCTGCTCGACAACCGCCGCAGCGTCAGCTATGCCGAGATCGACGCGCCGCACGGCCACGACGCCTTCCTGCTGGACGACACCCGTTATCTGGGCATCGTGCGCGCCTGGTTCGACGGCATCGCGAAGGAGCTCCAATGAGCCCGACCCACGACATCAACGACCGCATCGTCCGCTTGGTGCCCGAGGGCGCCCGCGTGCTCGACCTGGGCTGCGGCGACGGAACGCTCCTGGAGCGCCTGCAGCGCGAGCGCGGCTGCACCGGCTACGGCGTGGAGATCGCCGACGGCAACCTGCTGCAGTGCGTGCGTCGCGGCGTCGATGTGATCCAGCTGAACCTCGACGAAGGCCTGTCGATGTTCGAGGACGCCAGCTTCGACGTGGTGCTGCAGATCGACACCCTCCAGCACCTGCGCAATGCCGAGATCATGCTGCGCGAGACGGCGCGTGTGGGCCGCATCGGCATCGTCGCCTTCCCCAACTTCGCGCACTGGCCCAACCGGTTGAGCATCCTGCAGGGCCGCATGCCCGTCACGCGCCGGTTGCCCTACCAGTGGTACGACACGCCCAACATCCGCGTGGGCACCTTCCGCGACTTCGATGCGCTGGCGCGCAAGAACCGGCTGCGTGTGCTGGATTCGTTCGGCCTGCAGCAGGGCAGCGAGGTGCGCTGGCTGCCGAACCTGCGCGCGGCGACGGCCGTGTTCAAGTTCGAGCGGGGCTGAGTTCCCCGGCGGGGTGCGGCAGGGCTGTGCCGCAGCGTCGGCAGAAGCGCGCGTCGTCGGCATGGCCGTCTGCGCCGCAGGCCGGGCAGTGCACATCGGCGGTATCGCGATCGCGCAGGATCTGCAGCCGCCGCTGCGCACCCATCTCTGCCGTCACGATGCCCGTAGGAACGGCCAGCACGCCCCAGCCGGTCAGCATCATGGCCGAGGCGATCAGCCGGCCGAGGTCGGTGCGGGGCACGAGGTCGCCAAAGCCCACGGTGGTCATGGTCGACACCGCCCAGTACATGCTGGTGGGAATGCTGGTGAAGCCATGCACCGGGCCCTCGACCACGTACATCAGCGTGCCTGACACCAGCACCAAGAGCATCACGAAGCCCAGGAAGACGGTGATCTTGCGGCCACTCGCGGTCAGCGCGAGCGCCAGCGTGCGGTACTCATAGGCGTAGCGCGAGAGCTTGAAGATGCGGAACACCCGCAGCAAGCGCAGCACGCGCACGTCGATCAGGGCGCCCAGCGAGGGCTCCATCGCCACCAGATAGGTGGGCAGCAGCGCCAGCAGGTCGATCACGCCGTAGAAGCTGAGCGCATAGCGCAGCGGCCGTTGCACGCTCACCAGCCGCGCGACGTACTCCAGGGTGAAGAGCCCTGTGAAGAACCATTCGAGCGCTTGAAGCGAGGCGCCGTGGCGCGTGCGCATCTGCGCCATGCTCTCCAGCATGACCACGCCCACGCTCACCACGATGGCGGCGATCAGGAGCAGATCGAAGCTGCGACCGGCCCGCGTCTCCGATTCGAAGATCACGGCGAACAGCGATCGCCGCCAGCCGGACGCAGGCCGCCCGAAGCGGGCATCGGCCGCCCGGTCGTCGAACATGCCGGGAATGTCTTCATCGGGGAGATGGGCGGGCGCGGGTTGTTGGGCCATGTGGAAAGGGGAGCGGCGCAGCCGGACGGGGCGGATTCTGACGGCAAGTCGACATGTCGGGCGACATCCAAGTGCCCGCGGGTTGTTACCGATCTTTCGCAAAGAAGTGTCAACATTCAGAATCAGTTGCCTACCATTGATGCTTTCGCAAGGAGATCACCCTTTGGCTTCGCAATCCCCCTTCTTCGGCAAACGTGACCGTGAACCCACCGACAGTCTGACTTCGAGGCCGGCCCCGCTGATGGGTGCCAGCACGCTGTCGGGCCATCCTGTGGGCGGTCCGGCGCTAGGCTCGGCACCTGCCGCCACCTCCGCGGCTGCGCAAGCCCCGGCGCAGGAAACTGGCAGCAAGCTGACCGTCGGCCCCAACATCAAGCTCAAGGGCGTGGAGATCACCGATTGCGACACGCTCGTGGTCGAAGGCACCGTCGAGGCGACGATGGATTCGCGCGTGATCCAGATCGCCGAGCAGGGCGCCTTCAAGGGCTCGGCCGAGATCGACATCGCCGAAATCCGCGGCTCTTTCGACGGCAATCTGACGGTGCGCCAGAAGCTGGTGATCCATGCGACCGGCAAGGTGTCGGGCAAGATCCGCTACGGCAAGATCGTGATCGAGGAGGGCGGCCAGCTCTCCGGCGAGATCAGTGTGGGGACGAGCACCTCCAGCGACGCCAAGCCGGCCCTGGCGGCCTGAGCATCGACAGCGTTCAGCGGCGCGCAGTTGCTGGCGCGTCGGCCAGTCGCTTCAGAAGAGCCTCCGCCGCAGCGGGGGCTTTTTCCTTGTGGCCGTTGATGAAGAAGACATAGGTGGGCCGCTCCTTCACCCAGCCACGCGCCTTTGCCGCGAACCCATCGAGCGCGCTGGGCGCATAGCCATTGGCGAAGCGCGGCTGCGCATTCATGAGCCGTGCATAGACGATGGGCCCTTGCGGGGCATCGAAGGACGGGAACTTCGGGCTGTCGGTGAAGACGGTCGCCACCCCATGGCGCTCGGCCAGGGCCTGGTAGGCGGGATCGATGAAGCTCGGATGCCGCACCTCCATCACATGCTGCAGCGGCAGGCCGTCGACCTTCGGCGGCAGCAGTTCCAGGAAAGCGCCGAAGTCGGCGGCGTCGAACCCATGCGTGGGCATGAACTGCCAGACGATCGGACCCAGCCGGTCGCCCAGCTCGGCCAGGCCGCTGCCGACGAAGCGCTGCACCGCATCGCCCGCCTTGGCCAGTTCGCGCCGGTGCGTGGTCACGCGGTGCGCCTTGAGAGAGAAGACGAAGCCCTCGGGCGTGGCTTCGCGCCACTTGCGGAAGGTGTCGGGCTTGAAGGTGCTGTAGAAGGTGCCGTTGACCTCGATGGCCGTCAGGCGCCGGCTGGCGTGCGCCAGTTCCTGCGCGTGCGGCAGGCCGGGCGGGTAGAAGGTGCCGCGCCAGGGCTCGAAGGTCCAGCCGCCGATGCCCACGCGCACGGGCGTCTGCGGCGGGGCAGGCAGTTCGGCGGCAGGTGGCGCGGATTTCTTGGGCATGGGCGTGCAGGGGTGATGCGGCTCGCGCACTCTACGCCGGGGCCCATCCCGGCGCAAAATGGATCGCTTGCCCGGCCATGTGCCCCACGGAGAACCGCCGATGAACGCCCCCTTGCACAAAGAATTCCCTTCCGGCCTGCTCGACGCCGAGCGCGCCCTGGCCGACGTCACCGCCCGCTGGGACGGCGACATCGTCCGCCAGCTCAGCGACTACATCGCCATTCCGGCCAAGTCGCCGGGCTTCGATCCGGACTGGTCGGCCCACGGTTACCTGGAGACGGTGCTGCGCAATGCCGCCGCCTGGGTCGAGGCGCAGAAGATCGAAGGCCTCAAGCTGGAGATCGTCCGTCTCGAAGGCCGCACGCCGGTGCTGTTCTTCGAGCTGCCCGCCAGCGGCACGTCGATGAACGAGACCGTGCTGATGTACGGCCACCTGGACAAGCAGCCCGAGTTCACCGGCTGGCGCCGCGACCTCGGCCCCTGGACGCCCAAGTACGAGGACGGGCTGCTCTATGGCCGCGGTGGCGCGGACGATGGTTACGCCATCTACGCCAGCATCGCGGCCATCCAGGCGCTGAAGGCCCAGGGCGTGGCCCACCCGCGCATCGTCGGCTTGATCGAGACCTGCGAGGAATCGGGCTCCTATGACCTGCTGCCCTATGTGGACGCGCTTCGCAGCCGCCTGGGCGAGGTGGCGCTGGTGGTCTGCCTGGACTCGGGCGCCGGCAACTACGACCAGCTCTGGCTCACCACCTCGCTGCGCGGCCTGGCCGGCGGCACGCTGAAGGTGGAGATCCTCACCGAGGGCATCCATTCGGGCGATGCCTCGGGCCTGGTGCCGTCGAGCTTTCGCATCATGCGGCAGGTGCTGGACCGGCTGGAGGACAGCAAGACCGGCCGCCTGCTGCCCGCCAGCTTCCATTGCGAGGTGCCCGCCGAGCGGCTGGCGCAGGCGAAGGCCACGGCCGCCATCCTGGGCGACGAGGTCTACAAACGCTTCCCCTGGGCGCACTACGACTGCGGCGGCGCGACTGCCTTCGCGCTGCCGACCACCACCGATCCGGTCGAGGCGCTGCTCAACCGCACCTGGCGGCCGACGCTGTCGGTGACCGGCGCCGAGGGCTTCCCGGCATTGAAGGACGCCGGCAACGTGCTGCGGCCGTACACGGCGTTCAAGCTCTCGCTGCGCCTGCCGCCGCTGGTGGAGGCGGCGCAGGTGGTGCAGGAGCTGAAGGCGCTGCTGGAGGACAACGCGCCCTACCAGGCCAAGGTGACCTTCGAGTCGGGTGGCGGCGCCACCGGCTGGAACGCGCCGGCCATGGTGCCGTGGTTCCAGCAGGCGCTGGACGCTGCCAGCCAGGCCCATTTCGGCGCGCCCTGCGGCTACATCGGCCAGGGCGGCACCATTCCGCTGATGAACATGCTGAGCGCCGGCTTCCCGAAGGCGCAGATGATGGTGTGTGGCGTGCTCGGGCCCAAGAGCAATGCGCACGGGCCGAACGAGTTCCTGCACGTGCCCTATGCCAAGCGGCTGACGGCCGCCGTCGCACAGGTGATGGCCGCGATGCCGGCCAAGCACGCGGCCGAACAGGCGGCCGAACAGGCGGCCTGAAGCAGGTCTGTCGCCGACGCGGCCCGGCGTTCAGCCTATACGGCGCGTGGGCTGGCCGGCTGATCTGGCCCGCCGGCCCGCCGGCCCGCCGGACCGTCGCTCAGCGCCGTCCGAGCAGCGGGCCCAGCGCCCCCAGCAGATCGCCAAGCCCGCCCGCGCCGGCCGACAGCGACGGCTCCTGATCCGTCAATCGGCCCTGCGGCGTCAGCCGGTCGATCAACACCGGCAGCAGCGTCGCCAGCAACGGCAGCAGGGTCTGCACGTTGAGACCCAGCTTCTGGGCCACGGCACCGATCACCTCCTGGCCGAGCGCGCCTTGCACCTGGTCCGGTGACACCGGCTGGTTCTGCCCGGTACCGATCCACGAGCCCACGGCGTCGCCCAGCCCCGCCTGCTGCAGCTTCTGCACCAGGCCTCCCATGCCGCCGCTTTCCTGCAGCAGGCTGCCGAAAATGGCGACCGGATCGCTGCCGGGCGAATGCGGTGCCGGTGCGCCGCTGTTGAGCACCTGGCCGAGGACGGAATCGAGCAAGCCCATGGCTTCTTCCCTGCGAAATGAAAACGAGGCTGCCATTGTTCAGGGCAGCCTCGCGTTCATCGCGAAACGGCGGCGATTTTTCAGCGAAGCCGTGCGGAATTCACTTTTCGGACACTGTGTTTGACGCAATCACGGCGTGCGCGGTGGCCGCTTTTCCAGCAGCGGCTGCGTCACGCCCTGGACGCCCACCAGTCCCAGCACCGTGGCCAGCGAGTTCTGCGCGCCCTTCCAGCCGTCGGTCAGGTCGATCCATTCGCTCAGGGCGTGGAAGCCGCCCGTCTTGCCGCCGCCGCCCACGATGATCGCCGGAATGCCCAGCGCCATCGGCACATTCGCGTCGGTGCTGGCGCCCGTCAGCAGCGTCTTGTGGCCGAAGGATGCATTGGCGCGTGTGGCCGCTTCCACGATCAGCGAGTCCGACGGCGTGCGGCCGCCCGGACGGTCGCCGATGAGCCTGGTCTGCACGGTGAGCGTCTCGACGTTCCAGCGCTTGTTCTCCTCGGCCACGGCCTCGTCGATGGCGGCGAGGATCTTCTTCTCGGTGGACAGCAGCGAATCCATCTGGTCCGAGCGGATGTCCACGGCCATGCGCGCATCCGGCGCGATGGTGTTGACCGAGGTGCCGCCGCCGACGGTGCCCACGGTGAAGGTGGTCTTGGGAAAGGTGGGCGTGCGCACCTCGGCGATCTTGGCGATGGCGCGGCCCATGCCGTGGATGGCGCTGGGCACCTGGCCGAAGGCGGCGTAGCTGTGGCCGCCCGGGCCCTTGAAGTTGACCTCGTAGCGGTGGCTGGCGGTGCCCAGGATCAGCACGGTGCCGTCCGGCGCCGGCTCCAGGCCGACCATGCCGTCGATGTCGCGGTGCTCGGCAAAGAGGTGCTTCATGCCGCGCAGGTTGCCGAGTTCTTCCTCACCCACGTTGCCCACGAAGAGCAGGTCGCCGACGGTCTGGATCTTCTGATCGTTCAGCACCTTGAGCCAGGACAGCAGCACCGCCAGGCCGCGCGTGTCATCGGAGATGCCGGGCGCATACAGGCGGCCGTCGCGCTCCTTGACCTTGACGTCGGTGCCCGCCGGGAAGACGGTGTCCAGGTGGGCCGAGATCAGCAGCTTGGGCCCTTGGCCCGTGCCCTTGCGCAGGCCGACGACATTGCCTTCGCTGTCGATGCGGGCGTCCGTGAGGCCCAGGGCCTTCATGCGCGCGAGGAAGGCTTCGGCGCGCGGGCGCTCCTTGAAGGGCGGTGCCTCGATCTCGGTGAGCATCTTCAGGTCGTCGATCGAGCGCGCGTGGTCGGCCTTGACGGCTTCCATCAACGCCTGGATCTGCGGCGCCGCCAGCAGTTGGGTGTAGGCCTGGTCCACCGCCGGACGCACCTGCGCAGGGGTTGGCGCGACCGCGCTGAAGGACTGGGCCCAGACCGATGAGGCGCCCGCCAGGGCGAGCGACAGGACCAGCAGCGAGGCGAGCGGACGCGGACTGGTGGAGGAAGGCTGCGGTGCAGAGTGGCGCGTCATGGAGGAAAAGGTGGGGGAGCGATGAGGCCAGCGGAAACGGCATCTGTCATGAGGCTGACTCGATGCCGCAGGTCGACGGAAATTCTGGCGGCGGCACCGCTGCTTGGCTCTGATTTAATCCGTCCCTCCGTCAGTTTTTCTTACATGAGCCGACACCTTCCCAGTACGCGCGCCCTTCTCGTTTTCGACGCCGTCGCCCGCTGCCACGGCGTGGGCAAGGCCGCCGAGGAGCTGTGCCTGACCCACAGTGCGGTCAGCCAGCAGTTGCGTCTGCTGGAGCAGCAACTGGGCGTGCGGCTGGTGCAGCGCAGTGCCCG
This sequence comes from uncultured Pseudacidovorax sp., assembly GCF_913773995.1. GTDB lineage: Bacteria > Pseudomonadota > Gammaproteobacteria > Burkholderiales > Burkholderiaceae_C > Xenophilus. Next base: position 92,050 of record NZ_CAJYES010000134.1, read on the forward strand.
GGGGACCACGCTCACCGAGGCCGGCCGGCGCTACCACGCGCAGGTGGCCGGCGACCTGCTGCGTCTGGAGAACCACACGCTCGAGGCAATGGCCCAGCGGCCCGACGGCGTGCGCCTGCTGGTGGGCGCCGTGCCCGTGCTGGCCGAGCGCTGGCTGCTGCCGCGGCTGCCCCGCTTTCTGGCGCAGCAGCCAGCCTGCAGCGTGCATCTGCAGGTCTTTCCCACGCAGGTGTACATGGACGAACCCCATTACGACGTCGGTCTGCAGTACGACGACGCCAGTTGGCCCGGCGCCCGGGTGCGCCCGCTGCGCAGCGAGCGCGTGGTCGCCGTGTGCGCACCGCAGTCGCGCTGGCGCTCCGCAGCGGCGCGGGGTGATTTCCGCGAGCTGCCACTGCTGCAGCTCAGCTCGCGCCTGGGCGCCTGGCAGGAATGGCTCGCGCAGGCCGGCATCGAGAGGCATCCGGCCAACGCGATGGTGGGCCACCGCTTCGACCTGTTCTCCATGGTGCTTGAGGCGGTGCGCGCCGACCTGGGCATCGGCCTGCTCCCGCGCTACGGCGTGGCGCGCGAACTGGCCAGCGGCGAGCTGTGTCTGGCCCATCCCTTCGAGGGAGACGGGCCGCGTGGCTACAGCCTGTTCGTGGCGCCGCACCGGGCGGACGACCCGGCGGTGCAGGCCTTCGGCGCGTGGCTGGATGAACAGGTGGCCGAGGAGTCCGAGGGGGCAATATCGCCCGCCTGATCAGGTGGGCTCAGTCCGCAACGGCCAGCAGGTGCACCAGCGCCGCCAGCGGTGCCGTCTCAGCGCGCAGGATGCGCGGGCCCAGGGTGGTCAGCGCGAAGCCACTGGCGCGGGCCCGCGCTTCCTCCTGCGGGTTGAGGCCGCCCTCGGGGCCGCTGAGGAAGAGCGCGCCGCCATCCGCGGGCGCCGAGCGGCCCAAGGGCTGCGCCTCGTCACCGAAGCCGAGCACATGGCGGGCGGCGGGCGCGTCCGGGCCCAGTCCGTCCAGCCACGTGCCCAGGTCGCGCACCGGGTGCACCGCAGGCACCCGGTTGCGGCCGCACTGCTCGCAGGCGGCAACGGCCACGGCCTGCCAGTGGTCCTGCTTCTTCTGCGCGCGCTCACCCGCCAGGCGCAGCACGCCGTGGGCCGTCTGCAGCGGCTGGATGCTGGCCACGCCGAGTTCGGTCGCCTTCTCGACCAGCCAGTCCATGCGGTCATTGGCCGGCATGCCCACAGCCAGGTGCACGGCCACCGAGGCCTCGCGCTCGATGGCGTGGTGCGCGCCCACGCGGACGTCGACATCGCTGCGGCCCATGCGCTCGACCGTGGCCTCGAACTCGCCGCCGCGGCCGTCGAACAGAGTGATGCCGTCGCCCGGCTGCAGGCGCAGCACCTGGACATGGCGCGCCGCGCCGGGTTGCAGGCCCAGCGTCTGCCCGCTGGTCAGGGGCGTGGCGCAATGGATGCGCGGCATCAGTGCGCGCCTTCCGCGGCGTCGATTACGCCGCCGCCCAGGCAGATCTCGCCGTCGTACAGCACCGCCGACTGGCCGGGCGTGACCGCCCACTGCGGCTGCGGAAACACCAGCTGGAAGCGGGCTTCGGGCAGGGCCTGCAGCAGCGCGGGCGAATCGGCCTGGCGGTAGCGTGTCTTGCTGCCGTAGGTGCCGGCCGCGGGCGGCGTGCCGGCCACCCAGCTCGCGTCGGCCGCCAGCAGCGCGCGCGACTGCAGCCAGGGATGGTCGTGGCCCTGCACCACCCACAGCGTGTTGGCCTCGACGTCCTTGCGGGCGACGAACCACGGTGCGTGCTCGCCGCCACCGCGCTGCGCGCCCTTTTCCTTGATGCCGCCGATGCCCAGGCCCTGACGCTGGCCCAGCGTGTAGAAGGACAGGCCGTGGTGCTCGCCCAGCCTGCGGCCGCGGTCGTCCTTGATCGGGCCCGGTGCCTTGCTGATGTAGCGGTTGAGGAACTCCCGGAAAGGCCGCTCACCGATGAAGCAGATGCCGGTCGAATCCTTCTTGGTGGCCACGGGCAGGCCGATGTCGGTGGCGATCTGGCGTACCTGGGTCTTGTGCAGTTCGCCCACCGGGAACAGCGCCTTCGACAGTTGCGCCTGGTTGAGTCGGTGCAGGAAGTAGCTCTGGTCCTTGGCAGGGTCCAGGCCCTTGAGCAGCTCGTAGCGCGCGGAGGCCGGCACCGACTCACCGGCGGCGAAGGGCTGGCCGGTGGCGGCATCGACAGCGCGCACACGGGCATAGTGGCCGGTCGCGATCTTCTCGGCGCCCAGGCGCATGGCGTGGTCGAGGAAGGCCTTGAACTTGATCTCGGCGTTGCACAGAACGTCTGGATTGGGCGTGCGGCCGGCCTGGTACTCGCGCAGGAACTCGGCGAAGACGCGATCCTTGTAGTCGGCGGCGAAGTTGACGTGTTCGATCTCGATGCCCAGCACGTCGGCCACGCTGGCGGCGTCCACGAAATCGACGTTCGACGAGCAGTACTCGCTGTCGTCGTCGTCTTCCCAGTTCTTCATGAAGATGCCGACGACCTCGTGCCCCTGCTGCTTGAGCAGGTGCGCCGTGACGGCCGAGTCCACGCCGCCCGATAGCCCGACGACGATCCGATGTTTGGTCATCCGGCGATTGTCCCTTGGCTGCGGTGGGCGTCGCCCGGGCGGGGGCACGGGCTGTGGGCGCGGGGTCTGAGGCCGATCTGGATGACGGGCCGTCTGGTTTTTGTGACGCCTGACGGCCTGTCGTGCAGCTCCATGCCGCGCGTGCGCGGCTAGGCGGGTGGCTTTCCGGCCAGCCAGCGCGCGTAGGCCTCGGGGTAGACCACGCGCAGGCGCTCCAGGTGGAACTGCGCCTCCTGCTCCAGCCCCAGCAGGCGCGCACTGTCGATCAGCTTGACCACGACTCGCGGCTCCGGCGAGAAGGCCAGCGTGGCCTGGGCCAGTTCATGCACGCGTGCGGCCGTGTCGGGCGTCAGGGGCGTCAGCGCCAGCTGCGCAAAGCGCACCTGCCGGGCAAAGGGCCTGTCGCGGCCGTCCGGGTCCAGTTGCGCGAGCGGATCGTCACGCCAGCCGGCGAGCCGCTCGGCCGCCGGAAGGAAGGGTTGGCTCACGCGCACATAGCTCCAGCCGACGTAGGCCACCATGGCGACAAGGGCCGCTGCCGTCAGGCGGGCGCCAAGTCGGGCCCGTGCCTCGCTGCGCTGTGCGGCGGCCAGCGAGCTCCGCCCGCTCGTCTGCTTGGCGAGGGCCGGCTTTCTGCCCGACCAGATCAGGCCCAGGCACAGACCGAACACGAGCTGGAAGGGCCCGTACCACAGCGGATATTCGACCAGGCTGTGCATCACGATCATGCCCAGCACGCCCCACACCATCAGCCGGGCAGGATCACGCTCCTGCCAGGGTCGGGCCGCCACCACCATCCACAAGAACGCACCGCAGATCAGCACCGCCGCAGGAATGCCCAGTTCCACCGCCAGATGCAGCGGCAGGTTGTGCGCGTTGTCCAGGATTTCGACGAAGCGCGGACCCGGGTACTCGGCCAGGTAGTGCGCCACGCTGAGCTGGCCCCAGCCCCAGCCTGTCCAGGGGCGCTGCCCGATCAGCCAGAGCACGTTGCTCCACAGCAGAACGCGGCTGTGGCCGGGCGGTGCACCTTCGCGCAGGCGGATGAGCATGCCCTGGATGTCGGCGCCCGCGCCGCCGTCGGCCGCGCGCATCGACGCGACCGCGACGGCCGACCACGGCAGCATCCAGGAGAGCAGGGCGTAGAGCCCCAGGGCGACCAGCATCCAGCGTGGGTCCGGCAGCAGGCGCGGCCGTGCATGCGGCGGCACCCCGCCGCCGCGCCCGGCCGGACGACGCTCGCGCCAGCCCAACCCGCCGGCCGCCATGACGATCACGAGCAACTGCAGCAGCCCGGTGCGTGAGGTGGATACGGCAAGACCCGCGACGAGCAAGGCGCCGGCCCCCAGCAACAGGCGCCGACCTCGCACGCCTGCCTGGCCATGGCACCAGAGCAGCGCCACCAGGGCCATGCTCAGCAGCGTGGCGAACTGGTTGCGCTGGCGCAGATTGCCATAGGCCATGCCGATGGGCTCCATGGGGACGGCGACCCAGGGGCGCAGGGGGGCGGCAAGGCCGTGGTATTGGATGAGGCCGAGCAGGGCGCTGAACAGGCCGGCGGCGAGCAGGCCTTGTGCGAACGCAAGCGAGCAGGCAGGACGTCTATGTGCCGATGCTGCGCTCGCGCCGATGTCTGCGGCCAAGCCCATCAGCGCAAGGCTGGCGACGGTCGGCGCCCAAATGCTGACCTCGCTGAGGTCCGATGGCACGAAGGCCAACATAGTTGTACCAAGCAGGGCCGCGAGGGTGCGGCTGATCGGCAGGGGCCGGCCCAGAGCGAGAAGTGCGCTGAGGCAGAGGTACGTTGCCAGCAGTTGCCAGACGGCGCTCAACGGGCCGAAAACGAGCGAGAACAGAAAAGGTAGCGCCAGCGCTACGCTACAGAGAAGGTGCGCGCTCCGCGCATCCGCCGCCCGCCCGCGGCCCGTATTCAGAAGCAAGGAGGTGGAAGCCGTAGGCATCTCCCGTGGCATGCATGCTGGCGGACTCATTCCGCCCCGCCGTTTCACGGCCGTGGCTGTTCCGGGTCGCCAGACAGAACCAGCTGCTGGATTGCCTCTTCCAATTCGGCAGTCATGCGCTTGATCTGCTGTTGGCTAACCTGATCGACTGTGGCGCGCAGCGACTGCCGGACGGAAGCAAGGGCTCGCGGATGCTGGAAATAGTGCACTGCTACGTCCACATATGCATCTGGCGTCGGGGCGCAGAAGGCGTCGAGACCCATTCCGCGAAGGATGGATGTGCCGGCCCGCGATATGGGTGTGTTGCCCTCCAACGCCACGACTGGTACACCCATCCACAGTGAGTGGAAGGTGGTCGTACCGCCGTTGTAGGGGAAGGTGTCCAGGGCCAGATCGATGTCGTGGTGAAGCGCCAAGTAGTCGTCGAGGCCCACCTTAGGATGGAAACGCAGGCGCTCGGCACTCACGCCCCGCTCACCGAAGTAGGCCGTCAATCGCTCGGTCAGGCTGGGTGTGGCGTTGCCGATCAGCAGGCGGGACTCGGGGCAACGTAGAAGAACTAGAGCCCAAAGGTCCAATGCTTCGTCGGTGATCTTGGACGGATTGTTCAAGCACGCGAAGGTGAAGCTTTGTCCTTGCAGTGCGGGAAGTGGGTTGACCGGCGGGCTCGATGCATGTGGGCTGAAGACGCCGCTGGTCGAGAGCCGCAACAACTTTTCCGTGTGAAAGCCCTCCGTCGTCCCTGGAGGGTCAAGGCTGGCGTCGGTGATGCGGTAATCCATGGCCGCCAGGCCAGTGGTAGCCAAATAACCCAGCCACGTCATTTGGATCGGGGCTGGCCTCCGGGCAAAGGCCAGCAAACGGTTGTAGCCCGTGTGTCCCGACAGATCGATGAGAACATCGATCTCGTCAGCTCGGATACGGGCAGCAAGTTCATCGTCGGACAAATCATGGCAAGGCAGCCAGGTGTCGAACTGTGCGCGAATTATTTCAGTCTGGGCATCGACCGCCGGATGAGCGTAATAGCCGAACAACTCAAACTTGGATCTGTCGTGTGCAATCAGTACCGGCGTGATGAAGAAGGCCACAGCATGATTGCGAAAATCGCCCGACACATAACCAACTTTTACCTTATTTTTTCTCCCGCTTGCCGATGCCGCGTGTGGAACGATTTTAACCGACCCTGATTCTTCGAATCGCTTGGAAAATTCTAGAGCGGCTTCAAAACGCTCTTCCGGCGTACGATCCTGCACATACTGAAGGCAGAGAAGGTAGTTGCTGAATGTGGCGGGAGAACGCGCATCCAGCATCAATGCTTGTTGCAATACGGCGAGCGCACGCTTCGTTTCACCGGTTTGCATAAGCGAGTTGCCAAAACTGGCAAGCAGTCCCGCGGAACCCGGCTCAAGAGCAACAGCTTTTTCATAGCTTATATTCGCTGAATCGAAGTGTGCTTGCTCGGCTTGTAGGTTACCCAGATAGAACCAAATATTCCCATTATTGGGAAAATGCGCAACAGCTGTACGCATAAGTTCCTCTGCGCGGTCGAGCTTTCCCGTCCTGAAGAGAAGGAAGCACAGCTCGAGATAAACGGGTTCGAATTCTGGAGAAAGACGATGGACAGCCTCGAATTCGGTGATTGCTTCATCCGTGTTTCCAACTGCCAAGAGCGACTGCCCTAGCAAAAAATGGCCATCAGGACTAAGCGCCTGTATCGATTGGGCGTGTCTCAATGCGCTTTCGGCGCCCCTGGCATCCCCTAGGTTAAGCAGTGCACACCCTAGGCCGATATGGGCAGAATACTCCTCTGGCTTATGTGTAAGGTATTTCGTGTAGTTGCTCGCTGCAGCGGAAAATCGACCTTCCGCAATTTCACCATGAGCGCGGATCAATAAACTTCGGATATCTTCTTCTGTCGCATGAGCGCGAGAAAGGGGGGCATCCTTTCGAAATAATTTTTTGATCGTATTGAGCATGCTAACGCAGTTTCAATAGTATCCAGGCAGTCAGATCTTCTGCAACGGATTTATCCAAACCCTTGTCTATCAACGAAAATTTGAAGGCCGATCCCAGTCGTGCCTTAGAATAAATGTTGAGCTTATTGTCTCTGAGGAATTCGCGAATTTTCTGATCGATAAGTGGCTCGTTAGAAAATGATTTTGTTTTATTTTTGGAGTTTCTTTTGCCTCCTTTTTTTTCAGCATGTTCCAGCCCTTTTTCCACAATGGCGGCCAAAGCAAGGCCTAAGTCACGCGCGGCAGCACCACCGAAAAAATTCAACATGACAGCGCTATTCATAGAAGGAAAAAAGCCGCCCGCAGGCGGCTCTCGAATGAAACGCAAATGTTAGGTGCGGCATTCGGCGGGCACAAACTTGTCTTCGATCGTGCCCTTGACAACATTGCTATTGCTTGCAGTCGAGCCCTTAGAAGCGCAGACCCAGCTAATGGACCCGGCAGTCGGGATAGTAGACGCACTGGAAGTGCCAGACAGAGCCGTACCGGTATCCCGGGCGCCGTCCAGAGGAGTAATCTTTAGCGTGGCGCCACTAGCAACGCCAGATTGATACGTGATTGTGATGATGCCCTTACTCTGGTCGATCTCAACCTTTTGAACGTTCTTGGTAGCGGCAGGAGCAATCCAACCAGAATCGAACGGAGCGCCGTTCGCTGCATTGGTGGCCACAGCCGTCTTGGCACTAGAGGCCAAGCTCAAACCTTCCGTGACCTTGGCACGGGTCGTATAGTCCTGATACGCCGGCAGCGCCACCGCCGCCAGAATGCCGATGATCGCCACGACGATCATCAGTTCGATAAGGGTGAAGCCCTGCTGGGCGGCTCGGGCGATGCTGCGACGGTTCATGGTCAGACTCCAGGTTTGAGAAGCGGTCCGGGGACTGCCCCGGTCGTGGCTTCTCTTTGCAGACCGCATGCCATCGCAGATTTGCGCTGAAAGGTGTCCAAAAGTTCACATTCCACGCATCAGTTCTGACACTTCTTGTTTGTAAATAAGTGTGACGTCGTGACAAAAAAGTCAGACGGGTCAGGGGTGACACGTTTGGTCGTTGCGCCGCGCTGGGCGCCTGAGCGCATTTCAGCCGCGGTCGAGCGCGACGGCGGGCACTTCGAGGATCTGGCCAGCTTCGAGCCAGCGCAGTTCCATGCGGTCCCACAACCGCAGCTGACCCACCAGCGCATTCACCTCGGCCATGATTTCCGCAGCGGCCGCCGGCTTGGTGTGGGTCACGTACACGGGATAGCGCGCGATGGGAGACATCTGCGCCAGCTCCTCGGCCAGCGTCGGTGGAGACAGGTGCAGACTGCGCTCGGCCAGCTGGCGCTCGCGGGTGCTGAACGCGGTTTCGATCACCAGGGCGCCCACGTCCAGCTGATTGACGCGGCGCCAGAAGGGCTTGTTGCGCTCGGTGTCGCCGCTGTAGACCCAATGCGAATGTCCGTCCGCCCGCCGTACGGCAAAGCCGCAGGCAGGGACGGTGTGGACGGCTGGAAGCACCTCCACGACCTTGGGGACACGACGGCCGAGCATCAGGCTCTGGCCGATGTCGAATTCGACGAAGTGGACCAGCGGCGCGTCCGTGGTGGGCAAGGCCGTGAAGTCGGGCCAGACCAGGTTGTTGAAGACATGCGCGCGCAGCACCTGCAGGGTGGCGCGCAGTCCATGCACGCGCAGGGGCCGGCGGCGCAGGCTGGCCACGGCGTCCACCATCAGCGGGAGGGCGGCGATGTGGTCAAGGTGCGAGTGCGTCAGCACCACGTCGTCGATCTGGGCCATCTCTTCCAGCGTGAGGTCGCCGACGCCCGTGCCGGCGTCGACGAGCAGGTCGCCATCGACCAGGAAGGAGGTGGTCCGGGCGCCCCGGGCAATGGCGCCGGAGCAGCCCAGCACGCGCACCTGCAGGCTGTTCATGAAGGGATCAGAGTCAAGAAAGGCAGTCCGGCCGTGCCGAAGGGCTGCAACCGACAAGCGCGCAGGCTAGGCGCTGGTCGCGCTTGCACCAAGGACATTCTTCACGCCCGGCCGGGCCGCGAGTATGCCTGTTCGCCAAGGCGCGGCAGGATCGAGTGTCACAAATTTGCAGTTCGACGAGGGCCGGCAGGCTGGAGCACCGGCGCTGGCGAAGGTCAGCGATCCGTCTCGGCGCCGGGCGGAGCGGGCGCCTCCGGCGTGTAGATGCGCTCGCCTTGCTGCCGACCACGGACCTGCACCTCGCCCAGCGCTCGCCAATGCCGGTGCGGTACCCGGGCGACGGTGCTTTCCCCAACGACGATGGGCACGCCGTGGGCCACGCACAGGCCCTCCAGCCGCGCCGCCAGATTCACGGCATCACCGATGGCGGTGTAGCTGCGACGCAGCGCGGAACCCATGTTGCCCACGACGACGGTTCCCGAATTGAGGCCGATGCCGATGGCCACGGCCGGCAGCCCGGCGGCCGCGTGTCGCACGTTCATGGCGGGCAGGGCGGCGACGATCTCCTGCGCGGCGCGCACGGCCCTGTCGGCATGGTCGATCTGCACGACGGGCGCGCCCCAGAAGGCCATGAGGCAATCGCCCATGTACTTGTCCACCGTACCGCCGTGGCGATTGACGATCTCGCTGAAGCGCGTGAAGACCTCGTGCAGCAGCGTCTGGAGCGTCACGGGCGGCATGTGCTCGGCCAGATGACTGAAGCCGCGCATGTCGCAGAACATGATCGTGAGCTCGCGGCTCTCGGCCCGCATGCTGTAGCGGTGCGGCTCACGGGCCATCTCGTCCACCAGCTGTGGCGGCACGTAGGCGCCGAACAAGCGCATCAGCCCGCGCCGATCACGACTTTCCACGAAGTAGCCCCAGCTCATGCTGAGGAGCAGCCCGGCGATGCCGGCCAGCAGCGCGGCGGCCTGCGGCAGCACGAGGCCGCCGTGCTGGTAGAGCAGGTCGTTGAGCAGCAGCAGTGCGCCGCATGCGCCCAGTCCGATGGCGAAGCCGGCCGCCACCGAGCGCAGGGCCGTGCCCAGGATCAGCAGCAGCCCGATCAGGACCAGGCTGGTCCAGGCATAGCCGGGCGCGTAGTCGGGCACATGGGGCACGCGGCCATCGAGCAGGCCCGAAAGCACGTGGGCATGGACCTCCACGCCGGGCAGCGCTGCGGCGATGGGGGTGGCGCGCAGATCCTGCAGGCCCGCGGCGCTGGCGCCCACGAGGACGATGCGGCCCTGTAGGGCACCAGCGGGCAGGCGACCTTCCAGCACGTCGCGCGCCGAGATGTAGGGAAAGCGATGCGTGTCATCGGCGCGGCCGCGCCGATAGGGCACCACGATGCTCCCATCCATGCCTACGGGCACAGTCATCCCCGGGCCCTCGGGCGCGCGCAGCGACAGTGCGGTCAACCGGGGTGTCGCGCCCGGTGCCTGCGCCAATCGGAGCAAGGGCGGGGCGCTCCCCGTCGCGGCGCGGAAGGTGGCCAGTGCCAGCGATTCGTAATAGCCGCCCGACGCCCCATCGAGCCGTGCGAGCAGCGGCACGGTCCGCACGATGCCGTCCTGGCCGGGCCGGAACACCACATTGATGAAGCCGACCCGCGCGCCGGTGGAGCGCCCAGGCAGGCTGGCGACCAGTGCGGGCCAGTCCGGAATGCGGTCGGCACCGGGCGGAACGGCGTTGGCGGGCAGCACGGGCGTCGGCAGGGCCGCGACGGGCGACGCTGCGGCGCTGGATGGCGTCACCGCCTCGCCATCGAAATGCACGCCCAGCACCACGCGGCCCGGGGCGGCGGCCAGCGTGCGTGCGAAATCGCCGTCCGGATCGAAGGCTGCGGCCCGGCGCGTGAGTTCGGCATCGAAGGCCGGCTGCGCGGGCCAGCGACCTTGGCCCAGCGCCTGCAGCAGCGCCGGCCCGCTGGCGCGGTCTGCCTCCGCGAACACCATGTCGAAGGCGAGCACACGCGCCTGCTGGCGCTGGGTCACTTCGGCCGCGAGGCGGGACAGGCGTTCGCGGCTCCAGGGCCACTGCCCGAACGCCCTCAGGCTGCTTTCGTCGATGTCGACGATGACGATGCGCGGATCGGTGCCACGCGGGGCATGCAGGCGCAGCCGGGCATCCTGGATCTGCGCATCGAGCCGCTCGACGCCCGGAAGGTGCAGCAGTCCGGCTGCGTGGGCCAGCGCGGCAAGGACGGGCAGCAGGGTGATTGCGATGCGCCAGCCATGGCCTCGAAGGCCCCGCCACAGGCCCATGTGCCGCATGACGTGCGTTGCTGCGCCGGCGGCGGCCTCAGCCCAGCACGAACTGCATACGGGTGCCGCCGAGTTCCAGGATGTCGCCGTCCTGCAGGGTCACGGCCCGCGGCTGCAGCGTCTCGCCGTTGAGTGTGGCGAGGCCATCGACCGGCGCCACCACATACCCCTGCAGGCGGCGGGTCACGGCGGCGACTGCGACGCCGGGCTTGCCGATGGTCGTCACCACCTTGCGCAGCATGATCTCGTGGCCCACCGCCGAGCCGCTGAGGATGCGGATGCAGGCCTGCGCGCCGGTACTGCCTTCGAGCGCGGCCGGGACGGTCTCGCCTTCGGTCAGCGGCATGGGGCGGGAGTCCAGCAACGGCGATCCCGCGCTCAGACTCATGCTGATGCCCGGAGTCATGCCGTCGGCAGCGTCATGGGTCTGCAGGTAGCGGATCTTGTACTTGCCGACCTCGATCAGGTCGTTGTGCTCGAGCACCTGCTTGCGGATGGCGCGGGAGTTGATGTAGGTGCCGTTGGTGCTGTCCAGGTCTTCGAGATACACGCTGCTGCCGATCTTGTGCAGCACCGCGTGCTCGCCGCTGATGGCGAGGTTGTCGATGACGATGTCGTTGTAGGGGCGCCGGCCGAGCGTCGTGCGTTCCTTGAGCAGGGGCACTTCCTTCAGCACGACGCCATCGATGGCAACTACCAATTTCGGCATGGCCGACACTCCTCAGACCGGACGGGCGCGCAGGCGCAAGACAGCAAGTTGTAACCGCGAGCGGCCGGGCCCGCAACCTTTTGACTGACACATGGGATCAATGATCGCCGTAGCGCGCCAGGATGACCGACACGTTGTCTTTGCCGCCATTGTCGTTGGCCACCGTGATCAGCAAGGCCACCTTGTCGGCCAGCGGAATGTCGTGGCTCAGCAGTGAGACGAGTTGCTCGTCGGCGACCATGTCGGTCAGGCCGTCCGAGCACAGCAGATACAGGTCGCCGCGTTGTGCCGGCTCGTGGAACAGGTCGACCTCGACCTCGGCGCCGATGCCCAGGGCCCGGGTCACCAGGTTGCGGTGCGGAGAGGCCTGGGCTTCCTGGGCCGTCATCAGCCCCGCGTCGATCTGGGCCTGCAGGAAGGAGTGATCGCGGGTCAGCGCCATCAGGCGCCCGCCGCGCAGGCGGTAGCAACGCGAGTCGCCAATGTGGCCCACCACGGTGCCGCCGGGGCCGAACACGGCGCTGACCAGCGTGGTGCCCATCCCGCGCAGGGCGGGATTGACCGTGCTGGCGTTGAAGACGGCGCGGTTGGCTTGCGTGATGCCCTGGTGCAGGGCCTTCATCACCGCCTTCCCGCCGGGCGCGGCCCCGGACTGCGCCAGCCACCGGCCCATGAAGGCCTGCACCAGCGCGACGGCCATCTCGCTGGCCACCTCGCCGCCCGCGTAGCCGCCCATGCCGTCCGCGAGAACGGCCAGACCCAGGCGGGGGTCGAAAGCGATCGAATCTTCGTTGTTGCGACGCAGCCGGCCGGTGTCGGTCTGCGCGGCGAACTCCCAGGGCGGCCCGGCGAGGTCCTGAGGGATGACGGCCGGACGCACCATGGGGCTCAGTGCTGCGCCGCCTGCTGGCGGGCGCGGCTCGCCAGCAGCTTGCCGATCGCCACCACCACCACGGCGCCGACGGCGGCCGCCACGTAGTGCAGCGAGGGATTGGCGGCCACGGCGTCATGCAGCGACACGTCGCTCGCCATCGTCTCGCCACCGACCCAGCCGATCAGGGCGGCGCCCAGAACGATGATGATCGGGAAACGGTTCATGAGCTTGATCATGAGCGAACTGCCGAAGATCACCAAGGGGATGCTGATGGCCAGGCCCAACACCAGCAGCACCATGCTGCCGTTGGCGGCCGCGGCGACGGCGATCACGTTGTCCAGGCTCATCACCAGATCGGCGATCAGGATGGTGCGCACGGCGCTGGCGAGCGTGGAATGCTGCTTGCCGCCGCCTTCCTCGCCCTCGTCCTCGCCACCCAGCAACTGCACGCCGATCCAAAGCAGCAGCAGGCCGCCGATGATCTGCAGATAGGGCAGGGACAGGAGCTTGACCGCCACGATGGTCAGCAAGATCCGAAGCACGACGGCGGCGGCCGAGCCGAGCATGACGGCCTTCTTCTGCTGCTCGGGTGGCAAGGCGCGCGCCGCCAGGGCGATCACCACGGCGTTGTCGCCCGAAAGAATGATGTTGATCCAGATGATCTTGAGCAGACCGATCCACAGATCAGGGTTGGAAAGAATCTCCACGGCTTGCTACCTCCACGGTGTAGTGAATTGATGAAGGGCGCCTGCGGTCTCCGACAACCACGGGCGCCCTCCGGCTTTTTTATGGAGTGGCTGAAGGCACGGCGTTCGTTCGACGCCTCCGGCTCCGCCTGGATGCCGGCGCCTCCCCCTCAAGAGGGTAGGCGCTCGGTCACCCGATCAGATCAGCGACTTCAGGATGCGACCCATCTCCGACGGGTTGCGCGTGACCTTGAAGCCGCACTCTTCCATGATGGCGAGCTTGGCATCGGCCGTGTCGGCGCCGCCCGAGATCAGCGCGCCGGCATGGCCCATGCGCTTGCCGGGAGGGGCGGTGACGCCGGCGATGAAGCCGACCACCGGCTTCTTCATGTTGGCCTTGCACCATTGGGCCGCTTCGGCCTCGTCGGGGCCGCCGATCTCGCCGATCATGATGACCGCGTCGGTGTCCGGATCGTCGTTGAAGGCCTGCATCACGTCGATGTGCTTGAGGCCGTTGATCGGGTCGCCGCCGATGCCCACGGCCGACGACTGGCCGATGCCCAGCTCGGACAGCTGTGCCACGGCTTCATAGGTCAGCGTGCCGGAGCGCGAGACCACGCCGATGCGGCCCTTCTTGTGGATGTGGCCGGGCATGATGCCGATCTTGATCTCGTCGGGCGTGATCAGGCCGGGGCAGTTGGGGCCCAGCAGCAGCGTCTTCTTGCCGCCCTTGGCTTCCTTGGCCTTCATCTTGTTGCGCACCTCGAGCATGTCGCGGACGGGGATGCCTTCCGTGATGCAGATCGCCAGGTCCAGGTCGGCCTCGACGGCTTCCCAGATGGCGGCAGCGGCGCCTGCCGGCGGCACGTAGATCACCGACACGGTCGCGCCCGTCTGCTGGGCGGCTTCCTTGACCGAGGCGTAGATCGGGATGTTGAAGATCGACTCGCCGGCCTTCTTCGGGTTCACGCCGGCCACGAAGGCATTCTTGCCGTTCGCGTATTCCTGGCACTTCTCGGTGTGGAACTGACCGGTCTTGCCCGTGATGCCCTGGGTGATGACCTTGGTGTCCTTGTTGATGTAGATCGACATGGCTGGTGATTCCTTACTTGACGGCCGCCACGACCTTCTGGGCCGCTTCTGCCATGGTGTCTGCGCTGATGATGGGCAGGCCGGATTCGGCCAGCATCTTCTTGCCCAGCTCTTCGTTCGTGCCCTTCATGCGCACGACCAGCGGCACGGACAGGTTCACGGCCTTGCAGGCGGTGATCACGCCGGTGGCGATGGTGTCGCACTTCATGATGCCGCCGAAGATGTTGACCAGGATGGCCTTCACGTTCTTGTTCTTCAGCATGATCTTGAAGGCCTCGGTGACCTTCTCGGGGGTGGCGCCGCCGCCCACGTCCAGGAAGTTGGCCGGCTCGCCGCCGAACAGCTTGATGGTGTCCATGGTGGCCATGGCCAGGCCGGCACCGTTGACCAGACAGCCGATGTTGCCGTCCAGGCTGATGTAGGCCAGATCGAACTTGGAGGCTTCGATTTCCGCGGGGTCTTCCTCGTCGAGGTCGCGCAGGGCGACGATCTCGGGGTGGCGGAACAGGGCGTTGGCGTCGAAGTTGAACTTGGCGTCCAGGGCGATGATGTTGCCCTTGCTGTCACGGTTGAGCGGGTTGATCTCGACCAGCGAGGCGTCCGTCTCCATGTAGCAGGTGTAGAGCTTCTTGCAGACGTCGATGAACTGCGCTTCGGAGTCGGCGGGCAGCTGGATGCCCTTGGCCAGTTCCTTGGCGAGTTCGTCGGTCATACCGGTGAGGGGATCGACGAAGACCTTGACGATCTTCTCGGGCGTGCTGTGCGCCACTTCCTCGATGTCCATGCCGCCTTCGCTGGAGGCGATGAAGGCCACCTTCTGCGTGCCGCGGTCGGTCACGGCGGAGAGGTAGTACTCCTTCTGGATGTCGGCGCCGTCTTCTATGTACAGGCGGCGGACCTTCTGGCCTTCGGCGCCGGTCTGGTGCGTGACCAGCTGCATGCCCAGGATGTCGGTCGCACGGGCCTTCACGTCCTCGATCGACTTGGCGACCTTCACGCCGCCGCCCTTGCCGCGGCCGCCGGCGTGGATCTGGGCCTTGACCACCCAGACCGGACCGCCCAGCTTCTGTGCGGCTTCGACCGCTTCTTGCACGGTGAACGCCGGAATGCCGCGCGGCACAGGCACGCCGAACTTGGCAAGGAGTTCCTTGCCTTGGTACTCGTGAATCTTCATGGAAAGAGTCTCTCGGAACGGAGGATGGGAGGTGCTGTTGTCCGCAGGCCACGCCAGCCGGCCGGCCGGGAGCGGCGGAGCAGCCCGCGAATGTATCATGGTGCGCCGCGTCATGGCGGCCTCGCGCCGTTGTGGCGATCACGTAGTCTTCCCACTGTCCATGGGGAGAACACCCCATCGAGGATCCCGCCATGACCACAGTTTTCATCGACGGCGAGGCCGGCACCACGGGCCTCCAGATCCGCGAACGGCTCACCGGCATGCCCGGCATCGAGCTCGTCAGCATCGCCCCCGAACTGCGCAAGGACGCCTCCGCCAAGCGGGACCTGATGGCGGGCGTCGACCTGGTCATCCTCTGTCTGCACGACGACGCGGCGCGCGAATCCGTGGCGCTAATCGACGGCCTGGGCGGGCGCAAGCCGCGCATCATCGACGCCTCCACCGCGCACCGCGTGGCCCCGGGCTGGGTCTACGGCTTCCCCGAACTCGCCGAAGGCCATGCCGCCGCGGTCAAGGCCGCCGAGCGCGTCGCCAATCCCGGCTGCTACGCCACCGGCGCCATCGCCATCGTGCGCCCGCTGGTCGACGCCGGCCTGCTGCCCAGGGACCATCCCATCGCGCTGCCTTCGGTCAGTGGCTATTCGGGCGGCGGTCGCAGCATGATCGAGGCCTACGAGGCAGGCACCGCCCCGGCCTTCGAGACCTACGCGCTGGGCCTCAAGCACAAGCACATCCCCGAGATCATGGCCTGCACGGGCCTCACGGCGCGGCCGGTGTTCATTCCCTCGGTGGGCAACTTTCGCCAGGGCATGCTGGTCAACCTGCCGCTGCACCTGGACGCGCTGCCCGGCAAGCCCACGGCGGCCGACCTGCACGACGCCCTGGCCGCCCACTACGCGAAGAGCAACACGCCCGAGCAGTACGTGAAGGTGCTGCCGCCGACGGGAGACGGCAAGCTGGAGCCGCAGGCCCTGAACGACACCAACGACCTGGAGATCCGCGTCTTCCCCAATGAAGACCATCGGCATGCCGTCGTCATCGCCCGCCTGGACAACCTGGGCAAGGGCGCGAGCGGTGCCGCGGTGCAGAACATGCGGCTGATGCTGGGGGTCTGAGGCCCTCAGCGCAGCATCATCGCCATCGCCGAGCAGCAGTTGAGCATGCGCACCGCCGCCTCCATGGTGGGTGCGTCGAAGCGCAGCACGGTGCCGTCCACGCGTTCGAAGCTGGGCCATTGGCAGAACAGGTCGGCATGGGCTGGCGTCTGGGTGTGCAGTTCCACCTTCAACGGCCCTTCCACACGCAACGGGACTGGACGCAGGCTGGCCGGCGCTGAGACCGCCCGCGCCACGCCTTCGCGGACGGCCGTGCAGGCGGCCTCGGGCGACAGCGAGACGCCGCTGTTCATGCCGGTCGCCTCCTTGGTCTGCACGAAGACCGTCCCGGGCAGGCGCGGTGTCGTCTCCGAGATGAAGGCGTCATCGCCGCTGGCCATGAGCACGGGCACGCCGTACTCGCCCGCCAGTGCGCCATAGAGCGTGGCCTCGCTCTGCCACTCGCCGTTGATCCGGATGCCGGCGAAGGCGCCGCTGTTGATGGTGTGGGCTAGGATGCCGGGCGCATGCGCGCGGGCGTGGTAGCCGACCATGCACACGCCCGCGGTGCCGGGCCGCTCCACGCCGGCCACCATGCTCAGGTAGCGCGGCTTGCCTTGCACGATGCGGGCGCGCGGGTCCAGCCGCGCCGCCGGCATGTTGCGGAAGCTGCCGTGCGAGTCGTTGACCACCACGGCCTCGGCTCCGCCGTCGAAGGCGCCGGCGATGGCGGCGTTGGCCTCGTCGGTCATCCACAGCCGGGCGCGTTCGTACTCGCCGTTGCCCGGGCGCGTCTGCTCGGGATGGAAGACGCCCGCGACGCCTTCGATGTCGACGGAGATGAGGATGGTGTGGGTCATGAATTCGGGCGCTTCGCGCAAGGAGTCGGCCCCCGCCCGAGGCGGCGTCGGCACGAGGAAAGGGCGGATGCGTGCGTCATGCCGAGACCGGCAGCAGCGAGCGCGCGAACGCATCCACCGGCCAGTCGCCGAGCAGCTCGCACAGGCCGTGGCGCACGTGGCCCGCGCGGCCACGCAGCGTGGGCGCATGCCAAAGCGCGGACAGGATGGCCTGCTCCACGCTGTCGGCCGCGGCCTGGAAGAAGGGGTCGAGCCGCGCATCGTGCAGCAGCGCGACGGCCGGCATGGGTTCAGCGGCAAGCTGCGGCAGCGCGTAGGCGGTCGAGAAGGCCAGCGCGATGTCCCCGCTGCCGTGGCCGAACACCGAGCCGGTGCGCGCCAGGCCGGCCCCGGCGCGCAGGGCCAGGCGGCGAAGCTGGCGCGCGTCCAGTGGCGCATCGGTGGCCAGCAGCATGATGATCGATCCGCGCTCCGGGCCCGTCGCAGGCGCCAGCCCGCCCGCCTGCTGAAGCCAGGCACCCACCGGCCGGCCCGCCACCTGCAGCTGCTCCGGCCGTCCCTGGTTGCTCAGCACCAGCGCGCCGACCGTCCAGCGCAGCGCGCCGGTCTCGTCGGCGATGCGCCGCGAGGCGCTGCCGATGCCCCCCTTGAGCCCATAGCACGACATGCCGCGGCCCGCGCCGACCGCACCCTGCGCGAAGTCGGCATCGGCGGATCGCCAGGCGGCCAGATAGTCGTCTTCGCAGACGGCAAAGCGCTGCATGTCGTTGAGGAAGCCGTCGTTGCACTCCAGCACCAGCGGATTCAGCGAGGGCCAGCTTCGGCCGCATTCGGGATGCGCCGCGATGCACTGGCGCATCTGTGCCTGCGCCACCGCCAGCACGGCGAAGGTGTTGGTCAGCGCGATGGGCGACTCCAGCACGCCCAGCTCTTCTACCTGCATCAGGCCCAGGCTCTTGCCGAAGCCGTTGAGCACCGCCACGCCGGCCGGCACGCGCTGCAGGTAGGGGCTGCCGGCGTGCGGGCGCATGACCGTGACGCCGGTGTGCACGTCCTCGTCCGGGCGGTCCAGCGTGGCATGGCCGACGGTGACGCCCGCGACATCGGTGATGGCGTTGCGCGGACCCGCGGGCAGATGCCCGATGTGCGGCAAGTTCGGGCCGCGCGCCATGGGGCTTCCGGCACCGCCGCATCGGCCGGTGCCTGCATCCTCGGTCACGGCCGGACGGTCGCTCACAGCCGGTCGATCTTCGGGTCCAGCGCGTCGCGCAGGCCGTCGCCGAGCATGTTGAAGGCCAGCACGGTGAAGAAGATGGCCAGCGACGGGAACAGTGCCACATGCGGCGCGTTGACCATGTCGGCCCTCGCTTCGTTGAGCATCGCGCCCCACTCCGGCGTGGGCGGCTGCGCGCCCATGCCCAGGAAGGACAGGCTGGCCGCCGTGATGATCGAGGTGCCCATGCGCATGGTGAAGTACACGACGATGGCCGACAGCGTCCCGGGCAGGATGTGGCGCAGCAGGATGGTGAGATCGCCCGCGCCGATGCTGCGCGTGGCCTCGATGTAGGTCAGGTTCTTCAGCGCCAGCGTGTTGCCGCGCACCAGCCGCGCGAAGGCCGGCACGCTGAACACCGACACCGCGACCACCACGTTGGTCATGCTGCTGCCCAGGATGGCCACCACCGCGATGGCCAGCAGGATGCCGGGGAAGGCGAACAGCACGTCGCACATGCGCATGATCAGCCGGTCCCACCAGCCGCCATAGAAGCCGGCCACCAGGCCGAGGGCGGTGCCCACCACCGCGCCCAGCGCGACGGAGACGAAGCCCGTGGCCAGCGAGATGCGCGCGCCCATCAGGATGCGGCTGAAGATGTCGCGGCCCAGCGGATCGACGCCGAACCAGTGCGCGGCCGAGGGTGGCGTGTTGAGCCGGTCGTAGTCGAAGAAGTTCTCGGCATCGTAGGGCGAGATCCAGGGCGCCAGCACGGCCACCACCACCAGCAGCACGATGAA
Source organism: uncultured Pseudacidovorax sp. (assembly GCF_913773995.1). Lineage (GTDB taxonomy): Bacteria > Pseudomonadota > Gammaproteobacteria > Burkholderiales > Burkholderiaceae_C > Xenophilus. The sequence goes on from NZ_CAJYES010000134.1 coordinate 111,387, forward strand.
GGCGAGGGCGGCCAGCGCCATCGGCTGGCGCTTGAACTTGCGCCAGAACTCGGACCAGGGCGAGCGCACCGCCAGCGGCGCGCCGCTGGCCGCCGCGGCGGCGGCCGAGGTGTCGGAAGCGGGAAGGGAGGAAGGGGAAGACATGGTGGGAGGGGGTGCCTGCGTGCGGTCGGCCGGTTGCATCACTTGCCGAAGCGGATGGCCGGGTTGATGAGGCCGTAGAGCACGTCCACCACCAGGTTGATGAGGATGAACTCCAGCGAGAACAGCAGCACCAGCGCCTGGATCACCGGGTAGTCGCGCATGTCCACCGCGTCCACCAGCAGGCGGCCCAGCCCGGGCCAGTTGAAGACGGCCTCCACCACGATGGAGCCGCCCAGCAGAAAGCCGAACTGCAGGCCCATCATGGTGACGACCGGGATCAGCGCATTGCGCAGACAGTGCTTGAACAGGATCCACGACTCGGGCACGCCCTTGGCGCGGGCGGTGCGCACGAAGTCCTCGCCGATCACCTCGATGAAGGAGGCGCGGGTGAATCGCGCCATCACGGCCGCCACGGCCGCGCCCAGCGTGAGCGAAGGCAGGATGTAGTGGCGCCACGAATCGGCGCCCACGGTGGGCAGCCAGCCGAGCTGCACCGAGAAGAGCTGCATCAGCAGCATGCCCAGCGCGAAGGCTGGAAAGGAGATGCCCGAGACGGCCAGCGCCATGCCCAGCCGGTCGGGCCACTGGTTGCGCCACACGGCCGACGCGATGCCGATGGCCATGCCGAACAGCGTGGCCCACACCATGCTCGTCACGGTGAGCCAGAAGGTGGGCATGAAGCGGTCTCCGATCTCTTCCGACACCGGTCGCTTGGTGCGCAGCGACGTGCCCAGATCGCCATGCAGCAGGCGGTTGAAGAAGGCGACGAACTGCTGGGGCAGGGGCTTGTCCAGACCCAGGTCCTGGCGCACCAGTTCCACCGTTTCCGGGCTTGCGTCCACGCCCGCGGCCAGCCGCGCCGGATCGCCGGGCAACAGGTGCACGAACAGGAAGACCAGCACCGCCACGATCAGCAGCGTGGGAGCAAGGCCGAAGAGGCGGCGGAAGACGTAGTGGAGCATGGAGATACAGGTGGCTCAGGCAGGAAGCGCGATACAGGCTCGGACAGATGAAATGCGCTGGTGGCGACGGACCACGCCGCGGCACTTGCCTCTCACGCCTGGTGCAGCCGGCCACACAAAAGAAGCGCACTTTCAAAGATCAAGCGGCCGCGGAGCAGGCCATGCCAGCGCACCCGCGGAACCGGCTTTGCCGGGCCGCCGGGTGCGCCCCCTCGAGGGGGGAGGCGGCTACACGAAGTGAGCAAGCAACGGGGGTGGGCTTATTTCAGCTCGACCTCGTCGAAGTTGAAGCTGCCATCGGGAATGACATAGAAGCCGGCCAGGTTGCGCGCACGTACCGACAGCAGCTGCTCGGTCACCAGGAAGGCCCAGGGTGCGTCCTTCCAGATGCGTTGCTGCGCATCGGCGTAGATCTTGGCCTTCTCGGTGTTGTCGGTGGTCACCAGCGCCTTCTGGATGTCCGCATCGACCTGCTCGTTCTTGTAGTAGGCCGTGTTGAACAGCTTGGGCGGGAAGGACTCCGAGGCCAGCAGCGGACGCAGCGCCCAGTCGGCCTCACCCGTCGACGAGGACCAGCCCACGTAGTACATGCGCACCGGCGCCGTGGCCGGGTCTTGCGCGCTCTCCACGCGTTCAACGCGCTGGCCGGCTTCCAGGGCCTGCACCTGCACCTTGATGCCGACCTGTGCCAGCTGCTGCTGCACGAACTGAATCACCTTCTGCGCGGTGCTGTAGTTGTAGGCGCTCCACAGCGTGCTCTCGAAGCCGTTGGGATAGCCCGCCTCCTTCAGCAGCTCGCGCGCCTTCTTCGGGTCATAGGGCCAGGGGCCGAGCTTGGTGTTGTATTGCACGCCCTTGGGCAGCACGCCCTCGGCCGGGATCGCGTAGCCCGAGAAGGCCACCTTGGCCAGGGCTTCCTTGTTGATGGCGTAGTTGATCGCCTCGCGCACCTTCGGGTTGTCGAAGGGCTTCTGCTGCACGTTCATCGAGATGTAGCGCTGGATGATGGACGGCGCGCTCGTCACCTCCAGGCTCGGCTTGGCCTGCAGCGTCGCGGCCGCCTCGGGCGGCATCGGGAAGGCGAAGTGCGCCTCGTTGGTCTGCATCATCGCGGCGCGGGTGTTGTTGTCCACCACCGGCCGCCAGGTGATCGAGTCGATCTTGGGGTAGCCCTTGCGCCAGTAGCCGTCGAACTTGGCGACCTTCAGGTAGTCGGTGGACTTCCACTCGACGAACTTGAAGGGGCCGGTGCCCACCGGGTTCTGCGCGATGCCCTTGCTGCCGTACTTGGCCAGCGCAGCCGGCGAGATGATCACCGCCGACGGATGGGCCAGCGAGTTGATGAAGGGCGAGAACGCTTCCTTCAGCGTGAAGCGCACCGTGGTCGGGTCCACCGCCTCGGTCTTGGCGATGTTCTTGTAGAGGTTGTAGCGCTTGAGCTTGTTGTCCGGGTTGGTCACGCGGTCGAAGTTGGCCTTCACTGCCTCGGCGTTGAAGTCGGTGCCGTCGTGGAACTTGATGCCGGTCTTGAGCTTGACGGTGTAGACCAGGCCGTCCTTGCTGACGGTGTAGCCGGTGGCCAGCACCGGCTGCATCTTCATGTCCTTGTCGAAGCCGAACAGGCCCTGGTAGAAGGACTTGGCCACGGCCTGCGACAGCGTGTCGTTGGCGTCGTAGGGATCGGTGGTGGTGAAGTTGGACTGCACGGCCACGACGATGTCCTTGGCGGCGTGGGCCGAGGCGGCGAAGCCCGCCAGCCCGGCCAGGGCCAGGGCGGCGGCGATGCGGTGGGGACGCTGTTGTTGCATGCGAAGCTCCTTCAGAAGACGAGGGGAACGAAAAAGGAAAAGGCGCATCGGGCGTCAGCCCTGCGGCGGCGCCACGAAATGATCCGGGCCGACCTGCACCAGCGGCGGCACTTCCGGCTCGTGGCCGGCCGGGAAGATGGGGCTGGGAATCTCGCCCTGCAGCAGCGCCCGCGGCTGGTGGCGGCGCGACGGATCGGCCACCGGCACCGCGCTCATCAGCTTGCGGGTGTAGGGATGCTGCGGGTTTTCGAACACCGCGCGGCGCGGGCCGATCTCGACGATGCGGCCCAGGTACATCACGGCCACGCGGTGGGCGATGCGCTCCACCACCGCCATGTCGTGCGAGATGAATAGGTAGGCCATGCCCATCTCGCGCTGCAGCTCGAGCATGAGGTTGACGATCTGCGCCTGGATCGACACGTCCAGTGCCGACACCGCCTCGTCCGCCACCACCACCTTGGGCTGCAATGCCAGGGCGCGCGCAATGGCGATGCGCTGGCGCTGGCCACCGGAGAACTCGTGCGGGTAGCGCTGCGCATGCTCGGGCGCCAGGCCCACGCGGGTGAGCAGCGCCTCCACGCGCGCCTGGGCCTCGGCCTTGGTGGCCAGGCCGTGCACCAGCAGCGGCTCCATGATCGAGAAGCCCACCGTCAGCCGCGGATCGAGCGAGGCGTACGGGTCCTGGAAGATGAACTGGATGTCGCGGCGCAGCGCCTGCACCTCGGCCGGCTTGAGGGCCAGCACGTCGCGGCCGTCGAAGCGGATGCTGCCGCGCTGGCTCTCCACCAGTCGCAGCAGCGAGCGGCCGGTGGTGCTCTTGCCGCAGCCCGATTCGCCCACCAGCGCCAGCGTCTCGCCGGCGCGCAGGTCGAAGCTCACCTTCTCCACCGCATGCACCTCGCGGGTCGCGCGCTGCAGCCAGCCGCCGCGCAACGGGAAGCGTGTGACCAGGTCGCGCACCTGCAGGATGGGCTCGGCATCGTGGCGGACGGTGTCGTGCTCGGGCGTTGGCGAGACCGCACCTTCGGCCGAATCGACGCGCAGCAGCTCGAAGGGGGCAGGCCGGTCGGTGCCCTGCATGGCGCCCAGCCGCGGCACCGCCGACAGGAGGGCGCGGGTATAGGGATGGGCCGGGGCCGCGAAGAGCTGCGCCGACGGGCCTTCCTCCACCTTGTCGCCCCGGTACATCACCAGCACGCGGTCGGCCACCTCGGCCACCACGCCCATGTCGTGCGTGATGAAGACCACGCCCATCTGCATCTCGCGCTGTAGCTCGGCGATGAGGGCCAGGATCTGCGCCTGGATGGTCACGTCCAGCGCGGTGGTCGGCTCGTCGGCGATCAGCAGCTGCGGCTTGCACGACAGCGCCATGGCGATCATCACGCGCTGGCGCATGCCGCCCGAGAGCTGGTGCGGATAGCGGCGCAGCACCTCGCGCGCCTCGGGGATGCGCACCAGCTCCAGCATGCGCAGCGCCTCGGCGCGGGCGGCCGTCTGGCTCTTGCCCTGGTGGATGGCGATGGCCTCGGCGATCTGGTCCCCGGCGGTGAAGACGGGGTTGAGCGAGGTCATCGGCTCCTGGAAGATCATGGCGATGTCCGCACCGCGGATGCCGCGCATCGTGGCCTGCGAGGCCCGGGCCAGGTCCAGCACCTCGCCATTGCGCCGGCGCAGGGCCATGCGCCCGTTCAGGATGTGGCCGCCGCCGTAGTCGACCAGGCGCATCAGCGCCAGCGAGGTGACGGACTTGCCCGAGCCCGACTCGCCCACGATGGCCAGCGTCTCGCCACGGTCCACGTGGAAGCCCAGGTGCTTGACCGCGTCGACGGTGCGCTCTCTCGTGGCGAAGCGCACGCTCAGGTCGTCGACCTGCAGTACGCGGCCTTCGGGAAGGGCGACGGCCGCACGGGTGGCGGCGGGCGCCTCGGCAATGGCAGTGCTCATGTCGGATTCAGCGGTGGATGGCGGTGACGGGCGCTTCGGCGCCGCGCACATGGGCACGGTACATGCCCTCGGTGTTGAAGGGCAGGGCGAGGTTTCCATGACGGTCCACCGCGATCAGCCCGCCGGTGCCGCCCAGCGCGGGCAGGCTCTGGTGGACCACCGCGTCGGCCGCCTCGGCCAGCGACTGGCCGGCATAGCGCATGCGCGCGCAGACGTCGTAGGCCGCAGCGGCGCGGATGAACATCTCGCCGCTGCCGGTGCAGGAGACGGCCGCCCAGCGGTCGTCCGCATAGGTGCCGGCGCCGATCAGCGGCGAGTCGCCGATGCGGCCCACGCGCTTGTTGGTCATGCCGCCGGTGGAGGTGGCGGCCGCCAGATGGCCATGGCGGTCGACGGCGACGGCGCCGACGGTGCCCATCTTGCGGTCCTCGTCCAGCGGACTGCGCGGGGCCTCGGCCACGGCGGTGGCGCCGTCGTGGTCCAGCACCACGCGGCCGGCGGCGCGCACGCGCTCCAGCTGCTCGCGGCGCATGGGGGTGGAAAAGTACGTCGGGTCGACGAAGGCCAGGCCGCGCTCCTGCGCGAAGGCCTCGGCCCCGGCGCCGGCCAGCAGCACATGGGTGCCGTCCTCCATCACGGCGCGCGCCGTGTGCACCGGATTGCGCAGCCGGCTCACGCCCGCGATGGCGCCGGCGCGCAGGTCGCGGCCGTCCATCACGGCGGCGTCCAGCTCGTGCGTGCCAGCGTGGGTGAACACGGCGCCATGGCCGGCATTGAACAGCGGGCAGTCCTCCAGCATCTGCACGGCCAGGCAGACGGCGTCGAGCGCGCTGCCGCCATCAAGCAGCAGGGCCTGGGCCGCGGCAGCGATGTCGTGCAGCGCCCGGTGGTAGCCGCGGGCGTCATCGGCACTGAGGCTGGCGGCCGTGATGGTGCCGGCGCCGCCGTGCAGCGCGAGGGCGGGAAGAATCATGCGGAAAGGTCCTTGGGGTCGACGCCACGGCGGCCGGTGCGCGTGTTCCAGATCCATGGCGCGATGGCCTCGGCGGTGCCGCGTGCAGCCTGCAGCGCTTCGCGGCTTTGCAGCGACAGAGCAATGATCAGGGCTTCGATCAGCGCCAGCACGCTGCTCTCGCAATTGGCGCGGAAGCGGCTGCGGGCCTGGGCGAAGAGGGCCACATCGGCCAGCGGCGCCAGCGGCGAGGCCGCATGGTCGGTGATGGCGAGCACCGGCGTGCCGCGGGCGCGGGCCTGCTCGGCCAGGGCCACGGTGTCGGCCAGGTAACGGGGGAAGCTGATGGCCACCACCAGGTCCTGTGGCGTGCTGCGGGCCAGTGCGCGGGCGGCGTGGGTGGCGCCCGCGGCGCTGGCCAGCAGGCGCACGTCGTCGCAGTGGGTTTCCAGTCCGTGCTGCAACAGTCCGCCGAGCCAGGCGCTGGCGCCATAGCCGGCGATGTAGATGGTGCGGGCCTCGCGCAGCAGCGCCACGGCGGCCTCGCAGGCCTGAGGCGTCAGCGCCTGGCGGGTGCCTTCGATGTTCTGGCGGCATTCCTCCAGCGCGCTGGCGAAGGCGTCCGCCGCGCTGGCCGGGCCGGATTCGACCTGGCTGCGCAACTGTTCGACCGGCGCGAGCAGCGCCTCGAAGCCGCGCACCAGCTCGGCCCGGAAGGCCGGGTAGCCGTCGAAACCCAGCGCCCGCGCGAAGCGGTTGGCCGTGGCGACCGACACGTCCGCGCGCGCCGCCAGCTCGTCGATGGAGAGCGTGGCCACCTGCAGCGGCTGGGCCAGCACCACATCCGCCACCTGCCGATGCAGGCGCGACAGCTGCGGCCGCGCCTGCGCGATGCGCTGGGCGACGGAATGGGTGCCGTGGGGCGTGGGCGGGGTGTTGGTGGGCGCGAGCACGGAAATGGGGCGGATGTGAAAGCGAATTTACACGCTTGGTGCATCCGGAGAAAACTTTTGATCGTTTTCTACTTCCCACAGCAAAGTCCGGGCCAGGGAGTTCAGTGTGCCTCGCCGTCGTCCTCGTCCGGAAGGGCGCGCATCGCCCGTGCTGCCACGTCTGCCGAAAAACCACGCGCCAGCAGGAAACGCATTTGGCGCCCGCGCTCGCGGGCATCGGTCGGTGGCTTGCCGAAGCGCTTGAGCCATAAGGCGCGTGCGCGCGCGGGTTCGGACTCCTTCAAGCCTGCCAGGGCGTCTGCGGCTGCTGCGGCATCCACGCCCTTCGCAGCAAGCTCCTGCCGCAGGCGGCTGGTGCCCAGGCGTCCGGCGCGCTGGTGCAGCAGCGAGTCGATGACCCGCTGTTCGTCGATGAAGCCGCGCGCCTGCAGTTCGTCGAGCACCTTCGCCAGCTCGCCGGGCTCGGTCTCGTGGGCCGCCAGCTTGCGTTCCAGCTCCAGCCGCGAATGCTCGCGGCGGCTGAGCAGTTGGAGGGCGCGGCCCTTGAGCGACAGCGTCGGCCGCCGACGCGCGGGTGCGGCATCGACAGGGGCCGCGCCGTCCGGCGAGGGCGACTGTGGGTCCCGAGGGCGGCGCGCTCCGGCGCTGCGCCCGGGTCGCGTGTCGTCGTCCTGCGGGCTGCGCCCATCCGGGGCGCGGGGGCGCCCGGACGCCCTCCACATGCTGGCTTACTCCGCGTCGGGCGCGTCCACCACGCCGTCGGTGGGCAGCAGGCTGATGCCCAGGCTCTCGCGCACCTTGTTCTCGATCTCCACGGCCAGGGCCGGGTTCTCGCGCAGGAACTCGCGGGCGTTGTCGCGGCCCTGGCCGATCTTCTCGCCGTTGTAGGCATACCAGGCGCCCGACTTCTCGACGATGCGCGCCGTGACGCCCATGTCGATGATCTCGCCCTCGCGGCTGATGCCTTCGCCGAACAGGATGTCGAATTCGGCCGTCTTGAAGGGCGGGCTCACCTTGTTCTTGACCACCTTCACCTTGGTCTCGTTGCCGATGGCCTCGTCGCCCTTCTTGATGGTGCCGGTGCGGCGGATGTCCAGGCGCACCGAGGCGTAGAACTTCAGCGCATTGCCGCCGGTGGTGGTCTCGGGGCTGCCGAACATCACGCCGATCTTCATGCGGATCTGGTTGATGAAGATGACCATGCAGTTGGTCTTCTTGATCGTGGCGGTCAGCTTGCGCAGCGCCTGGCTCATCAGGCGGGCCTGCAGGCCGGGGAGGCTGTCGCCCATCTCGCCCTCGATTTCGGCCTTGGGCGTGAGTGCGGCCACCGAGTCGACCACGATCAGGTCCACGGCGCCCGAGCGCACCAGGCTGTCGACGATTTCGAGCGCCTGCTCGCCCGTGTCGGGCTGGCTGATCAGCAGGTCCGACACGGTCACGCCCAGCTTCTGGGCATATTGGATGTCCAGCGCATGCTCCGCATCCACGAAGGCGCACTGGCCGCCCTGCTTCTGCATCTCGGCAATGACCTGCAGCGTCAGCGTGGTCTTGCCGGACGACTCCGGGCCGTAGATCTCGATCACGCGGCCGCGCGGCAGGCCGCCGACGCCCAGCGCGATGTCCAGGCCCAGCGAGCCGGTGGAGACGACCTGGATGTCCTCGATCTTCTCGCCCTCGCCCAGGCGCATGATGGTGCCCTTGCCGAACTGCTTTTCGATCTGGGCCAGTGCGGCTTGCAGGGCCTTTGCCTTTTCGCTGTTGGCGGCCTTGACGGGTGCGTCCATGAGTGACTCCTTGAGGTGTGGATGGGTGCCTGTCTTGATCTACAGGCTGGATGCTTGAACAGTAGTGTAGGGGCGAGTATTTTTCTGCCAAGCCGTTTTTTCGTCAGTTTGGCTTACCATTTGCCATGGACCTTGCAGAGCCAAAGGACGACGACTGGCGCCAGACCCACCTCGGCCGCTTGCTCGGTCATGCCGTGCGTCGCTTCGACGCCCGCGTCTACGAACTGATGGCCCATGACGTGGAGGTGCCGCTGGCGCTGTCGAACCTGGCGGCGCGCCAGCAGGTGACGGCGGCGCACATCCACATCACCCGCCACCTGGCGCGCGGCGGCTCGCGGCTGGTCGAGCTGGCCGAATCGGCCGGCATGACCAAGCAGGCCATGGGCGCCCTGGTGGACCAGTGCGAGGCCTGGGGCCTGGTGCGTCGCGAGGCCGATCCGCTGGACGCGCGGGCCCGGCGCATCGTCTTCACCGCCGACGGCCTGGCCTGGCTGGAGGCCTTCCGCCGTTGCGTCGCGCGGGCCGAGGCCGAGTTCCGCGCCAGCGTCGGCGACGAGGTGGCGACGGTGGTTGCCCTGGGGCTCGAAGCGTATTGCGGCTCCTAGAATCCGCCACCCTCCAGAGAGCCCCCATGCGCATCCTCATCGCCGAAGACGACCAGGTGCTTGCCGATGCCCTGCTGCGCAGCCTGCGCACCTCGGGCGCGGCCGTCGACCATGTGGCCACCGGCCCACAGGCCGATGCGGCGCTCATGACCAACAACGAGTTCGACCTGCTGATCCTCGACCTGGGCCTGCCCAAGCTGCATGGCCTGGAGGTGCTCAAGCGCCTGCGGGCGCGGGGCTCGCAGGTGCCGGTGCTGGTGCTCACCGCCGCCGATTCGGTGGAGGAGCGCGTCAAGGGCCTGGACCATGGCGCCGACGACTACATGGCCAAGCCCTTCTCGCTGCAGGAACTGGAGGCCCGCGTGCGCGCCCTCACGCGCCGCGGCATGGGCGCCACCAGCAACGCCATCAGGCATGGCCCGCTGGTCTACGACCAGGCGGGCCGGGTGGCCACCATCGACGGCAAGATGGTCGAGCTGTCCGCACGCGAACTCGGCCTGCTGGAGGTGCTGCTGCAGCGCGCCGGCCGCCTGGTCAGCAAGGACCAGCTGGTGGAGCACCTGTGCGAATGGGGCGAGGAAGTGAGCTTCAACGCCATCGAGGTCTACGTGCACCGGCTGCGCAAGAAGATCGAGAAGGGCCCGATCCGCATCGCCACCGTGCGCGGCCTGGGCTATTGCCTGGAAAAGATCGACGGGTGACGGGCGGGCGGCCAGTGCGGCGCGGTGCCTGCATCTGCCCTGAACCCGCCGGCCGCGCCGCGCAGCGGCGACCTGCCCGCACGGGGGCGCGGTCCCCTTTCCCCCAATCGGCATGAAGCTCTTCCAGCGCGCCCAGAACTCACTCTTCGGCGAAATCCTCGATTCGCTGCTGGCGCCGGCCATCGTCCTCATCCTGCTGAGCATCGGCCTGACCTGGCTGGTGGCCCAGGGCATCGCCAACGCGCCCTACGATCGGGCGCTGGCCCACGGCGTGCGGCTGATCGCTGCCGAAGCCGCACGCGCCGCCGCCCAGGGCCGCGCACCGGACGTGCCGCCGCTGGTCACCGAGGTGCTGCGCGGCAGCGAAGACGACCGCGTCTGGTTCCAGGTGCTGGATGCCCAGGGCCGGCGGCTGGCCGGCACTGGCGGTCTGCCCGGGCCGCACCTGGCCCAGACGCCCGTGCCCGGCGTGGTCTACATCGACGACGGCCAGATGCAGGGCCGCGAGGTGCGCATTGCCCACCTGTGGGTGCGGCCGGGCAATGCCGGCCTGGCCCTCACCGGCCGCATCGCCCTGGCCACCGAAGGGGCGTCGGACCTGCCGGAGACCATCGCCGAACCCGAGGACGCGGATGGCGCCAGCCTGCTGCTGGTGCAACTGGCCGAGACCCGCGCGCGCCAGGCCGCGCATGCGCGCGAGATCATCACCGGCGTGCTGCTGCCGCAGTTCGCGCTGGTGCCGCTGGGCGTCATGCTGCTGTGGATCGCACTGGCCCGCGGCATCAAGCCGCTGTCGGTGGTGGAGGACCGCATCCGCGAGCGCCAGCCCGACGACCTGCGCCCCATCGACGCCACCTCGATCCCGCTGGAGGTGGCGCCGCTGGTGTCCTCGCTCAACGAGTTGCTGACCAAGCTGCACGACTCCATCGGCACGCAGAAGCGCTTTTTGGCCGACGCGGCCCATCAGCTCAAGACGCCGCTGGCCGGCCTGCGCATGCAGGCCGACCTGGCCCAGCGCGAGGGCGCCAACGCCGACGAGCTCAAGCAGTCGCTCAAGCAGATCGGCCGCGCCAGCATGCGCGCCACGCACACCGTCAACCAGCTGCTGGCCCTGGCCCGGGCCGAGGGCGGTGCCGGCGTGCTGGCGCGCCAGCCCTGCGATCTGGCCCGGCTGACCATCGACGCCGTGCGCGAGCTGCTGCCGCGCGCCATGGACAAGTCGTTGGACCTGGGCTACGACGGCGCGCAGCCGGGCGCGGCCGGCGTGACGCTGCCGGGCAATCCCACGCTGCTGCGCGAGCTGATCCGCAACCTGCTGGACAACGCCATCAACTACACGCCCTCCGCGCCGGGCCGGCCCGGCGTCATCACGGCACGGGTGCTGGCCGACCCCTTCGGCCATGTGCTGCTGCTGCAGGTGGAGGACAACGGCCCCGGCATCCCCGAGGCCGAGCGCGAGCTGGTGTTCGAGCCCTTCTACCGCGTGCTGGGCAACGAGGCCGACGGCTCGGGTCTGGGCCTGCCGATCGTGCGCGAGATCGCCGGCCAGCACCGGGCGCAGGTGCTGCTGCAGGAGGCGCATCCGGGGCAGCATCCGCCCGGTACGCGCTTTACGGTGCGCTTCGATACAGAGCCCCCGGAGGGCTGACATCTGGCCCGCTCAGCGCGCTGGCGAGGAGCTGGCGGGGTCGGGTGCCGGGGCCGCCGGCGCGTCGGCCGGCGCGGGTCGCACCTCCAGCAGCTCGGGCCGGATCTGCGTGTTGAGCCGCTGGGGCTCGCGCTCGCGCAGGCTCGCGGGCACGAGGCCGAAGCCGGCCAGGTCGCCGCGGGCCCACAGGAAGTAGCCGGCATTGGCCAGCACGAGGGCGATGACGAACAGGCGCAGGAGCATGGGTCGCTCAGAAGGCCTGGCCCAAGGGCCGCACGCTGACTTCGGCGCTGTCCACCAGCCGCAGACCGGAGGCGGTGGCGATGCGCAGCTCGCCGCCGGGCGCCACGCCTTCGCAGCGGCCGGCGGTGCCGTCGCTCAGGTGCACATCGCGACCCAGCAGCGCGTCGCGCGCCGCAAAGCGCGGCACCACGGGCGCGAAACCCTCGTCGGCGAAGCGCAGCACCTCGGCCAGCAGTGCAGGCGCCAGGGCAAGCAGCACGTTGGCCGGCTCGGCCTGCGGCGCCCACTGGCGAACCCAGGCAGGCGGCGTGCGCATAGCCTCGGCGGGCCGCGGGCCGATGTTGATGCCGATGCCGATGACCACCTGTCGCGGCCCCGCCGCAGCATGGCCGGTGGACGCGGTCTCGATCAGGATGCCGGCCAGCTTGCGGTCCTGCACCCACAGGTCGTTGGGCCACTTGATCTGCACGCCCGCCGTGCCGAGCGGATCGAGCGACTCGGCCGCGCTCACGCCCACCGCCAACGACAGGCCCGACCAGCTGCGCGGCGCGAGCGGCAGGGCGAGGGAGAACATCAGCGAGGCCGCCTGCGCCTGGGGTGCGCCACCTTCCCACTGGCGACCTAGCCGGCCGCGGCCGGCGGTCTGGTGCTCGGCCACGAGCAGCACAGGCCGCGTGTCGCCGGCCCGGGCACGGCGCATGAGTTCGGTGTTGGTGGAGTCGATCTGGGTCACGACTTCGACACCCAGGCCGGGCAGTTGCGCTGCCAGGGCCTGCCGCAGCGCGTCGATGGGCCAGGCCTGCGACGTGGTGGCGGCCATCAGGCCTTGCCCTTCGCCTTCTTCTTGCGGGCCTTGGCCCCGGCGTCGGCCTTGGTGCCCGCCTTCTTATCCGACTTGGCGGATTTGGCCGACTTTTCCGCCTTCTTGCCGGACCCGGCCTTCTTCGTCTTCTTCGCTTTCCCCTTGTTCTTCTTCTTGCCACCCTTGCCGGGCACGGCCTCGGCGTCCTCCGGCGGCGCCAGCAGCGTGCCGCGGCAGTCGGGCGAGCCGCACCAGCAGGGGAAGTCGGCCAGCAGCTCGGGCGTGTACGGCGAGTCGATCACCAGGCCGTAGTCGTAGTTGAGTTCCTCGCCCGCAGCGATGTCGCGCAGCGCGCGGATGAACACGCGGCCGTCCTCGACCTCGGTCTCGCAGTTGGGCCCGCAGGAGTGGTTGATCCACTTGGCCGAGTTGCCGTGCACCTTCCCATCGATCACATGCTTGTCATCGATGTGGAAGTAGAAGGTGTGGTTGGGCTGGGCCGGGTCGTGCGGATGGCGCCGCAGCGCCTCCTTCCAGCTGATGACCTCGCCTGTGTACTCGATCACCAGCTCGCCCGCGGCGATGTCCTGCGTCGCGAACACCCCCTTGCCATGCACGCCGGAGCGCCGTGTCTGGATGCGGCGGCCGGCAGTGGGGGCGGGCGAAGAAGGGGATTTGGAGGGCATCGCCGAGTTCTGATAGCTTGAGATGTGCACATGTGCGCGCATGCGCACGTGCGCGAGAGGCGCAGAGTATAGAGAGCCGTCCGGCGCGTCGCCGGCCGCCGCCGTCCATCGTGGGCGCTGGTGTTTTGTCCCCGAAGGTGCCGGTCCGTCCGGGCCCCTGGCGGCTCTTGCCCATGAGAGATTTCCAGATGACGAAGACCTTGGTGATTGCGGAAAAGCCGTCGGTGGCGCAGGACATCGTGCGCGCGCTCACGCCCGTGTCCGGCAAGTTCGACAAGCACGACGAGCATTTCGAGAACGACAACTACGTCGTGACCAGCGCCGTGGGCCACCTGGTGGAAATCCAGGCCCCGGAGCAGTACGACGTCAAGCGCGGCAAGTGGAGCTTCGCCCACCTGCCGGTGATCCCGCCGCACTTCGACCTCAAGCCCGTGGACAAGACCAAGGGCCGCCTGAACGCCGTGGTGCGCCTGGCCCGCCGCAAGGACGTGACGCAGCTCGTCAACGCCTGCGACGCGGGCCGCGAGGGCGAGCTGATCTTCCGGCTGATCGAGCAGTACGCCGGCGGCGCCAAGCCGCTGGGCAAGCCCATTCGCCGGCTCTGGCTGCAGTCGATGACGCCGCAGGCCATCCGCGACGGCTTCGACCGCCTGCGCTCCGAGCGCGAGATGCAGGGCCTGGCCGATGCCGCCCGCTCGCGCTCCGAGGCCGACTGGCTGGTGGGCATCAACGGCACGCGGGCCATGACGGCCTTCAACTCGCGCGACGGTGGCTTCTTCCTGACCACCGTCGGCCGAGTGCAGACGCCCACGTTGTCCATCGTGGTCGAGCGCGAGGAGCAGATCCGCAAGTTCGTCAGCCGCGACTACTGGGAGATCCATGCCGTCTTCCAGGCGCAGGCCGGCCAGTACCCGGGCAAGTATTTCGACCCGGCGTGGAAGAAGGCCAACGCCCCGCTGCTGCCCAATGGCGAACCCGACCCCGAGCAGCGCGCCGATCGCCTGTGGACGGCGGCCGAGGCCCGCGCCATCGCCGAGGCGGTGCGCGGCCGGCCCGCCACGGTCACCGAAGAGAGCAAGCCCACCACCCAGGCCAGCCCGCTGCTGTTCGACCTCACTTCGCTGCAGCGCGAGGCCAACAGCCGCTTCGGCTTTTCGGCCAAGACCACGCTGGCGCTGGCACAGTCGCTCTATGAACGCCACAAGGCGCTGACCTATCCGCGGACCGACTCGCGCGCCCTGCCCGAGGATTACCTGCCGGTGGTCAAGGACACGATGGGCATGCTCGCCACCAGCGGCATGCGTCACCTGGCGCCCTTCGCGCAGCAGGCCATCGACCAGAACTACGTCAAGCCCACCAAGCGCGTGTTCGACAACGCCAAGGTGTCGGACCACTTCGCCATCATTCCCACGCTGCAGGCGCCCAGCGGCCTGTCGGACGCCGAGCAGAAGCTCTACGACTTCGTGGTACGGCGCTTCCTGTCGGTGTTCTTTCCGAGCGCCGAATTCCAGGTCACGACGCGCATCAGCACTGTGGAAGCGGCGGGCAAGAAGCACAGCTTCCGCTCCGACGGCAAAGTGCTGGTCAAGCCGGGCTGGCTGGCCATCTACGGCAAGGAAGCCGCCACCGACGACGACGACAAGGACGGCAAGACACTGGTGCCGGTGAAGCCCGGCGAGCAGGTGAACACCGAGAGCGCCGAGGTCAAGGCCCTCAAGACCCGCCCGCCGGCGCGCTACAGCGAAGCCACGCTGCTGGGCGCCATGGAAGGCGCCGGCAAGCTGGTGGACGACGACGAGCTGCGCGAGGCCATGCAGGAGAAGGGCCTGGGCACGCCGGCCACCCGCGCCGCCATCATCGAAGGCCTGCTCAACGAAAAGTACATGCTGCGCGAGGGCCGCGAGCTGATCCCCACCGCCAAGGCCTTCCAGCTGATGACGCTGCTGCGCGGCCTGGGCGTGGAGGAACTCTCCAAGCCCGAGCTGACCGGCGAGTGGGAGCACAAGCTGGCGCAGATGGAGCAGGGCCACCTGAGCCGCGACGAGTTCATGCGCCAGATCGCGGGCATGACCGAGCACATCGTGCGCAAGGCCAAGGAATACGACCGCGACACTGTGCCCGGCGACTACGCCACGCTGTCGGCGCCGTGTCCCAACTGCGGCGGCATCGTGCGTGAGAACTACCGGCGCTTCGCGTGCACCGGCAAGTCCGGCAGCGGGCAGGACGCCTGCGGCTTTTCCTTCACCAAGTCGCCCGCCGGCCGCACCTTCGAACTGGCCGAGTCCGAGCAGTTGGTGGCCAACAAGCACATCGGCCCGCTGGAAGGCTTCCGCTCCAAGGCCGGCTGGCCCTTCGTGGCCGAGATCGTGCTCAAGCACAGCGAGGAGGACCACAACTGGAAGCTGGAGTTCGACTTCGGCGACGACGGCAAGGACCCGGCCGAGACCGGCGAGATCATCGACTTCGGCGCCGCGCCCTCGCTGGGCCCCTGCCCCAAGTGCGGCGCGGGCGTGCACGAGTTGGGCGCCAACTATGTGTGCGAACGCTCGGTGCCCACGGCCGACCATCCCACGCCCAGCTGCGACTTCAAGACCGGCAAGGTGATCCTGCAGCAGCCGGTGGAGGAGGAGCAGATGCGCAAGCTGCTGGCCACCGGCAAGACGGACCTGCTCGACAAGTTCGTCAGCATGCGCACGCGCCGGTCCTTCAAGGCCTTCCTGGCCTGGAATGCGGAAGAGGGCAAGGTGACGTTCGAGTTCGAGCCGCGCGCCTCCAAGTTCCCGCCGCGCAAGACGGCCTCGGCGGCGCCGGCCCGAGTGCCAGCTGCCAAGAAGGCGGCTGCAAAGAGTGCGACGAAGACCGCCGCCAAGGCCCCGGCGGCCAAGAAGGCGGCGGCTCCCAAGGCCCCGCGCAAGACCAGCGCCGCAGCGGGCCGCCAGCCCAGTGCGGCGCTCGCGGCGGTGATCGGTCCGGAACCGGTGGCCCGGCCCGAGGTGATCAAGAAGCTGTGGGACTACATCAAGGCCAACGGCCTGCAGGACGCGAAGGACAAGCGCGCCATCAACGCCGACGACAAACTGCGTCCGCTGTTCGGTCGCGACCAGGTGTCGATGTTCGATCTGGCCGGGATCGTGGGGAAGAACCTGGAAGGCTGAGGTTGGGGGGGCCGGGGCTCGCATCCGGTCTGCTCGGGGTGGGTTCTGGACGGCGCAAGTCCTGAGCTTTGGATTACGGTTCGTGGTTCGTGGTTCGCGCGGCGCAACGTGGCGTGGCGCAACGTGGCGTGCGTGTCGTGCGCTGCGTGGGTTGCGTGGGTTGCGTGGGTTGCGTGGCCGGGCAGGGGGCGCGGGTGGGATGGGCGCTAACGCGGCAGAGGACGCCGGCATGCGCGCTCCCGGTGCACGCTCGCGCTGACCGGCTTGCTGCACGAGACGGGTGCTCGCTCTCCATCGACGTGCTTGGGACACTGCACGGCGCCGCGAATGGCACCTCCGCACGCACACCGGCATCCTCCGCCGACGCTGCGCCTGAACGGCCGAGATTGCGCCACCGCCCCGAATCCGTTCGCCCTGAGCCTATCGAAGGGCAGAGCGGCGCGCGGCGCAAAGGTCCGGTCGTCCCGGCCCGCATCAGCCCGCGTCATACAACCTTGACGTGCGAGGCTTCGACAGGCTTGTATGGTTTGGTTTCCATCAACCAACCTGTGAGAAAGGGCGAGGAGCCGGGATGTAGGGACATCGACAGGCATCGGCGGTAGCTTCAGACCCTACCGACCGACACCCTGAG